>CAZNCJ010000003.1:0-77476 GCA_964571595.1 uncultured Caulobacterales bacterium | reverse complement strand
CGTTGGCATAGGGAAGGCCAGTAGATTTGGGAATAGGGCCGCGTGCCCTATATGCAGCAGGGGTTAACGACCCTGCCTATGCGCCCAACGGACTTCGGTTGACCGTGTAGACCCATCACTATCCCGGACTTTGAAAAACTCTGCTGCTGCGAGGTGAGGGCTTCGTAAAACATTTTAATTTTCAGGTTTCCTTCGAAGCCTTCACCTCGCAGGCCGTCCAAGGGCGGTTTATCTATCTTTGTCCCTTGAAGGCAGAGCGCGAAACCGCGTGGGTGTTCCGAAGTGTTCGCGCGGGTAAGGGCCTCTAAACAAATGGGAGTTTCGTCACCACGGCGGTGCGGGGCATGTCCGGGGCTTGTACGTCAACCTTGGTCCCCGGACTCCAATGGGCTTTATCCATCATGGCAATGGCGACATTCGTGTTCAGGTCCGGTGACCACGCCGCAGAACTGACCCCGCCAATTATATCACCGCCCTCTTGTGCTTTTACTGGCCAAATGCTTTGGCAGGCGGGGATAGGGTCGCCCGAAATGGACAGGCCGCGTATCTGGCGCTTCGGCCCGTTTTCACGCTCAAGCTGTAAGGCCTCAGATCCGATACAGAGCGCGGCACTCTCGCCTTTACAAAACCGTCCCAAGCCGGCTTCAAACGGCGTGTTCTCAGATGTCATATCATTACCGTAAGAAAGCAGCCCGCCCTCTATGCGCTCAATCAGGTTGGGACAGCCTGCGCGCACATTCAGATCCGCGCCAGCCTCAAACAGGGCCTCCCATAAGGTGGTCGCGCCCGGGCCGCCGTCCACATAAATCTCAAACCCGCCCTGAACAGAATAACCCGAGCGGGCAATGGTATAGGACATATCGCCGAATTTAAACTTTCGGTGACGGAAAAAACCTAGCTCTGTTATCTCGTCCCCGAAAAGTTTTGACATGAGGGCATCGGATTTTGGTCCCTGTATCGCCAGCGGGTGAATGTCAGGCTCTGAAATATCCACATTCAAGCCCCGCCCAGCTGCGAGGCCTTTTACCCAGTAGAGCAAATCAGAATCTGCTATAGAGACCCACCAATGCGCATCATTATGTTTCACCGCGACCGGGTCGTTGAGCATACCGCCTTTTTCGTCCACGACAGGAATATAGTAACATTGATCAAGCTTCATCTTGCTAAGATTTCGCGGGGTCAGCATTTGCACAAGTTCAGAGGCTTGCGGGCCTTTAATCTCCACTTGACGTTCGCAAGCCACGTCCCAGACTTGGACATGGGTTTTGAGGTGGTGGTAATCGGCAATAAAGTCTTCAAAAACAGTTGGCAATAACATGCGGTTATAAACGGTATAGGCTTTGACGCCATGTTGCGTATTTTTATCCGTCCAGGGTGTAGAACGTGTGCGTCGGGATATGGAAAGCAGAGGGGCCATAACAGTCTCATATAATGTCAGGCCTATGGAAATAAGCCCTGTTGAGATCGACTACTCGACAAATTTTGAACGAAAGCAAGGCTAGATATCTAAATTCTGGACGTCATAATTTTATATAATTTGGATTATCAGCCCTCGTAAACTTGTTAAAAGCCTGATTATTTCGCCAATATTAATAGTATGGGCTAAAAAATGTCATTTGAGTTTAGTAAAACTTATGATTAGATGAGTTAATAATGCATGGGTGAGTGAGAATATGAAAATCCCGAGTAATTTTGATTTACGGTCATTACAGGTCTTTGTCGTTACGGCGGATCAGGGCGGTATGACGCAAAGTGCGAAAGTGCTTAGCATGACACAATCGGCTGTCTCGCAAATTATAGCGGGTCTGGAGGACGCATTAGGGACGAAATTATTTGACCGCTCTGTGCGTCCGATTGTTTTAACCTCTGCGGGCCGGATTTTACTTGAGCGCGGACGACAAATTTTGCGTGATACGCGGGAGACCTTTCGGGAAACCCGGACAATGGAACGCCGCAGATTAGCCGCTATCACCCTGGCTATGACCGACAGTATGGCAGCCGTATTAGGTTCCAGATTATATTCAAGCATGCATGAAATTTCGAGCTATTGGCGATTTTGGTCGGGTCTGGCGCCCTATCACCGCGAAGAGTTCATATCCCATAATATAGACCTGATGATCACAACGAGCAGCGTCATGGATGATATAGCTGGTTTAGTCCGCTATAAGGTTTTTCAAGAACCGCATGTCCTTATTTTTCCAAAAGACTATAAAGGAGATGTGATACTGGAAGGCGGGGAGAAAGACATACCTTTCTTGCGGATATCTATGCGTTCGGCCATGGGCCTGCGGATTGAACGCCAGTTAAACCGCTTACGATTGCGCTTTCCTGATGTTGCCGAATTTGACAGAGCGCCGGGCCATACTATGGCTGTGGCGCGCGGTATGGGGTGGGGCATAACAACACCCTTATGTCTGCTTGAAAAACCCAGCCTTATAGATGAGGTGCAGATACATCCGATCACCAAGGGAGCCTTTAATCGGCATTTTGATCTCTTGGGCCGTGAGGATAATCTGGGTGATATTCCCTTAAAGCTCGCTTTAGAAGCGCGCCGGATCTTAAAGGAAGACTGTTTACCAGTCTTATGTGAGCGCGTGCCATGGCTGGAAGAAAAATTAAAATGGGATGAGGAAGAACCGAATTTTAGCCAAGACGGCTTGGACAGCTAATCCGATCGTAATGGGCCATAAACTAGATATATTCATTGTGTAGATATGTTCAGTCTGGCTAATACTGGGTGATGTGATTAGGTAATAATAGCGAATGTGAGATTTACGGACCTTAGGCAAAAAGGATATGGATATATTCATGAGCTTGGACACTGTATTAGCCCCGATAGATTTGGCCAAAGGCCTCCCTAATGCGCATTATATTTCGCAAGATATTTATGTCCATGAACGCGACACTGTCTTCTTTAAAAACTGGGCGGCGATAGCTTTTGATCATGACGCCGCACATCCAGGTGATGCTGTGCCGATTGATTTTATGGGCATGCCGCTCTTGCTCGTGCGTACGCGCTCGGGTGAGTTGAACGTCTTCCAAAATACGTGCCGCCATAGGGGCATGATATTAGTTGACGCGCCCACGCGCTTAAAAGGCCCGATACGCTGCCCCTATCATAGCTGGTGTTACAGCGAAAAGGGCGCTCTTGTGCGTACTCCTTTTGTCGGCGGATTGGGTATTGATAATCACGAAGCGATCAAACATGAAGAGCTGGGCCTGTTTCAGATTAGAAGCCATGTCTGGCAGGGGGTAGTCTTTGTCAATATTTCCGGTGATGCTCCAGAGTTTGACGTCTCACATGCAGATCTCATTGAGCGCTGGGCCGAATTCGACCAGCCTTATTATCCGGGTGGTAAAGCTTCGCAATTTGAAATGACACTCTCAACAAATTGGAAGCTCGCTGTGGAGAATTATTGCGAGTCTTACCATCTGCCTTGGATACATCCTGAGCTTAATAAAATTTCGCCGATTGATGTGCATTACAATATTGATAATCATCCGGATTATGCAGGCCAAGGGACGCGCAATTACCGCCAATTAAAAGGCAAGGCGGGTAAGACATTTCCTGATTTCGCGGGCCTCTCGGATATTTGGGAGAAGCAGGGTGAGTATGTCGCCTTTTTCCCCAATGTCTTATTAGGTGTTCACCGTGATCATGCCTTTGCCATGTTGCTTATCCCCAAAGGCCCTGAAGTCACCCAAGAGCGTGTCTCGCTATTTTATGCAAACCCAGATATTGATAGGCCTGCTTGGCAGGACATGCTCGCGGAAAATGCCCGTATATGGCAGGATGTGTTTAGCGAAGATATCGGCGTGGTCGAGGGTATGCAGAGAGGACGTCACGGTGTGAAATTTGACGGGGGTAAATTTTCGCCTGTTATGGACGGTCCTACACATAATTTTCATAAATGGGTCGCAAGACAAGTGCTCAAAGGCAAATGCTAATAGCTCCAAGCTCTAGAGATGATAAAGAAGCCCGATAGATAGGTTTGATAAAAAGGAATGTATATTATTGGTTCCGCTTATAGTGTCATTTCACAGGGTTTTGATGATTGATTATATCAAACTGTTGGCTATAGGCTGAAAGAAAAGTTAGATTAAGGGCTATTATGGTCACTTTGTTAGATAATGTTGAAGACAAGATTGCCCGGCAGATTTGCGCTGCACATGGGGACAAGCCTGAAAACTTGTTAGAAATTTTGCATGACGTGCAAGCCGGTGCCGGTTTCCTCTCGGACGCGGCGTTGCGAACCATCGCGAATGTGTTGAACATCACGCGCGCCGAAGTGCACGGCGTGGTTAGTTTTTATCATGATTATAAGCGCGAGGCGGGGGCTAAGCTGACACTTAAAATATGTCGCGCTGAAGCTTGTCAGGCTGTTGGCGCGGAGGCGCTTATTGAGCAGGCAGAAAAAAAATTCGGAACAAAGCTCGGGGCAAAGGCCAGTGACATTGCCCTAGAGGCGACTTACTGCCTCGGTAATTGTGCCTTAGGCCCTGCGGTTATGATTGATGAAAAATTATATGGCCGTGTCGATATTAAGCGCCTCGTTGCGCTGGCCGATGATTTGAAAAAGGACTCGTAAGGCATGGCGGTCAAACTTTATATTTCTCGCGATGCAGCGGCCCTTTCTATGGGGGCTTATGAGGTCGCCCGCGCTCTTGAAGAAAAAGGCGGCGATAAGATCGAGCTTATAACCACGGGCACGCGTGGTATGTTATGGCTAGAGCCTCTTATTGAAGTGGAAACTCCCAAGGGCCGCATGGCATATGGCCCCGTCAGCGTCTCTGATATTGAGAGCTTGTTTGAGGCTGGTTTTCTTGAAGGCGGCGCGCATAAATTAGGGCACGGCCTGACAGAAGAGATTGACTATCTTGCCAAGCAAGACCGGCTGACCTTTGCCCGTGTCGGGGTAATTGATAGGTTAAGTCTGAAAGATTATGAAAAACATGACGGGCTTTCAGGTGTGAAAAAGGCGCTTAAAATGTCGCCCCAAAAGATCGTCGAGGCGGTCATGGACTCAGGTCTACGCGGACGCGGCGGTGCGGGTTTTCCCACAGGTATTAAATGGAAAACCGCCCTTGCCCAGCATATCTCGAAAGATGTCGAAGGCCAGAAATATATCTGCGCGAATGCCGATGAGGGTGATAGTGGGACATTTGCCGATCGCATGTTGATGGAAGGTGATCCCTTTTCGTTGATTGAGGGTATGATTATTGGAGGTCGGGCTATCGGGGCCGATACGGGCTATATCTATATCCGCTCTGAATACCCCCATGCCATACGTGTCATGCGCCGGGCTATCCACGCCATGGAAGAAGCTGGATGGTTGGGCATGGATATTAAGGGCTCTGGCACAAATTTTAATCTGCATATTCGGGTCGGGGCAGGGGCTTATATTTGCGGGGAGGAAAGCTCAATGCTGGAATCTCTGGAAGGCAAGCGCGGCCAGGTTAAGGTTAAACCACCCATTCCAGCGATTAGCGGCTTGTTTGGTAAACCCACAATAGTCAATAATGTCCTGACACTGGCGACTGTGCCGTTTATCTTATCCAAAGGCGCGAAAGCCTATGCCGAATACGGGCAGGGTCGCTCGCGCGGAACACAACCTTTCCAACTGGCCGGTGATATAGCGCGCGGTGGTTTGGTCGAACTCGCCTTTGGGACCAGTATTGACGATCTCGTCAACGGGTTTGGCGCCGGAACATATTCGGGCAAAAAAATAAAGGCGGTGCAAATTGGCGGCCCGCTGGGGGGCTATCTTAAGCCCGAGAAATTTGATGTGACAATGGGCTATGAGAGCTTAGCCGAAGCTGGCGGCATGTTGGGCCACGGCGGTATCGTCGTTTATAACGAGACGACCAGCATGATGAAAATGGCGCGTTACGCTATGGAGTTTTGTGAAATTGAAAGCTGCGGCAAGTGTACGCCTTGCCGGATTGGCTCCGTGCGCGGCAAAGAAAGCCTTGATAAAATAGCGGCCGGCGAGGACGTGGATAAAAATCTGGCTGTGATTGAAGATTTATGCGAGCTTATGGAAGAAGCCTCACTTTGTGCGATGGGCGGCTTAACCCCCATGCCTGTACGCACAGCAATGAAAGCATTTCCTGAGGAATTTACAGGGTCTTGAAAACGGACGCTTAAAACGGAATGGAGTTAAATTATGGCTTTATTACAAGAAACAGATTTCGGGACACCGAAAGTTAAATCAGACAAAACCGTCTCTCTTGAAATTGATGGTCATACGGTCTCTGTGCCTGAAGGTACATCTGTCATGCGCGCCGCGGCTGAGGCAGGCATACCCATTCCGAAATTATGCGCAACGGATAGTCTAGACGCGTTTGGCTCTTGCCGCCTTTGTGTGTGCAAGGTCGAGGGCAGGCGCGGCACGCCCGCCTCATGTACGACCTTGGCCGAAGAGGGCATGAAGGTCACCACTCAAGATGACCAAATTGCCAAAATCCGCAAAGGGGTGATGGAACTTTATATCTCTGATCATCCGCTCGATTGTCTGACATGTTCAGATAATGGTGATTGCGAGCTTCAAGATATGGCGGGGGCGGTAGGCTTGCGCGAAGTGCGTTATGGTTATGACGGGGCCAACCATAATGATGCGCCTACTGATGACAGCAATCCTTATTTCAGCTTTGATGAAAGCAAATGTATTGTCTGTTCGCGCTGCGTCAGAGCCTGTGATGAAGTCCAAGGCACATTGGCCCTGACCGTAGAAGGCCGCGGGTTTAACTCGAAAATTTCAGCCTCTATGGGCGAGAATTTCATGGAGAGCGAATGTGTCTCTTGCGGGGCGTGCGTACAGGCCTGCCCGACAGCCACATTACAGGAAAAATCGGTTATCGAACACGGCGTGCCCGATAGAACGGTTCTGACAACTTGTGCTTATTGCGGCGTGGGATGTTCGTTTAAGGCCGAGCTAAAAGGTGACCAAGTTATTCGTATGGTGCCTTATAAAGACGGCAAGGCCAATCACGGACATTCTTGCGTAAAAGGGCGTTTTGCCTTTGGTTATGCGACCCATAAAGACCGTATCACACAGCCAATGATCCGTGAAAATATTACGGATCCGTGGCGCACAGTTTCGTGGGACGAAGCCTATAAGTTTTCAGTCGACCGCTTAAAAGCCGCGCAGAAAAAATACGGCGCGAAAGCGATTGGCGGGATTACGTCATCGCGCTGTACCAATGAAGAGGTTTGGCTCGTCCAACGTCTCATACGTCAGGGCTTTGGCAATAATAATGTCGATACATGCGCGCGCGTTTGTCACTCGCCGACAGGTTACGGACTTAAACAAACCTTCGGGGAAAGCGCGGGAACACAAAATTTCGACTCGGTCATGGATGCTGATTGCATTATGGTTATCGGCTCAAATCCCACAGACGCCCATCCTGTTTTTGCCAGCCAGATGAAACGCCGTTTGCGTCAGGGGGCTAAGCTGATAGTGGCTGATCCGCGCGCCATTGATCTTGTACGCTCACCCCATATTAAAGCCGATTACCATCTTCAACTTATGCCTGGTACAAATGTGGCCTTGATAAATGGTCTGGCCCATATCGCCGCCAGTGAAGGCTTACTCGATGAGGACTTCATCAAATCCCGCACGGATCTGGCAAGCTATAAAGAGTGGAAGGCGATGATCCTTGATCCGGTTAACGGCCCGGATAATGTCTCGAAAATTACGGGTGTGCCCAAAGATGATCTTATCGGCGCTGCGCGATTATTTGCGACCCAGAAAAACGCCGCGATTTATTATGGTCTGGGTGTGACAGAACACAGCCAAGGTTCAACCATGGTGATGGGCATGGCTAATCTGGCTATGGCGACCGGTAATATTGGACGCTCTGGTGTCGGGGTTAATCCCATGCGCGGCCAAAACAATGTGCAGGGCTCTTGCGATATGGGGAGCTTCCCGCATGAATTTTCAGGCTACCGCCCCGTCGGGGACGACGCAGCGCGCGGCTTGTTCGAGAAAAAATGGGGCGTCAAACTTGACGGTAAACCCGGCTATAGAATTCCCAATATGTTTGATGAAGCCTGTGCAGGTAATTATAAAGGCATGTATATCCAAGGCGAGGATGTGGCGCAAAGCGATCCAAACATTCAACATGTTGAAGCCGCGCTTAAAGCGCTGGACATTTTGATTGTCCAGGATTTGTTCCTAAATGAAACCGCGCGCTTTGCGCATGTGTTTTTACCGGGAACGAGCTTTTTGGAAAAAGACGGAACATTTATTAATGCCGAGCGCCGGATCAACCGCGTGCGTCCTGTTATGAAATCTCAAACAGGTAAAGATGAGTGGGAAGTCACCCAAGATCTGGGTCGGGCCATGGGTATTGATATGGGCTTTAATTCGGCCTCTGAAATTATGGACGAAATCGCCGAACTGACCCCGACATTTACCAATGTCTCATTTGACGTTTTGGACGCGGCGGGGAGTTTGCAATGGCCGGTAAATGACGAAAACCCCGAAGGGGCGGAAGTGATGCATGTCGGTGAATTTGTGCGCGGTAAAGGACAGTTTATAACCACTGAATATCAACCCACAACAGAACGCGCTAATCGTAAATTCCCGCTTATTCTCACAACGGGCCGGATATTATCGCAATATAATGTGGGTGCGCAGACGCGCCGCACAGAAAACTCTGACTGGCATGAGGAAGACCTTTTGGAAATCCATCCCAGCGACGCGGAAGCCCAAGGCGTCTCTGACGGGCAATGGGTGTCGCTTAAATCCCGCAAAGGCGAGATTACCTTACGGGCTAAAATATCGAAGCGTATGGCACCGGGGGTTGTGTACACAACTTTCCACCATCCTGATACGGGGGCCAATGTTGTCACAACTGAAAATGTGGACTGGGCGACAAGCTGTCCTGAATATAAGGTGACAGCCGTTGCGGTGGCTCCGGCAAATCATAAATCCGATTGGCAGATGAATTATCATGATGAGTTGGCTGAATATCGTAAAATCGCAGAGCCGGCTGAATAGGTGAGTTTCCCCGTAAATATATACGGGGAGCCGCAAGCCTTGTCCCGCGCTATCGCAGCCGGGGATGAGAGCTGGCATGTGCCCGAAGAAGTGCCCATAGCTTTTGTTTATAATCGCCGAAATTATGCGGTGATGATGGGCACGCCTGCAGATTTTGTCGATTTCGCCCTTGGCTTTTCTTTAACCGAGGAGGTTGTGGCCGCGCCTGAAGAGATTACAGCTCTGGATGTACATATCATTCCGCGCGGCATCGAGCTAAAGTTTAAAATTACAGAGGCGGCGCTGGAGCGCTTGGATATAACCCAAAGACGGCGCAATATGGTTGGCTCTGCCAGTTGCGGTCTGTGCGGTTTGGAAAATGCAGATGTCTTGTTTAAAGCCCTACCAAAAGTCTCCGAAACACCCATTGAGATCAAAGCCGCGAGCCTGTCATTGGCCCTTAAGACATTGCAAGATCACCAAGAACTCAATCAGCTTACCCGCACTGTTCATGCGGCGGGCTGGGTAGATATGACGGGCGAGATTAAAACTGTACGTGAAGATGTCGGGCGCCATAATGCTTTGGATAAATTATTAGGGGCTATGACCCGCGCGGATAGCGATATGCAAGACGGCTTTGTGATCATGTCTTCGCGCTGCTCTTACGAAATTGTCGAAAAGGCAGCACGGCGCGGGGTAAAGGCTATATTATCAGTTTCCGCGCCGACATCTTTTGCCTTGCAAAAAGCCAAAGAGGCGCATATGGCGATTTATACCCGAAACGGGCTTGGTGCAGTACGTCTGCTTTAAAGGATAATTGCGATGAAGGCTGTCTTGTCTTCCATCGGTGCCTTGCTTGTCTCTGCCGCGATATTACTCGCAGGCGGCGGACTATTATCGACACTTATTGCTCTGCGCGCCGAAATTGAGGGTTTTCCGCTTTTTGTTATTGGCTTTCTCACCTCAGCCTATTTTGCCGGTTTTATAGCGGGATGTCTGGGCACGCCTTATCTGGTTAAGCGTGTGGGACATGTCAGAGTTTTCGCGGCTTTGTCATCCTTAATTGCAGCTGCGACCTTGATACATGTCTTGGTGATTGATGTCGGGGTGTGGATTGGCCTGCGCGTCTTGACCGGCTTTGGCTTTGCCGGGCTTTATATTCTGATTGAGAGCTGGATAAATGAGCAAGCACCAAATCAGAAACGCGCTCAAGTTCTCTCTATTTACCGTATGGTTGATCTGGGGGCGGTCACGGCAGGGCAGTTTATGCTCACCTTGGCTGATCCGGCCGAATTTGTTTTGTTTTCGCTGGTTGCCATATTCATCAGTCTTGCTATTTTTCCAATATCTGTCTCGACGTCAAAAGCACCGATCACGGTGACGCAAACTTCACTAAACCTCAAAAAACTGATTAAGACCTCGCCTTTGGCTGTCGCAGGCTGCACGATTGTCGGGCTAGCCAATGGTTCTTTTTGGGGGGTCGCGCCTGTACTTGTGCAACAATTAGGACACCCCGTTGTGGCGGTCTCTTCATTCATGTCTATTGCCATCTTGTTCGGGGCGCTCTTGCAATGGCCGGTGGGCTGGTTATCGGATCGTTGGGGGCGGCGCATTGTGATGATTATCATCTCGCTGGCGAGTGCGTGTTCGGGCGTCTTTCTTTGGCTTTACGGCCCGCTTTCGCTTAATATGTTGCTTATTGGCGGGGCGATTTATGGCTGTTTTGCCATGCAGCTTTTCGGGCTTGCCGCTGCCCATGCCAATGATTTTGCCGAGCCGCATGAATTTGTCTCTGTGAGCGGGGGATTGTTACTTATATACGGTATCGGGTCCGTTATCGGGCCGTCTATCGCCCCGATCATTATGGTCGCGAACGGGCCGAGCGCACTTTTTGCTTTTACGGCATGCGCGCATATGGTTTTGGCGGTTTACGGGTTTTATAGATTGTTTAAGCGAGCCAGTCCCGAAGAGAGTTCGGATTATGTGCTTACGCCCCGTCCGCGTTCAATGTTTGGGATATTGCGATCTGACCCGCGCAATATTTTAAAACGCCGCAAAAAGGGGGCTAAAAGCGTGACCTCACGCCCGCTCTGATTGCGGGGTATGGCCGTAATGGCGTTTATAGCATTGTGAGAAATACGAGGCAGAATTAAACCCAGCCGCCAGCCCTACTTCTAAGACGGACATGGACGTCCGGCGCAAATATTGCCGTGCTCGCGCAAGCCTCAGACCCAAATAATATTTACCCGGCGAAACATCTAGATTGGTTTTAAACAATCTCTCGACCTGGCGTAATGACAAACCAACATTTTTCGCCAGAGCCTCCAAGCTCATTGGGTGTTCTATATGGGCTTCCATATAGGCGATCATAGCCAATAATTTCGGATGATGAATACCCGTGCGCGAGGTGAGGGCCATACGCTGTGTATCGCGCGGCTCGCGGACATAATTATGCAGCATTTGTTCGGCGACATTTAGAGCCAAAGCTTCCCCGAAATCTAGCTTGATGGAATAGATCATCATATCCAAAGAGGTTGTCCCGCCTGCGCAGGTAAACCGGTTGCGATCAATTTCGAAAATATTGGCAGTAACATCCAGATTGGGATAAATCTCTTTAAAGGTTTCAGTGTCTTCCCAATGGATGGTGCATTTATAATCCGTCAATAATCCGGCATAGGCGAGTGTAAATGATCCGGTACATAAAGCCCCCAGTGATTTACCGCGCAGCGATAAGGCTCTTAATTCATTACTGAGGGGTTGGGAGAGGTGTTTTTGCGGGCGCAAACCAGCACAGACAAAGACAACATCGCAATTATGGCTGTCGCGTAAGGGCATATCCGGTGTGATCGCCACGCCGTTACTCGCTGTGACAGGCAGTCCGTCTAGGCTAAGTGTCACCCATTCATAGAGGGATTGACGGCGAAGCCTGTTTGCAGAGCGCAAGGGTTCAATCGCCGCGGTAAAGGCAATCATTGAAAATTCCGGAATGAGTAAGAACCCGATTTTCTGGGGTTTGCCGTCTTGCGTGTGTTGCCCGAACATAAATGTTTTGGATAGTTATTCGGATTGCATGTCGGGTTTTGAAATGCGGCGTTTATTGACACGGCGGCGCTTGCGCCGTTCAGCCAGTTTTATACGCAAGGGTGGCATGCGGGTTTCAAGCTCTGCGCGAAGGGCGGTTTTTTCTGTCTCCGACTTAAATGTCCAATAAGCGATTTCGTCTTGTGTGCGCCCGCACCCAAAGCAAAACCCGCTCTCTTTATCCATAGAGCAAACCAGCTGACAGGGGCTGTCATCAACTTCGAGATTTTCCAAATTCTTATCGGCTTTAACGGGGCTATCTTCACTCATGCTATTCCTAATAATCTGTCATCAAAGGGGTAATCGGTTATGACTTCATGGCCATCATGAGTTATCAGAACTTCATTTTCAAGTTTTATGCCTTCTTTGCCGCCGACTTCGCCTACGAAAGTCTCGACCGATAGCACCATTCCGGGGGCGAGTTCGTAATCGGCAGCCCCGTCGATAAATTGGTCGGGGTAGTAAATACTGGGAAACTCATCGCATAAACCGACCCCGTGCATTTTGACGCAATATTGATGGGCTCTGTATTTCGGGTCGTGATTATCGCCCTTAAATGACAGATCCTTAAATGAGACACCTGGGGCGAGGAGCTGCGTATTTGTCATGACGTGATCATAGGCGGCACGGTAGAGCTCTATCTGCTCTTGTGTTGCAGCTCCGTCGCCCACCAGCCATGAGCGCGACATATCACAAATATAACCATACAGCCCGATCATATCCGTATCAAAGGCCAAGATATCCCCCTCTTCAAGAATGCGCGGGCCTGCTTCTGCCATCCACGGATTGGTGCGCGGGCCAGAAGCCAATAGCCGTGTTTCTATCCACTCGCCACCACGCGCAATATTGCCGGCATGTAAGACAGACCACAACTCGACTTCCGAGAGGTCAGGCCTAAGCGCGTCTTGCATTTCCGCGACAGAGGCTTGGCAGGCAAAGGCGGCGCATTTCATAGCTTTAATCTCGTCCGGGCCTTTTATCAGGCGGGCATGTTCCATGACGACCTGTCCGGTTGTAAGGCTGACATTGCGTTCAGATAAGGCCGTCATAACTTCAAGATCAAGACAATCAACGGCGAGAGTTCCTTTACCGCCTTTGGCGTAGAGCTCTGCTATCTGGGCGGCGAAATCATGGGCGTATTTGCGCTCTTGATCTCCGTGGGCGAAATAATAAGCCCCCGCACTCATGCGGTGTTCTGAAATCAGGGGGAGGTGGTCACTTAAATGTTCGCAGCGATCAAAATCCCATAACACAATGTATCCATCAGAGCGAATATAGACCGCTCTGGAGAAATTTCTTGATGTCCAGATCGACATATTGCGCGCATCCAGAGCATATCGAATATTGACGGGGTCAAATAATAATATGCCTGAAAGGTCGCGTGCTTTCAGCTCGCCCAAGACACGGTCCAGACGATAGCGGCGCATTGCGCTCTGATCGGGTAGGGCCAGTCCCGCAGCCAGCAGTTCAGATTTGGCTTTTTGGGTAGGTTCTGTGGCAGGAAAGTCTGTATTTGACGGGAGGTCTTGTCCGGTTTTGGGCCCGATCTTGCGTTGTTTTGGTGAAAAAGGTGAGGTCATATTCTGGCCGTGCCTATAAGGTAGAATTTACAAGAAATGTCGTAAAATTGTGTTTGAATGATAGCACAAGTCTAGGTCTAATTTTAGATGTAATGAGGCATGAAAGCGTAATATTGCGTATTATTATCAAAAGGATAAGTGGAACTTTTATAAAAGATAGATAAAGCGAATCTAAGTTTATAAGTATAATGTCGTAAATTATAAACTAAATGTCGAATTTGTTATACAAATTTTTGATAATTTATGCATAAAGGGGTGAAAATACTATATTTAAAGGTTCTAACTTATGTCCGCTTCCACCCTCCCCCCACCCGGTGCACCAGATATAGAAATTGCGCGGGCCGCGACGATGAAACCTTTATTGCCCTTGGCAGAGGAAAAATTGGGTATTCCAGCTGACGCGCTGGTGCCTTATGGTCACTATAAAGCCAAACTCTCACTTGATTATATCGATAGCTTGAAAGGCAAGCCTGACGGAAAGCTTGTCCTTGTAACGGCTGTCACCCCGACACCGGCTGGTGAAGGGAAAACAACAACTTCAGTTGGCTTAAATGACGGCCTTAACCGGATAGGCGTTAAGTCTATGGTCTGTCTGCGCGAACCGTCCCTTGGTCCGTGCTTTGGTATGAAAGGCGGTGCCGCTGGTGGTGGTCGGGCGCAAGTTCTGCCAATGGAAGATATTAATCTACATTTTAACGGTGATTTTCATGCCATCACCTCTGCCCATTCTCTGATCTCAGCCATGCTGGATAATCATATGCAGTGGGGTAATGAGCTTGATATTGATCCGCGCCGGATTACATGGCGCCGCGTTGTCGATATGAATGATCGGGCCTTACGTCATATTGTTATGGGTATGGGTGGTCCGACACAGGGTATTGTCCGCGAAGGCGGTTTTGATATTACTGTGGCTTCCGAAATTATGGCGATCTTCTGTTTGGCGACAGATTTGAAGGATCTGCAAAAACGTATCGGTGATATTATTGTTGCCAAAACCCATAAAAAGAAGCCTGTGACAGTACGCGATATTGGCGCAGACGGAGCAGTAACCGTTCTGCTAAAAGATGCCTTCCAGCCAAATCTTGTGCAATCTATCGAACATAATATGGCGTTTATTCACGGCGGGCCATTTGCCAATATCGCCCATGGCTGTAACTCTGTGGTTGCCACCCAGACGGCTTTGAAAATGACAGATGTTGTCGTAACCGAAGCCGGGTTCGGGGCTGATCTTGGGGCAGAGAAGTTCCTTGATATTAAATGCCGTCAGTCTGGCCTGCGTCCGGATGCGGTTGTTCTAGTTTGTACAGTGCGCGCTATGAAAATGCAGGGCGGTGTGCCGAAATCAGATTTGGGCCCGGCTAATGTCGAGGCTGTGCGCGCGGGTTGTGTCAATGTCGAGCGCCATATTCAAAACCTTAAAAAATTCGGCGTTACACCTGTTGTCTCGATAAATCATTTTGTCCATGACACGGATGCGGAAATTGCCGTTATCCAAGAGATTTGCGACAAAGAAAATGTCCCTATGGTCATTGCGCGTCACTGGGCTGAAGGCGGAGCAGGGGCAGAGGATCTGGCCAAGGCGGTTAAAGCCGAGCTGGATAAGCCCAAGCCAAAAATCAATATGATGTATGCTGATGACGATAAGCTGGCGGTTAAAGTCGAAAAAATCGCGAAGGAAATCTACCGCGCTGAGAGCGTGACTATCAGCCCGGCGGCCAAGACCGCTTTCCGCCAAATAGAAAAAATGGGTTTCGGGCATTTACCTATCTGTATCGCCAAGACACAATCCAGTTTTTCAACCGATGCCAAACAGCTCGGCGCGACTTCAGGACATAATGTCGAAGTGCGCGAAGCGACGTTAAATGCTGGCGCTGGCTTTGTTGTCGCTATCTGCGGAACCATTATGCGTATGCCGGGTTTGCCGCGCCATCCTGCCGCGCTTGATATTGGTCTTGATGAAGACGGACAAATCGTTGGACTTGCCTAGGAAAAACATATAGAGACCCACATATAAATAAATCTTTATATGTTTATGGAGTAGTAAAATGAGTGACCAAGAAGAAGAAATCATCTTAAAAGACCTCGATGATAACGAGCTCGTTCAGCAAATGCAGGACGACCTTTATGACGGTATGATCCCGGAAGTTACAGAGGGTACTCAAATTCTGCTCGACCGCGGGTGGGATGCCAATATGGTACTCAATGACGCCTTGGTCGAAGGTATGCGCATAGTCGGCATTGATTTTCGTGATGGTATTTTATTCGTCCCAGAGGTTTTGCAAAGCGCGAACGCTATGAAGGGCGGTATGGGCTTGTTGCGTCCCATTCTGGCCAATAGTGATAATAATACCAGTGTCGGGAAATATGTCATTGGTACTGTCAAAGGTGACATTCACGATATTGGTAAAAACCTTGTGGGCATGATGCTTGAAGGGGCTGGTTTCGAGGTCATTGATCTGGGAATTAATACGCCTGTTGAAGAATTTCTGGCCGCTATTGACGAGCATGAACCTAATATTCTCGGCATGTCAGCGCTGTTAACAACAACCATGCCTTATATGGGCGTTGTGATTGAAGAGCTTGATAAGCGCGGCATTTTAAAAGAGCTTCCGGTTATGGTAGGCGGAGCGCCGCTTAATCAGGAATTTGCGGATGCGATTAATGCCCATACTTATGGCCGCGATGCAGCTATGAGTTCTGAGCTTGCTAAAGCGATTATGGGTAAAAACCGGTAAGATGGCGGCTCAGGCACATAAGACCTTTGTACTGGCGTGCGGCGCCTTGGCCAAAGAGATTGTGGCGTTGTTAAAGCAGTTTGACTTTACCGTAGATTTGCAATGCCTGCCGGCTGAATATCATAACCATCCCGAAAAAATAGTACCGGGATTGAAAACTGTTTTGGATAAAAAGGCGGCTGAGTATGACCGGGTCTTGATCGGTTATGGTGATTGCGGGACAGGCGGAGGCCTTGATCGTCTTTTGAAAGACTATCCTAACACCACGCGTTTGCCAGGTAATCATTGTTATGCTTTTTATGCGGGACTTGGCAATTTTGAAAGGTTGATGGAAGAAGAGCTTGGTACATTCTTCCTTACTGATTATCTGGCCCGGCATTTCCAGACCCTTATTGTGAAAGGCATGGGCATAGACCGCTATCCAGACCTTAAAGAGACATATTTTACCCATTATAAAAAGCTGGTCTATCTGTCACAAAATCCGAATGCGGAGCTCTTAAATAAAGCCCGCGAGGCCGCCCTATTTCTTGGTCTGAGCTTTGAGCATAAGGCTGTGGGTTACGGTGCCTTAGAAACGGCTATTTCATGGATGTCGCCAGAGGGCGAGCTTTTATCAAGATCACAATTTGAGGAAGCCAATGTCTAAACATATTCCAGCCTCTATTGAAGTTTCTCCGAAACAAGCCGTCGAAAGTCAGGCCTTGATTGACCTGTTTCCGAAAGGCGGACGTGTTTATATTACGGATGTCGGGACAGACCCGACGGAGTATCTTGTCTCTGCCGCGAAGCGCGTGCGTGATCTGGGCTATGAGCCCGTCCCGCATTTTGCGGCCAGACGGATGATCAGTGCAGATATTTTAGAAGACCGCGTCAAGCGTCTGTCTATTGAGGCGGGCGTGAGGGACGTTCTGGTGATTGGCGGCGGGCTTGATAAACCTGCTGGTGAGTTTGATTCGACAATGACCGTGTTAGAGACAGGCGTTTTTGAGCGAAACGGCATTACACATATGGGTGTTGCCGGACATCCTGAAGGTTCTCCTGATTTTGATAATGATATCGCCATGGAAGCCTTGCACCAAAAGCAGGCCTTTGCGGAAAAGACAGGTTTAAATATGCGGATTGTGACCCAATTCGGCTTTGATGCACCTCAATTTATTGACTGGGCGCATGATCTTCGCGCGGCGGGTATAACCTTGCCTGTACATCTGGGTGTGGCCGGGCCAGCCAAAGTTACAACTTTGATAAAATTTGCGGCAATGTGCGGTGTTGGCAATTCACTGAACTTTTTGAAAAAGCGCGGCGGAGCGATGGCGACGATGGTCAAAGGGTTTGACCCGAATGATATTGTCGACCCCATTGAGGCCCATTGGAATCAGATAGAGGCATCTCTTATTACACAAATTCATGTGTTTCCTTTTGGAGGCATTAAGAAATCAACAGCTTGGTTAACCGAGCGGGGTAGCTGGCCAAACGATAAAACCATCGTTGCGGCCTGAACATGAAATACAAAATTAGGACCTAATATAATATGGCACGTACAATCTTAGCCTCAAAAACCAAAGAGGTAGTTATCGGATTTGATCAACCTTTCACGATGATTGGTGAACGGATTAATCCCACAGGGCGCAAATTATTTTCAAAAGAACTCAAAGAGTTTAATTATTGGCGCGTCAAGAAAGAAGCCTTGGCACAGGTCGAAGCCGGTGCGCAGATACTCGACGTGAATGTCGGTGTCCCGCTGGCCGATGAAGCCTTGATTATGTCCGAAGTTATTCCGCTTATCCAGAGCCTCACCGATGTCCCTTTATGCATTGATAGTTCGGTGATGGACGCGCTGGAATCAGGACTTAAAGCCTATGAGGGCCGTCCTTTGCTAAACTCAACAACGGCGGAAGAAGAAGTCATGGAGCGTATTCTGCCGCTTGTCGCGAAATATGATTGTGCGGTTGTGGCGATTTCCAATGATGATACAGGGATTTCCGAAGACCCTGATGTGCGGTTTGAAGTGGCCAAACGCATTGTAAACCGGGCTTCTGATTACGGAATAAAACCCGAAGATGTTGTCGTCGACCCGCTTGTCATGCCAATCGGTGCCGTCAATAGTGCCGGAACAGATGTATTTAAACTTGTCGGGCGTTTGCGCAAGGAACTAGGTGTGAATACAACATGCGGGGCGTCAAATGTCGCCTTTGGCCTGCCAGAGCGCCACACGATCAATAATGCGTTTTTACCTATGTTGGCCTGCGCCGGTATGACATCGGCGATTGTCAATCCTCTGCATGACGGACTTGTCTCATCTGTGCGCGCCAGTGATGTGCTTAACGGTGTTGATCCGGGATGTGCAAATTGGATCAAGCATTACCGTCCGGCACCTGCCGAAGGCGAAGAAGGAGGGCGGCGCGGGCGTGGTGGCCGTCGTCGTCGTGGTTAAGACTGACAAAGCCTATACCGGAAAATGCCTGTGCGGGGCTGTATCCTACCGCGCTATTGGCTTGTCCGATATTTGGTATTGTCACTGCAAACAATGTCAGAAACTCACTGGGCATTTCATCTCGGCAGCCGGAGTGAGGCGCGACAAGCTCCACATTACGGGCGAGGTAAACTGGTTGCCTATTTCTGAGGATACGCGTTCTGGCCATTGTAAGTCTTGCGGGTGTTATATGTTTTGGGACGCTGCGGGGCGCGATAATATAAGTGTGCTGACAGGGTGTCTGGATGAGACAGACGGGCTTGAGCTAAAAGGTCATATATTCGTCGAACAAAAAGCGGATTATTTCGAGATCACTGACGGCTTGCCGCAATATAGTGCCTATCCGCCGGGCGGCACGCGCAAGGCGGTTGAGGCGTAATGCCAAGCCATAAAATCATATTTACGCCCAGCGGTTTGCAGACCGAGGGAGAGGCGGGAGAAAGCCTCTATGATGTGGCCTTGAAAGCCGGTGTGGATATGCAGTCCATTTGCGGTGGACGCGGCTTGTGCAAACGCTGTCAGGTGGAAATCGACCCCGGTGAATATGCCAAGTTTAAGCTGAGTGTCGGGGCAGGGGATATTCCCAAACTGTCACCTACTGAAAAAAAAGCGCGTCATGACGGAGAGCTGTCTGATCATCGCCGCTTGGCGTGCCGGGCAAAAATTTGCGGCGATCTTGTTGTTGAAGTGCCGTCTGATTCGCGTGAGACGGAAAGCGCGATAAAGAAACAAAGCACGCATTTTGATGTCGATCTTAACCCCGCCATTCGCCTGCATATGGTCAAGTTGGCTGTGCCGACATTGGAAGATAACCCCAGTGACGGGGAGGCCTTACTGGCGGCACTCGCTGATCTGGGGGTGAAGGCACATGTGCCGCGCGCGCAAAGCCTGCATGTTTATACCAAACTCCAACCCTTACTCGACGCGCATGAGCGCACTGTGATTTGTGTGGTGCGTGACGATAGCGATTTGATTGATATTTGGCAGCCTTCAGATAAGGCCGCTTTTGGCGCTGCGATAGATGTCGGCTCAACCTCTGTTGCGCTTTATGTCTATGATCTTTCCACTGGAAAGCTGAGCTATGAAAAGGCGGCGATGAACCCGCAAATCCGTTACGGCGAAGACCTGATGAGCCGTGTGTCTTATGTGATGATGAATAAAGGCGGGGAAGCCAAACTTACCGCCGATATACGTGCCCAGATCAAGACCATGATTGCAGAGGCAATGACAGAACTTGGCCTGCAGTCTGAGCAAATGCTCGAAGTCATATGTGTGGGCAACCCGATCATGCATCACTTATTGCTGGGCATTGACCCGACACCTCTGGGTCAGGCACCTTTTTCTTTATCCGTTAAAAACTGGGTAGAGGTTCCGGCTGCCGATATGGATCTCGGGCTTGAAACAGCCGCGCGCCTTTCCTTGTTTCCGCTTATTGGCGGACATGTCGGCGCGGATACGTCAGCGGCCTATCTCACACAGATTGACCGCATGGATAAAGGCTCGGTTCTGCTTGTCGATATCGGCACAAATGCTGAAATTGTCCTCTCGCATCACGGCAAAATCGCAGCCGCATCTTCTCCGACGGGGCCGGCCCTAGAAGGGGCTGAAATAAGTTCTGGCGTACGGGCTTCATTAGGCGCGATTGAGCGCGTACGTATTGATCCGGTCAGTAAAAACGGCAAGGTTAAAATTATTGGCCATGATGATTGGCTCTCGGATCAAATGGATTTGAGCGATCATAAAATCACAGGTATTTGCGGCTCGGGCATTTTTGAAGTGATGGTAGAGCTCGCAGATGCAGGGCTGATTGATAAAAGCGGACTGTTTATTCCTTCCGCCGCCCCTGAGCGCTTTCATCAGGACGGGAATGTCTGGGTTTACACATTGCTGCGCCAAGAGGGTAATCCGATCACGGTAAAGCAGACAGATATTCGGGCTGTTCAACTGGCCAAGGCGGCCCTTTATGCCGGCGCGCAATTACTCGCTGAGAGTTTGGGGTGCGAACAGTTTGATGAAGTCCTGCTGGCGGGGGCTTTCGGGACACATTTGGATAGTCGCTATGTAGCAGATATTGGCATTATTCCACATGCTCCGGCTGACATCATAAGTTCTATTGGCAATGCTGCGGGCATGGGGGCAGCTATGGCGATTTTAGATATTGGGCAAAGAGATAAAATTTCAGAGGCGGTAGATAATATCATCAAAATGGAAACGGCGCTCGAGCCGAAATTCCAAGATTATTTCGTCGGATCGATGGGCTTTCCCACGGCCCATGCCGTAGCGGAAAATAATAATAAGAGGCGCAAAAGAAATAGAACGAGAAACGCTTAAACGGAGGAAGATATGGCGAGACGAGGACGTTCGGGTGGCCGTGCAGGCCGTGCTGCAGCAAGGGCAGAAAGTGCGCCATTACGCGAGCCCTATATTAAACGTAATATACCGACCTATTCTATTTTGAATGATACGGATCTTGCCCAGCTTGAGCATAATGCTGATACAATTCTTGAGGAGATCGGCCTTAATATTCAGGAAGACCAAGAAGCCATTGATTATTTCGTCAAGGCGGGCGCGAAAGCCGACGGTGAACGCGTCAAATTTCCGCGCGGCATGTGTCGTGAAATTGTTCAGGCCACAGCCCCCAAAACCTTTACGCAATATGCGCGCAATCCTGAAAATAATGTCCAGATCGGCGGCAATAATACGGTCTTGGTTCCAGCCTATGGACCGCCTTTTGTCTATTCCAAGGAAGAAGGGCGGCGCTATGCCAATATTGAGGACTTCCGCAACTTCGTAAAGCTGGCCTATATGTCCCCTAATCTCCATCATAGTGGGGGTACGGTCTGTGAGCCTGTCGACTTGCCCGTCAATAAGCGCCATTTTGATATGAATTACAGCCATATCAAATATTCCGATAAAGCTTTCATGGGCTCGGTGACGGCGCCCGAACGCGCCTTAGATACTGTAGATATGGCCAAGATCGTCTTCGGCGATGATTTCGTGGAAGAAAACTGCGTTCTCGTTAATTTGATTAATGCTAATTCTCCATTGACATGGGACGCGACCATGTTGGGGGCGTTAAAAAATTATGCCCGTCACGGCCAATGCGCTATGCCCAGCCCCTTTGTTGTCTCTGGTGCCATGTCACCCGTCACGGCCGCAGGTGTGGCCGCGCAAAGTCTTGCCGAAGGTTTAGCCGGCATGGCGCTAACACAACTTGTACGGCCCGGCGCTCCTGTAATTTACGGGAATTTCGTCACCTCTATGTCCATGCAGACAGGTGCCCCGACTTTCGGGACGCCTGAAGCCTCTATGATTATCAATATGAGCGCTGCGCTTTCGCGGCGTCTGGGCGTACCGTTTCGCTCTGCTGGCGGGTTTAACGCCTCTAAAGTACCTGACGCCCAAGCCGGATATGAATCAGCAAATTCTCTCCAAACCGGCTTATTGGCAGGCGTGAATTTCATGCTGCATACCGCCGGTTGGTTGGAAGGCGGTCTGGCTATGGGCTATGAGAAATTCATCATGGATGCAGATCAGGCAGGGATGATGGCCGTTTTTGCCAAAGGCGTGGATATGAGCGCTAATGGGCAAGCCCTTGACGCCATTGCTGAGGTTGGCCCCGGCCAGCATTTCCTGGGTTGTGAGCATACGCAGAAAAATTTCAAAACGGCGTTTTACCAATCTAATGTTTCAGACAATAGTAGCTTTGAGCAATGGGTTGAAGACGGCTCGCTAAGTGCAGAGGACCGCGCCGAGAAAGTTTATAAAACCATGTTGGCTGAATATACTTTACCCGAGCTTGATCCTGATATTGATGCGCGCCTGATTAAATATATGGAAGAGCGAAAAGCGAGCTTCCCGGATAGCAATATTAGCTAACCCAGCCCAAGCTCGCAAACATTAAGGGTCATGCGTTCAAGCGCGGCGAGGAAACTTAAGGCCGTGCTTCAATCCTTTTGCCCGATATTCGCGTTGGCAAGAAGGGGGGGTATAAGCCAATAAGATAGTCCATTTCATCAGTATAAATGTTTTGGAAAAACCACTGGAATCCTATTGGATTCCCGCTGGAAAGATTTTAAGAAAGCGAATGACCAATTCTTCCTATTTAAAACCTGCCACCATTGCTTTGCATACGGGCTATAATCCTGAAACAGAACATGGCTCTCGCGCCGTGCCCATTTACCAGACAACCTCTTATGCGTTTAGTTCTGTTTCGCAGGCCTCTTCTTTGTTTAATGTGGAACAAGGCGGGCATATTTACTCGCGTATTTCCAACCCGACCGTTGCTGTGCTTGAGCAGCGCTTGGCCGCACTTGAAGGCGGGGCCGGGGCGATTTGTACGGCTTCGGGCATGTCGGCTTTGTTTGCCACCTTTATCACATTATGTTCCCATGGTGATCATATTGTTGCCTCCGCCCAGCTTTACGGCTCAACCGCGACGACGCTGCGCTATACGTTAAAACGCTTTGGGATAAGCTGTGACTTCATTGCGATTAACGACGAAAAAGCGCTTAAAAAAGCGATTGGCCCGCGCACGAAACTCGTCTTTTGTGAAAGTATTTCCAATCCGGGTATGGAAGTTTCCAATCTGCCTCAAATCTCTAAAATCGCGAACGCGGCCGGTGTGCCAGTTGTCGTAGATGCCACCTTTGCAACGCCCGCACTTAATCGCCCCATAGAGCACGGGGCTAATATTGTCGTGCATTCCATTACCAAATGGATTGGCGGTCACGGGGCGGCCATTGGCGGGTGCATCATTGACGGGGGTAATTTTAACTGGGGTGTTTTGAGGGATGACGGGAAACCGCGCTTTCCGGAGCTTACCGAGCCTTACGCCCCGTTTCACGGTATGAAGTTCTGGGAAGAATTTGGCCCGACAGCCTTTGTGATGAAAATCCGCTCTGAGGCTATGCGCGATCTGGGCGCGGCTCTCTCGCCTCATAATGCTTTTTTGATTTTGCAAGGTGTTGAGACATTGGAATTGCGTATGCAAAAACATGTGCAAAATGCGCGCGAGCTTATGGCGTGGCTACAAGACCAAGAGGGCGTGACATGGGTCAGCCATCCAGAAATTGACGCCCCTGAACATGTGGCAAAATTATTTCCTAAAGGGGCTGGCTCTATGTTGTGCTTTGGTGTCACTGGCGGACGTGCTGGCGGGGCGGCCTTTATCCAATCTGTGACATTGGCTTCGCATTTGGCAAATGTCGGGGATAGTCGAACCCTCGTCTTACACCCTGGCAGCACGACACATTCAAGGCTTACAAAAGAGGCGATGGAAGCCGCAGGTATTAGTGAAGACCTTATTCGTGTGTCTGTCGGCCTTGAGGATATCAAGGATATTAAGGCTGATTTCCAAAAGGGTATTAAAGCTGCAAAGCGCGCCGCAGAAAAGGGGGCGTAATGGAGATCACCCTTCGTCAAGCCCCCGTCTATATAGCCACAGGAGGGAAAGAGTTTAATCCTGATCTGCCGACAGTTTTGTTTTTACATGGTAGCGGCGGGGATCACCGCACATGGGCCTTGCAAACCCGCTGGTTTGCCTATCACGGCTTTAGTGTGTTGGCCCCTGATCTGCCCGGACATAGTCTTTCTGGCGGGCAGGCTTTTACAACCATAGAAGAAAGCGGGCCTTGGCTTGCCGAGTTTCTTAAAACATGCGGTGTAAGCTCAGCGCATATTGTCGGTCATTCGCAAGGTTTTTTAAGTGCGCTGGAGCTCTATAAATCTGCGCCTGAGCAATGTGCCTCAATCTGTGCGGTGGCAACGGCGGCGTCTATTCCGGTCAATCAGGCCTTGATCGATACCGCCAAGGAAAGCTCTGATAAAGCGGCCTCTATGATGTGTAATTGGGGTTTTGGCCCGCGCGCCCATAGGGGCGAAAGCTCTGTGCCGGGCATGCAACCCATTGCCATATCGCGCGCGATAATGTCCTCTAATCCTCTGGCGGCTGACTTACAGGCCTGCGCCGATTATAAAGGCGGCAATGATATAGCTGGCACTCTGGATATAGCTCGCCATTGTATATTGGCGTCTGATGATAAAATGACCCACATAAAGACAGGTAAGCAATTAGCGCAAACTCTATCTGTCACGCCCGATATAATTGAGGGTTACGGCCATATGTTACCCCTTGAGGCCCCGAAGAAAACCTTATTGGCTTTGCGCAGGTTTATAACGGGCTTGGCTTAAGGCCCAGACCGATAGGATATGCTGCCCAATAGAACATGCTGACGAATAGGACATAACGAGATGACGTTTAAAAAAATAGCGGTAATTGGCGCAGGCACAATGGGCGCTGGCATTGCCGGACAAGCGGCCAATGCAGGCTGCGAAGTTCTATTGCTTGATCTTCCCACAGATAGTGGCGGGGATGTGAATGCCTTGGCGCAAAAAGGTCTGGACCGCATTTCCAATCCTGCCAATCCGGGTATTCTTAGTCCTGATATTGCCGATCATATTACTGTGGGCAATATACGTGATGATTTGGATAAACTATCAGAATGTGACTGGATTGCCGAGGCGATATTAGAACGTCTTGATCTGAAAAAAGACCTCTATAAAAAATTAGATGATGTCTGTAAGCCCGATGCGATCATATCGTCGAATACCTCGACAATCCCGATTAAATTACTGGTCGAGGATATGCCTTTGGATTTTCGCAAACGCTTTGCCATAACGCATTTTTTCAACCCTGTGCGGTTTATGCCTTTGCTGGAACTGGTCGCTGGCACGGATAGTGACCCCGATATTATGACGCGCCTGCATGCTTTTTGTGATCAGGATTTGGGAAAAGGCGTGGTTGTGTGCCGCGATACGCCGGGCTTTCTAGGTAACCGCGTGGGGTGCTATGCTATTCAGGCCGCCCTTCATACGGCTTATGATATGGGGCTTAGCCCGCAGGAAGCAGACGCCGTTTTTGGACGCCCTATGGGTATACCTAAGACGGGGGTTTTCGGGCTTTACGATCTAATCGGTATTGACCTTATGTCAGATGTCGCAACAAGCCTTGTGTCGATACTGCCCCAAGGTGATGCTTTTCACGCTGTTGGTACCAAGCTGTCTTTAATGGAAGAGATGATTGCAAATGGGCAGCGCGGGCAAAAGACGGGCGCTGGCTTTTACCGAACTACGAACGGGACGAAAGAGGTTATAGATTTAAACACCGGACAATACGGGCCACTACAAGCGCTGAATATTCCGGTGGCCCTTAAAGCGGAAAAAGACGGGATAATGCATATCCTTGAAGATAAATCCAAATATGGGGATTATGCTTGGGCGGTTATGTCCAAGGTCTTGTCATATGCGGCCTCGCTTGTACCTGAAGTTGGCGATACGGCGACAGCCATAGATGACGCTATGAAGATGGGCTATAATTGGATTAAAGGCCCGTTTGAGCTGATTGACGAAATAGGGGTGGATTATCTTACCGCGCGCTTAGAAGCGGATAAAAAATATGTACCCGAATTTTTGCGCAGTGCGGCAGGCTCGTCTTTCTATAATGCGGAGGCTGGTTTAAAGGCGCGTAGCTTTAGCGGTGATTGGGTTGATATAGACCGCCCAGATGGGACATTACGCTTTAACGATAAGCGCAAAACCCTGAACCCAATTTTCAGTAATGATCAGGCCAGTTGCTATGATGTGGACGGTGTGGCCCTTGTCGAGTTTCACTCAAAGGCCAATGCGTTAGGTGCAGGTTCCATGCAGATTTTAGAGCAGGCCTTAGAGAAGGCTGCGAGCAGGGAGATGCGCGGCGTGCTGGTGCATAATGATGCCCAGCATTTTTCTTGCGGGGTTAATCTGAATGCCGTCCGGGCCTTTTTTGAAACTGAAGATTGGGACGGGCTTGACGCTTTTCTCGCCCATTTCCAGCAGACAGTTCATAAAATGGCCGTAGCTGATTTTCCTGTTATTGCCGCGCCAGTCGGCCTGTCATTAGGCGGGGGTTTTGAGGTTGTGCTCCATGCCAAAGAGGTGATTTGTCATGCCAATTCCAATATGGGTCTGGTGGAGAGTGGTGTCGGCGTTATTCCGGGCGGCGGGGGCTGTAAGGAAACGCTTTATCGCTGGATAGAGAAAAAAGACGGCGACGTAGAGGCCGGTGCATGGGAAGCCTTCATGGCGCTTGGTTATGGAAAAACCGCCAGCTCGCCCATCCTGGCGCGTGATCTGGCTATGTTGCGCGACAATGACAGATTTGAAAATAATCGCGACCGCCTCTTCACCGAAAGCCTCAAAGCAATTAAGTCTGGCAAAGGTCAAAAGCCGTTTTCGCGCCCAGATATTGCGATGGCGGGTAAGCCGCTCTTTGATAAAATGGTGAACTGGGCAAAAGATATGCAAGCCAAAGGCAAACTTTATCCGCACGATGTGTTTGTCTCCACGCAAATTGCCGAGATCGTAACGGGCGGGGACATAAAGCCGGGGACCTTAATGTCAGAACAAGACCTTTATGATGCCGAGAGGCGCGCCTTTTTGGTTTTGGCCAAAACCCCTCAAACACAAGAACGTATTCGCACCTTGTTAGATAATGGAAAAGCCGTCAGGAATTAATCATGCCCATAGATTATGATAAACTCGATAAAAATCCGGCCAATTATGTGCCGCTCACGCCTCTGTCTTTTTTAGACCGCACAGCAGATATTTATCCGCAGAGAGAGGCCTTGGTTTATCATGAGCGGCGCTATAGCTGGGAAGAGGTCCGCGGTAGATGTCGCAGGCTCGCCTCAGCCCTTCATCAACGCGGTATTGGTAAAAATGATACTGTGTCTGTCCTGCTTTATAATACGCCGGAAATGTTTGAAGTCCATTTCGGCGTACCGCTGGCGGGGGCTGTGCTTAATGCCATAAACACGCGATTGGACGCTGATACGGTCGCTTATATTATCGATCACGCCGAGAGCCGATTATTCATAGCTGACCGCGAGCTTTGGCCCGTTTTATCGGAGGCCCTAAAAATCAGTAAAACCCAGCCCGAGATCATTATTGTGGATGACCCAAAGGCCGCAACACAGCCCGCATTGCCGGAAAATATCATGCATTACGAAGACATGCTTAAATCAGGTGATGTTTCTTATAAGGGCGAGACGGTTCAAGATGAGTGGCAGGCCATCACGCTGAATTATACGTCCGGGACAACGGGACGACCTAAAGGCGTGGTCTATCACCATAGGGGGGCTTATCTCATGGCCATGGGAACGGCGCCGTCTTGGGGAGTCACGCCCCATCCGCGCTATATGTATTCCGTGCCAATGTTTCATTGTAATGGCTGGTGCCATGTCTGGTGTATGACCTTGATGGCGGGTACAATTATGTGCTTGCGCGCCTTTGACCCTAAAGTGGTGTTTGAGCTTTTGGAGCGAGAAAAGATCACACATTTTGGCGGCGCGCCGATTATGCTCAACATGTTGGCAAATGCCCCAAAAGCCGATCAAAAAATCTTTGAGCGTAAAATCAATGTGATGACAGCAGGTGCCCCGCCGCCCGCTAAAGTGCTAGAAGCCATGGTGCAATTTAATTTTGATGTTTTACATGTCTACGGCCTAACGGAAACTTATGGCCATATCTTACAGGCCTCGCCCCAAGATAACTGGGCGGAGATGAGCATTCCCGAGCAAGCCGAAATTAAGGCCCGCCAAGGGGTTAGATTTACCATGATGGAAGACGTTGACGTGATTGATGAGACCGGCGCCTCAGTGCCCCATAATGGCGAAGCGATGGGGGAGATTGTCATTCGCGGCAATGCCGTGATGAAGGGCTATCTTAAGGACGCTAAAGCGACAGATGAGGCTCTGGGGTCAGGCTGGTTCGTCTCTGGTGATCTGGGTGTGGTTTATCCGGACGGCTATATTCAACTCAAAGACAGGGCCAAGGATATTATTATTTCGGGCGGGGAGAACATTTCCTCGGTTGAGGTTGAAAATGTCTTATATAAAAACGCGGCGGTCGGCGAGGCGGCTGTTGTGGCTATGGCTGACGAAAAATGGGGCGAAGTGCCTTGTGCTTTTGTCGAGCTTAAGCCGGGCCAAGATATAAGCGAGGCGGATTTGATAGAGTTTTGCGCGGATAATATGGCGCGTTTTAAACGGCCTAAAAAGATTGTTTTCGGGCCTTTGCCAAAAACGGCGACAGGTAAAATCCAGAAAAAAGTCTTGCGCGAGCGTGTTGCAGACCTCTCTGCCTAAACTCTCATAAGGGTTTAGCTTTGTGTCCACGCCTCACGCGAGAACACTTCTTCGACCATGGGTTTGAAATGCGAGAGCGGGAGTGTGTCGTAATCCGGATCAAATGAGGTTTGATCCCACAACTCACAAAACCGAACCGCAGCTGCGTAATGCGGACTGTCTTTATATTTTAGTCGCTCTTCTGGATTAAGCCCGATTTTATCGGCGTAATATTTATATTGGAAAATACCGTGATGTTGCACGACCCATGAACACTCTTCGCGCACATAGGGTTTAATGATCGCTGCGGCCAGACTGTCGTGATTAAGCGGGGCCAGATCATCCCCGAGGTCGTGAATAAGGGCACTGACGATCCAGTCAATATCCGCCCCGTCGCGTTCGGCCCGTGTCGCGCTTTGTAAGCTGTGTTCAAGACGGTCTATTTTATAGCCCGAAAAACTGTCGCGCAATTTCTCAAGCGCGGTGAGGATACGGGTAGGCAGCTCGGCGCAAAACTGGGCTTCATGCTTGGCCAGAAAAGCATAGTCAGCTTCTGTGCCATCTTCCATACGCGTAAATGTAACAGTTTCTTGTGTGTTATTCATGGCACTATCCACATATAAGGCGAATATTTCAGCGGGCTATATTCTGGTTCTTTTATGACCGAATTTCAGGGTGAAATAAAGAGGCGGGCGTAATCATCACACAGACTTTACATATTCATCATAAATTCTACTGCAAAAATATCATGCAGCGACTTGCAAAACGGATTTTAAATGCATAAAAAAAATAAGACTATCTCTGGGGGTATTTGTGGATATTAACACCTTTATTGCGGAACAAACTCCGAAATTAATCGCATGGGCGATAGATTTTGGGCCTAAGCTCTTAATCGCGCTATTGATCTTTATCATCGGGCGCATGATTGTACGCAAACTCTCGGGTGCGACGGTTAAAGTCTCCCAGAAAGTGCCAAATCTTGATCTGACAATTGCCAAGTTTTTAGGCTCTGTCGTTCTGATCTTCGGTATGTTTGGCGTCATGATCGCCTCTCTGTCGGCCTTGGGTGTGCCACTTGGCTTTATCGCCACTATTGTCGGGGCAATGGTTGTCGCGCTTGGTTTTGCCTTAAAAGGCAGTCTTGGGGATCTGGCTTCTGGCGTGATGTTGGCCTTCTTTAGACCATACGCGATTGGTGATGAGGTCGAAATTAATGGCGAGCGCGGTAAGGTTAAAAGCCTTGACGTGTTTTCAACAACCCTGACCACGGTCGACAATATTGAAGTCATGGTCGGTAACGGGGCTGCCTTTGGGAATAAGATTAAAAACTATAGCGACTTTGGCGATTTGCGCCTCGATATGGATTTCGGTGTGAGTTACGATGCTAATCTCGACAAAGCTATAAAGGCTATTAAAGACGCCGCCGCAGGGGATGAGCGGGTTATAAATACCCCCCATGGCCCATGGGCAAAAGTAACGGGCCTTGGCGATAGTGCGGTCAATATTCAATTACGGGCTTGGTGCAAATCTGAAGATTACCGGGCGTTAAAGGCGGATATGACTTACCGGGTGAAGAAAGCCCTTGATAAGGCGGGTATCGAAATTCCGTATGAGCATTGCATGATTATTCCAATGAAGGTGAAATAAGATGGCTGAAGAGACACAAGTGGCAGCTGAGAGCGCCTTAAGTAATATTGATTTTTCTTTGGCGGGTCTTCAGAGCTTAATTCTGGATAAAGGGCCGGGCTTGCTTGTTAAAGTCCTGATTGCCTTGGTCATTTTTATTATTGGGTCTTATATCGCCAAGCGCGTTCATAAATTTATATCCAAACAGGCCGAAGACAATCCGCGGATTGATACCACTTTGGGCAAGCTTGGCGCGAGCACGGCTAAGACCGTTATCATGCTGGCCACTATACTGGCTGCTATCGGTTTCCTCGGTGTCAAAGTCGCCGCCATTATGAGTATTTTCGCCGCCGCTACATTGGCGATCGGCTTGGCTCTAGAAGGTTCTATGGCGAATGTCGCCGCCGGATTATTACTCCTGATTTTACGACCATATGATGTGGGTGATTATGTCGAGCTTGCCGGACAGGAAGGAACCGTTGAAGACCTTAATCTTTTCACCACCACATTGCGCACAGTTGATAATGTGAAAATCATTCTTTCCAATGGGGAGGTCAGAGGCTCAACGATTAAGAACCTGACATCGCTTGGCAAGCGTCGCGTGGATGTCGATTTCGGCATTGATTATAATGACGATATAGATAAGGCCATTGGTATCATCACTAAGACAGCGGCCAAGGATGACCGCCTACTCGAAGAGCCTTGGGCCAAAGTTACCAATCTCAATGATAGTTCTGTCGATATTCAAATGCGTGTCTGGTGTAAGCCCGAAGATTATTGGGATGTGATGTTTGATTTGATGAAAAACGTCAAAGAAGCCTTTGATAAAGGCGGCATTACAATTCCATATCCGCATTGTGTCGAGATCGAAAAATAAGACTAATTGCGTTTCAGGCGGAATTTAAATTTAAACAATAAGCGGCCAAAAGGGCCGCTTTTTTATTGACCTGGCTGTTTGAGCGGCAGTGATAAGGTTCTGCATAGGCCTTATACAGAAATAAATCAGATATTTTCTTGACGCTTTCAAGGTCCGCATCACAAAGTAATGTCACATAAAAATAATTCGGGTCAGACTTATGAAATTTAATGTTAATGGGACGATTATGGAAGCGGATGTCGAAACAGACATGCCGCTCTTATGGGTTTTGCGCGACGAGTTGGGCATTAAAGGCCCGAAATATGGCTGCGGTATTGCGCAATGCGGTGCGTGCACAGTGCATATGGACGGAGAGCCGGTTCGCTCTTGTCAAGTTCCGGCCGAGAGCGCTACGGGTTCCGAAATTGTCACGATAGAAGGCCTTGGTACACCCCAAAACATGCACGCAGTTCAAGCGGCTTGGGCGGAGCATCAGGTCGCGCAATGCGGCTATTGCCAATCCGGCCAGATGATGAGTGCGGCAGCTCTTTTGGCAGAGAACACCTCTCCAAGTGATGAAGAGATTGATACGGCCATGTCTGGTAATTTGTGTCGTTGCGGCACTTATCCGCGTATTCGCGCGGCTGTGCAAATGGCGGCCAAAACATTACAGAGCCAGAAAAAAGGGTAATCAGGGCTATGGGAAAATTACGGACAATTGCACGGCGCAGCTTTCTTGTAGGATCAGTCGCGATTGTGGGCGGGGTCGCCTTTGGTACTTATACGGTCAAAAAGCCACATAAAAATCCTTTACTCGGGGATTTGGAAGACGGCGAGGCCAGCTTTAATCCTTGGGTGAAAATCTCGGACCAAGCTGTGACATTAATCACCCCGCACGCCGATAGCGGACAAGGGATATTCTCAGCTCAAGCCGCTTTGATCGCCGAAGAACTCGATATTGAGTTTGGGCAATTTGAGACAAGCCCCGGCTCGGCAAGTCCGGCTTATTATAACGGGGCATTGGGCGCAGAACTCGCTGATGTTATCTCAACCGATATGAGCAATAGCGCGGACCGCAAGAGAGCTATTTACCGCTCTATTGTCAAAGTCATGGGCTTGCAGGCTACGGGCGGCTCCTCGAGTATTCCCGATAGTTTTGAGAAATTACGCATGGCCGGTGCTGTGGCGCGCGAAACTTTGAAACTGGCCGCAGCCCAAGAATTTGATGTTAAGGTCTCTGAGCTTAAAACGCGCTCTGGCGCGGTCATTTTACCAGATGGTCGCAAAGTCCCTTACACTGAGCTTGCAGCTGCGGCTTCCAAAGTTGAGCCAGTTAGTGACGTCACCTTGCGTGATCCGAGCCAGTGGCGAATTATTGGTAAGCCCATGATGCGCATGGACATAATCGCCAAGTCAACAGGGACGCAAAATTACGGTATTGATCTGGAAATGCCGGGCATGGTTTACGCGGCGATAAGGACAAACCCCAGACAAGGCGCGGGGTTGAAATCCTTTGATGATAGCGCGGCAAAATCCATGCGCGGGGTTCAAAAAATCTTAAAGGTTAAAAACGGCATTGCCGTCATTGCCGATAATAGCTGGCGGGCTTTCCAAGCCGTAAACGCGATTGAATGTGATTGGGAGACGGCAAGCTATCCGGCGGAAATGGACGCCCATTGGCAAAAAGTGGCAGAAGGTTTTGGCGCTGAGCATCTTGATAAGGTCTGGCGCGATGACGGGGATGTTGTAAGCGCTCTGGACGGCGGGGACATATTAGAGGTGGAATACCGCGCCCCTTATGTGGCCCACCAACCCCTAGAGCCGTTAAATGCACTCGTTAAAGTCACCGACGCACAAGTCGATATCTGGGCAGGGCACCAAATTCCGGGATTTGTTGAACAACGCGCCGCCAAGATCACAGGTCATAATGTTGAGAGCGTGCATTTACATAATCAATATATGGGCGGCAGTTTTGGCCACCGCCTCGAATTTGATTTCATTGATCAGGCCGTAGAAATCGCCAATCAATTACGCGGGACGCCCGTGAAGTTGACTTATACACGCGAAGAAGATTTCGCCCATGATTATCCTCGTCAGATTACCATGGCGCGCCCTCGCGGTATGGTTAAAGACGGGCGCATAGAGGCTTATGACCTGCCGATTTCATCCGTTTCTGTTGGGCGCTCACAAGCCGCCCGTCTGGAACAGTCTATCCCGGGCCCGGATTCGCAAATTGCGGCAGGGGCGTGGAATATGCCTTATGATATTCCCAATTACCGTGTCTCGGCTTTCGCCGCGCCTGATCTGGCTCCTGTGAGTTCTTGGCGCTCTGTCGGTGCGTCCAGTGCCGGGTTTTTTAGCGAAAGCTTTTTTGACGAGATGTGCCGCTCGGCCGGTATTGACCCGCTGGCGGAACGCTTGCGTCTTTGTACGGATCCTGTCGCGCGAAAAGTGCTCGAAGCTATTGGCGAAATGTCAAATTGGGGTCAAAAGCTCGGGCCAAATCGCGGGCGAGGCTTGGCCTTTGTGAATTCCTTTAGTGTGCCTGTGGCCGAAGTCATCGACGTGACCCAAACACCAGACGGGATAAAGATAGACAAGGTGTATGTCGCCGCCGATGTGGGTAAAATCATTGATCCGGTCAATTTTGAAAATAATGTCAAAGGCGGTGTGGTCTGGGCTTTGGGCCATGCGATGAATTGCGAGATCACCTATTCTGACGGTCAGGCCGAACAGAGCAATTTCGATACACATACAGGTATGCGCATGCATCAATGTCCCGATATTATTGTAAAGGGTCTTGAGAATTCACCCCGCATTCGCGGTATTGGCGAGCCACCCGTGCCGCCCGCACCGCCAGCTCTTGCCAATGCCATCTTTGACGCAACGGGTACAAGATTGCGCGAAATGCCTTTTGATAAATTTGTGGATTTTGTCTAGCCTGTAGAGCCATTCCAGTTTTAAGCGCGCAATCTTTGACCTTCTGGATCAAAGGGCGGGCTGTCCAGCAATCTGGCTTTATGCGGCCTGCCTAAAATGGCGATGGAATATTCGCCGTTTGCTTTATAGCTTTTGTGATTAATAAAACCCATAGCTAATGATTTTTGCACGCTGTGGCCATAAGCGCCTGTCGAGACATATCCTACGGGCGTTCCGTCTGGTAAAAAGATGGGCTCGCCGCCTGAGGCGTCAGCTTTACCAGCCTCAACCTCAAACATGACGAGGCGGTAGCGCGGGGTTTTGTCTTTAATTTTTAAATAAGCCGCACGGCCCAAAAATTCCGGCTTATCCAATTTGATGAGGCGCTCAAGACCTGTTTCATGTGGCCAAAACTCGGGCGAATATTCCCGCCCCCAACTGCCATAGCCTTTTTCGACTCGCAGGCTTAGTAGCGAACGCGAGCCAATAGGTGTGACGCCTAAATCTTTCCCGGCCTTAAGCAAAGCCTTATAGAGCGCGAGCTGATCTGATTGGTCAGCGTAAAGCTCCCAGCCAAGATCTCCGGTAAAGGAGACACGTAAGGCCAGCACTGAAAGTCCCGCAATCCGGATTTGCTTGGAGCGCATAAAGCGCCAATTTTTATTGGATAAATCCGCATCTGTCAGCCGCTCTAACAAAGCACGCGATTTTGGCCCTGCAATATTAAAGCCGACCATGTCCTTTGTTTTTGAGACAAATTGAACACTGTCTGGTTTGGGTACAGAAGTGAAATATCTCTGATGATAACGCTCGGCCATGCCGGAGCCAAACATCATATAATCATCTTCACTCAGCATGGTAATGGTAAAATCACCGGCAATACCGCCTCGCACGCCCAGTAATGGCGTAAGGCAGGAAAAACCGGTTTTGCTTGGCACTTTATTGGCGACGACTTTATCAAGCCAGTCCCGCGCCCCGGGTCCTTTGATTGAATATTTAGCAAAGTTGGAAATATCGATAATGCCGACTTTTTCGCGCAAGGCTTTGCATTCGCGCCCAACGGGTTCAAACCAGTTCTGGCGTTCAAATCCATATGTCTCATGCGCACTTTCGCCTTTGTCTTTATCTGCAAACCAGAGCGGGTGTTCCCACGCACAATTTAACCCAAACACAGCGCCCATCTTCTTTTGGTGGGCATATATGGGGCGTGTGCGCACGGGCCGTCCGGCCTCTCTCTCCTCATAGGGATAGTGAATTTTAAAACGGTGGCCATAACTGTCCAGCGCGCGTCCCTTGATAAATGTTTTGGGTGTCCACTCCAGCCCGTAACGCGCCAAGTCCCATGGGAACATATCCAGCTCCGGTTCGCCCTCGACAATCCACTGTGCCAGCATGGCCCCAAGACCGCCGGATTGACTAAAGCCCGGTATGATCCCGTTACAGCAATAATAATTTTTAAGCTCCGGGACAGGGCCGTAAAGCGCGGCGGCATCCGGTGCCCAGATCATTGGCCCGTTTATGACCCGTTTAATCCCGGCTGAAGCCATGACGGGTACGCGTTCACAGGCCCGTAAAATATTATCTTGTATGCGGTCTAAATCATCCGGGAAAAGATCGCGGCCAAAATCAAGGGGCGTGCCGTCTTCGGCCCAAAACCGGCCGTCACGTTCATAAGCCCCGACGAGCAGCCCTTGGCCCTCTTGGCGCATATAATATTCCCCGTCGCGGTCTGAGACAGAGGGCAGACGTTTGCCAATTTCGGCGATTTCAGGAATAGAGTCTGTGACCAGATATTGATGTTCCATCGTCATTAAAGGCAGTTCAAACCCTGCCAGCTTGGCGACTTCGCGGCCCCATAATCCAGCAGCATTGACAAGGATTTCGGCGTGGATAGTACCCTTTTGCGTCACCACATCCCATCCCCCGTCTGGGCGAGGATTGGTTTCAAGCACGCTGGTAAAGCGCTCTATCTTGGCCCCGCGCGCCCTTGCCCCCAAAGCATAGGCATTGGTAACTCCTGACGGGTCTACATTACCGCTATCAGGCTCGAACATAACACAGCGAATGCCGTCAAAATTTACCAGCGGATTTTTTTCTAAGGCCTCTTTCTGGCTTAGCTCATAAAACTCAACGCCGAAATATTTGGCTTTAGCGGTTTGTATGCGTAATTGGTGCTCTCGGTCTTTTGTCTGGGCGAGATATAGCGCGCCGGGTTGAAATATCCCGCAGCTTTGCCCCGTCTCAATTTCAAGGTCTTTGTAAAGCTGCATGGTATAATATTGCAGTTTGGAAATATTATTACTGTCATGCAAGCCGTGAATATTGGCCGCCGCGTGCCAAGTGGAGCCAGATGTTAACTCATCACGCTCAAGCAGTAAGAGGTCTTTCCAACCCAGCTTGGCCAAATGGTATAATATCGAACAGCCAATAATCCCTCCGCCAATGACAACGACTTTTGCGTGGGTTTGCATATTCGACTTCCAATTTGGTTTAATGCTCTAAGCTTTATCTTTTATCCATATATAGAGGGTGATGAAAACAAGAATATGGACGGATTAAATTTTCTTATCGCTGTCCATAACCATAAGCGTTTAAACCTCATGCACGGCTGTCGCCAAGCTCGCCGTTAAGGCGAGGGCGGCACTCGCGCCGTCTTCATGTAAGGCTTTGACAATGGCAGAGCCAACAACAACACCGTCAGCATGTTCGGCAATGCTTTTGGCATGATCGGGGGTTTTGACCCCGAAGCCTACCACGACAGGCAAGCCGCTGGCCTCGCGGATTTTCCCGACCTGATCTTTGATAGAGTTTGCACCCGTGCCGGCAGTATCTAACTTCGCACCTGTTATACCTGTCATAGAGACATAATAAACAAAGCCTTTTGTGCCCTTAACCACGCGGGGCAGTCGGGCGTCATCCGTGGTCGGTGTCGCAAGGCGGATAAGGGCGAGATCATGCACCTCGAACGCCGCGCGTAATTCCGTATCTTCTTCGGGGGGTAGATCGACAATGATCGCCCCGTCAATACCGGCCTCTTTGGCGGCCTTAGCAAATTTGCCGTAGCCCATATGATGAACAGGATTGCAATAACCCATTATAATGAGCGGTGTTGTATCATTGGTCTTACGAAACTCGGCTGCCATTTCCAGCACGCTTAACAATGTGGTGCCTGCGGCCAGACTGCGCAGGCCAGCCTCTTCGATGGTCGGGCCGTCAGCGGCCGGATCGGTAAAAGGCATGCCCAGTTCGATAATATCCACGCCTGCTTCGGGTAGAGCGTTTAGCACTTTTTGCGAGGTGGCCCGGTCTGGATCACCGCCCATAATATAAGCAACAAAGGCGGCCCCTCCCTTGGCTTTGCGGCGTGCGAATGTCTCATTAAGTCTTTGGGTCATATCCCGCACCGCTTAAGTCTTTTGCGGGGTTATTTCCAGTATAAAGTGATAATTTTTAACCTCAGAGCGGCATCTGGGCCAATTTGCCTTTCTCTGGCTTACCCGTGGGTGTGCGGGGCATCTCATCTAATATGGTCACAATTTTCGGGACCATGAATTTTGCCATGACGCTTTGGCAATGTTTTATAATCTGGGTTTCATTCAAAGATGTCTCGTCGCGCAAGGTGACAAAAAGCCTTATGTCTTCTTCGCCCATTTCCGCTGGGATGCCAATCGCGGCGGCATCTAAAATATCCGGGTGGGCGAGAGCCCCTTCCTCGACCTCGAAGCCTGAGACCATTTCGCCTTTCACCCTTATGCGTTCCGCGATACGGCAGGTAAAATAAAACAGACCCGCCTCGTCAAGCCAGCCAATATCCCCCGTATGGAACCAGAGATTTTTGCGCGAGGCAAGGGTGCGCTCCGGCATGCCGAAATATCCGTCTGCTATGACGCCCGGCTCTTTGGGACGAATAACGATTTCTCCTTTGACACCTGCTGGGACAGGATCGTCATGCTCATCCACAATCGCCAGATCGAAATGGGGCAGTAAAATACCGCCGGGATGATCCCATTGCGGCACGACAACCCAGCCCGCATCGGTAGAGCCGTACCCGCCCCCCGGTAAAATATGCACCCCGAAGCGGTCCATAAACTTCTCTGCCGGAACAGGGGCAGGCGTGGCCCAGGCTCGTGTGACGTTATGAGCGCGGTCAAACGCGCTTGGCGGGGCGGAATAAAGAAGCTGCTGGACGGAGCCTAAGCACATAAACCATGTCACACCGTGGCGCGTCACCTCGTCCCAGAAATTTGAAAGGCTAAACCCGTCGCGTAGTACAGCCCGCCCGCCAACCATCAGGCTGGGCAGAATATCATAATAAGCCGGCCCGATATGGGAGAGCGGATAGGGCGTGTAATTCACATCCTCTTTTGTTAAGTGGAACGGCGCGATCATGTTCTCGGCGGTTCTTACGGCAAATCGGTGTGAAAGCTCGCAGCCCTTCGACACGCCTGTCGTGCCAGACGTAAACATAATAGCGGCTATATCTGTGTCGCGAGCTGGCGAGGTGATGTGGTCTGTGCGCTCCGAGATGATGTCCTCAAAGCGCAGTATCTTCCAGTTTGGAAAGAGGGTCTTGGCGGCATCCGCCCCTGAGGTGACGATCAAGGTTCTAATATGGGGCAGATCAGATTTGATTTGCGAGAGTGCTTCGAAATGCGCCTCTGATGTTATCAGGACGTCACAGGCGGTCAGCGTGATCATACGCGAGAGCGAAACGCCGCGAAAGGCGCGGTTGATCGAAACTTCGATCCTGTTGAGCTTTTTAAGCGCATAGGTCGTAGCCAGATAGTTCAGATCATTTTCATGCATGATCCCGACATATTGCGAGCCTTGTGTTAAGGGCTTAAGTCCGTGCCCGATACGATTAATGAGATTATCAAATTCGCGGTAGCTTAATGTCTCATCAGACATGGTACCCGAACCGATCATGGTGACCGCGGGTCGGTCCTCAAACTGGTTTGCGAGCTTATGAATTAACTCGCCAAGTGTAATGCGTAGGGGCATGATCAACTCAGATGTTTGCCGTCAAAAAATAGAGAGGGCGAACATTTGGGTCAATTAGGAAGTTTTAAAGATTAACGAAATCACTATCCACTATTAGGCGGTACGAAGGAATAGCAGGCTGATTAATAAGCCTTCGTGTTTTCCGCGTCCGTTCCCTCACTAATATGCTCGCCGAGCGCATCGGCAATGGTAAAGACGTCTTTATCGCCGCGGCCACACATATTCATAATAAGCAGCCCGTCCTTGCCAAGCTCGCCCGCCAGATCAAAAGCCCGCGGCAGGGCATGGGACGGCTCGAGTGCGGGAAGAATACCTTCAAGGCGCGCACATTCTTGGAACCAATGTAAGGCTTCGTCATCTGTAGCGCTGACATATTCAGCCCGTCCAATATCGTGCAGATAGGCATGTTCTGGTCCGATACCCGGATAATCCAACCCAGCCGAAATTGAATGGGCGTCTTTAATTTGGCCGTGTTCGTCTTGGAGAAGATAGGTGCGGTTTCCGTGGAGCACGCCCGGCGTTCCCCCCGTTAGGCTTGCGGCGTGCAGTCCGCTCTCAACGCCGCGACCCGCAGCCTCGACACCGATCAGGCGCACAGATTTATCGGACACAAATTCATGGAACAGCCCCATCGCATTTGATCCCCCGCCAATACAGGCCACGAGCGCATCAGGCAGGCGGCCTTCGCGCTCAAGGATTTGGGATTTGGCTTCGCGGCCAATAATGGCTTGAAAGTCCCGTACCATAGCCGGATAGGGGTGCGGGCCTGCCACAGTGCCTATACAATAAAATGTATCCGCCACATTTGTGACCCAGTCCCGCAAGGCCTCATTCATGGCGTCTTTGAGCGTCGCCGTGCCGGAATGTACGGCGCGGACTTCCGCCCCTAAAAGCCGCATACGAAACACATTGGGCTTTTGGCGGACAATATCTGTTGCGCCCATATAGACAATGCATTTTAGGCCAAATCGCGCGGCCACTGTCGCGGTTGCGACGCCGTGCTGACCCGCACCTGTTTCGGCAATGATACGGGTTTTGCCCATACGTTTGGCCAGCAGGATTTGCCCCATGCAATTATTGATTTTATGCGCGCCCGTATGGTTTAGCTCATCGCGTTTAAAATAAATCTTGGCCGCCTTGCCGCCGTTTTTCTCGCGCGCAAATTCTGTCAGACGCTCGGCGTAATAAAGCGGGCTGGGCCGTCCCACATAATGGGCAAAAAAATCGTCAAGTTCTGAGAGAAACTCTGGATCTGATTTGGCTTCTGCGTAAGCGGCCTCTAGCTCCAAAATAGGCGGCATGAGAGTTTCAGCCACATAACGCCCGCCAAAATTCCCAAAACGTCCATTTTCATCCGGTATGTTTATATTGTCTAATTTTGTCATCTCTTATCCAGATATGTGTAAGCTGATAGGCCTGCGGGGGCTTATAAGCTATTTACCGCTTCCATAAAGGCTTTAATTTTGTCAGACGATTTTTCGCCCGCGCGGGCTTCAACACCGGAGCTTACATCCACCAAAGTCGTCCCCGTATGCCTAATCGCACGCGTGACATTATCAGGGGTTAGCCCGCCTGCCAGAAGAAAGTGTTTAGGCCGCGGGGCGTTTTTAATAAGATCCCAATCTATCTTGGTGCCGTGCCCGCCGCGAATTTCGCTGCCCTTTGGGGGTTTGGCATCATACAGGATATAATCAACAATACCGGCATATTCATTGGCGGATGTGATATCGGATAATGTCGCCACGGGCGCGGCCTTTATGAGTTTAACATCAAATTTTTTGCGGATATCTGCAATGCGCGCAACCGTCTCCTCGCCGTGGCATTGTATATAATCCGGCGCCATTTCCGCCATTATCCGCCTTAGGAGCCGATCATCAGCATTCACTGTGACCGCAACGCGCGAGATTATACCGCGAATAGGGCCGGCCAGCTTGGCGGCTTGTTCAACACTCAGCCGGCGTTTGGACGCGGCCTCGACGATAAAGCCTAAAAACTGCGCACCGTGACGCACGGCGCATTCGACATCCTCGGGGCGGGTTAGGCCGCATATTTTGACCCCGATCTTCTCAGAATGGATATGTGAGCGATTGGACATAACAGGCTTGATTTAAGTGCGGGGCTTATGAAGTCAACATAAATTATAGACGGCCTATTGGTGCGTTTTTTAAACGGCTTGGCTTTTGGGGTGGAACGCGGCAATGATGGAATATGGTCAATTTATGGAAAACGCCGCTTTTAGGGCGACTTGTGTTTGCCTGCTGGAAAATAGATGCGCGGCGTAAATTGGGCTGGATGGCAGCCCATCTACCTCAAGACGCGTCTTTAATTGAAATTGGCAGCGGGCCGGGGAGCCTCTTGGAGGTGATGCGAAAGCGGGGCTATGTTATTGAGGGTCTGGATATTCGCGATAGTAGTTTTCGCCCCGAACTTAAGCCCCGCCTTTATGACGGGGTTAATATGCCCTTTGCTGATAAAAGCTATGATATTGCGCTATTGCCCACAATTTTACATCACACGCCAGACCCTGACTTAATTATAGCAGAGGCCATGCGTATAGCCCCGTGTGTTATTATTATAGAAGATGTCTATGATAATCGGGTGACGGAATGGCTGACCAAAAGGCTCGATAGTGTGTTAAATCTGGAATTTCGCGGCCACCCCCATAGCAACCGCACAGATCAGGATTGGCGGGAGTGCTTTAAGGCCAATAATTATATTTTACGGGGCCATAAAGTCCATAGATTGGGGTTCATATTTAAACAAGCCGTTTATGTTATAGAGACGGGTGCGAGCTGATAAAGAGGGCCAAAACGGGCGGCTATAAGCAATTTTCATGCCGCAACCATATTTTAAACCTTTTGAGTTAGAACACTCGATAAATGATACCGGAAAAATCCGGATCGGTGGTTTATTAGGTGGATATTATGGCGATTGCGCCAAAGTTACAGGCACGGCAAACACAATCACTTGTGATGACGCCGCAATTACAGCAGGCGATCAAACTGCTGCAGCTCTCAAATATTGAATTGGCCGCTTTTGTAGAAGAGCAATTGGAAAGCAATCCATTGCTTGAACGCGGCACAGGTGACGAAAACCGTCGCGGGGAAGACATTGACGCGACCTCGTCTGACGTGGAAACTGGATTTGACAATGTCTCTCTTGAGGCGCCCGCCGCTATGACGGCTGATTTGGACGCGCCAGCTTCTGCCATTGATAGCGAGGCGACAGTCTCGGAACTCAACACACATACCGCCGATGTTGGCGGGTCGGTCGATTGGTCAAAGGCCGGTAATGGCGGCTCGTTTAACGGAAGCTCTGATTTTAACGCCGCAGATAACCGCGCGGCAGAGAAAACCTTATCGGAAGTTTTACATGAGCAAATGGCACTTGCCATACATGAGCCTTCCCAGCGTATGATTGCGCAAAACCTGATAGATTGTGTTGATGAGAACGGTTATTTGCGCGCGCAAACCTCGGATATAGCCGAGCGACTGGGTGTAAGCGTTAACCGCGTGGACTCGCTTCTTACGACATTGCAAACATTTGAGCCAACCGGCGTTTTTGCCCGTTCTTTAAAGGAATGTCTGAGCTTACAGCTGCGCGAAGCTGGTCAACTTGATACGCCAATGACTGCCTTGCTGGATAATCTCGAGCTTTTGGCCAAGCATGATCTTGGCAAACTTAAAAAAGCCTGCGGCCTGAGTGCTGAGGCTTTGGGGGAGTATATTGCTCGCCTTAAGAAATTAGCGCCAAAACCGGGTTTGATTTACGGCGGGGATATGGCCGCTGTTGTCGAACCTGACGTCTTTATTCGCGAAACCGCGCAGGGCGGATGGGCTGTTGAGTTAAACTCTGATAATCTGCCGCGCGTCTTGGTTGATAATCGATATTTTGCAGAAATTTGCGCGCTTGATAGCGATGAGGAGACGAAAATGTTCATGACTGAATGTCACCAAAATGCCAATTGGTTGGTGAAATCCCTAGATCAACGCGCCCGCACAATTTTGAAAGTGACAACAGAAATAGTCAAACAGCAAGATGGTTTCTTTGCTTATGGCGTGGATCATTTGCGTCCGCTCAATTTGCGTACTGTGGCCGATGCTATTGAAATGCACGAAAGTACCGTTAGCCGTGTGACATCTAATAAATATATGTCGACACCGCGGGGTATGTTTGAGCTGAAATACTTCTTTACGGCCTCTATCCCGTCACTTGACGGCGGGGAAGCCCATAGTGCGGAAGCTGTGCGTCATAAGATTAAAATTCTTATTGATGAGGAAACGGCCAAAACCGTTAAATCTGATGATAAACTTGTCGATCTGTTACGCGCTCAAGGTATTGATATTGCGCGTCGTACAGTGGCGAAATACCGCGAGGCGATGGGTATTCCTTCATCCATTGAGCGTCGACGGATGTTTAAACATAAGCTATAGAGCTCAAACCCTATTGGGGACCGTCTAAGCATATCTATAATTTCACTTTATCAGGCGGGGCCTCAACTGGCCTCTGGCGTGTGGTCTATTTTTATATAGTGCCAAGAGCATGGGGCAGGCTGGCCAGACGTGCCGTCTCGAGACATCATTTTTAATAAAACTGTCACAAAAGGTTTAAATTACTGTGACGAGACTCGGTCAAGAGGCACTCATGCTTTGGGGGACTGGAGCAAAAGTTATGCGGCATGAGCGCCGTGATAAATAGAGGTTAGAAAATGATGAAATTACGAAGCCGTTCGACAATGTTGAACGTGATAAAGACGGTACCTATAGTTGGTTTATTAGCTGTAAGTGAGGCGGCAATTGCGAATGATTTTACGGTAAAACTCGGCGGACGTTTGCATGTAGATTACGCCACGGGTGATGCGGAAAATGCCGATTTTGATTTTAGTGCAACCGCCCTTCGCCGCGCCCGTCTGAAAGGGTCTGGCCAATACGGAGATAATCTAAAATATAAAATAGAGGTGACATTTGACGAAGGCGGGGATGTCAATCTTGAGGACGCTTTTTTAGAGTGGAAGCCAGGCGGTAGTAAGTTAAGTTTTAAAGCCGGCCATTTTAAAACACAGAACTCATTGGAAGAGTCCAATTCTTCTTTGGATGAAGCCCTGATTGAACGGGCGGCTCTGACAGATGCTTTCGAGCTTGATCGTCGTGTTGGTTTTGAAGTCGCGACCAAGTCCGATAATTATTTGTTACAGCTCGGCGTCTTTGGTGAAAATCTCGAGGCGATTCAAGATCAAGCTGGCGGTGTTGAAGGCATCGCTGTCGCGGGTCGCGGTGTTTATAAATTTGATGTGGATACAGATAAGCTGATCCATCTCGGCGCGTCTTTTCGGTATCGGGATCAAAATGATGCCGATAATTTACGCTATAGACAACGTCCTTTCGTTGAGAGCACTGACCGGATTATTTCAACCGGCCGCATTGCTGATAGTGACACATTTTTAGGCGCTGAATTTGGCGCACTTTTTGGCTCTGCCTGGGCGATAGCTGAATATACCGTTGTCAATGCAAATTGCGCAGACGGCGTGGCAGCCTGTACCGAGGACCCGAGTTTTAATGGCTGGTCAATTGGTGGCGGTTATGTTTTTGGCGGTAATCGTAATTACAAAATCGGTAAATTTAAGCGCGTCACAGTAGACAATCCCGTCACGGAAGGTGGCTGGGGCGCTCTGTCGGTAAATGCCCGTTTTGATAGGCTTGATCTTACGGATGAAGGCATTGACGGCGGTGACTTAAATACATTTGCCGCCGGGGTGAGCTGGTGGCTGCACAAACAGGCTCGCATTCAGTTTAACTATTATAATGCAGATGCGACTTTGTCTGGAGTGAATGTCGGGCCAAGCCTTGGAATTGGAGACGTATTCGAGCCCATAGATGGCGTGGGTGTGGCGAGAGCTTTTGATGATGATACTGTAGACGGTTTTATTGCGCGCCTGCAATTTGACTTTTAACGCTGACGATTTTGGAGACAGAACATGAAACTTAGATATTTATTGATCAGTACAATAAGCGCATGTGCCTTAGCCGCCTGTGGGGGTTCAGATAATGCAGGAAGCGCAGCGGATAATACCGCCTCAACGCCTCAGACGAATAGTGCAGCTACAAGTTCTGATATTCGCGTCGTAGGTTCCTCTACGGTCTATCCTTTTTCAACCAAGGTTGCCCAAGAATTTGGTAATAAGACCGGACACAAAGTGATTGTCGAATCGACGGGTTCGGGCGGCGGTCATAAATTATTCTGTGAAGGTGCTGGCGACGGCACAGCCGATGTGACCAATTCCTCGCGGCGTCAGAAGAAAAGCGAATTTGACAAATGTGCCTCTAACGGTGTCGAGGGCGTTATCGAGGTTAAAATCGGATTTGACGGTATTGTCATGGCCAACTCACTTGATGCGCCAACTGTGAATATGGGCCTAAAGGATGTGTATCTGGCCTTTGCCAAACAGGTGCCGACATCTGATACGGATTGCACTATGCAGGCTAACCCTTATAAAAAATGGTCAGAAGTAAACGCCGCATTGCCTGATAATGTGATCGAGGCTTACGGCCCGCCGCCTACTTCTGGTACGCGGGATGCGTTTGTCGAGATTGCTATGGAAGGCGGCGCCAAAAAAATTCCATGTCTGGCGGCTTTGCGTAAATCTGACAAAAAGGCCTTTAAGACCATCTCCCATACTTTGCGTGAGGACGGTAAATGGATTGACGGCGGCGAGAACGATAATGCGCTTGTCCAAACACTGGTAAACACGCCTACAGCAGTGGGTGTCTTTGGCTATTCTTTCCTTGATCAAAACACTGACAAGATTAAAGGGGCTAATATGGACGGGGCCGAACCGACCTTTGAGAACATCTCATCAGGTAAATATCCTGTTTCGCGCTCGCTTTTCTTTTATGTGAAAAAAGACCATGTCGGGCGAACACCTGGCTTGCAGGAATATGCGCTTGAATTTACATCGGATCAGGCCTGGGCCCCCGGTGGATATCTTGAAGAGATTGGCCTTGTGCCACTTCCGCCTGCAGAACGGCAAAAATACCGCTTAGCTGTGGAAAACCTTGCCCCATATAGTCAGTAATTGACATTTATTTGTCATTTATTGTCTGGGAGCTGTAGGAAATTGCTACCTAACGATTTATAGGGATAGTGCGGTGCTTTGCGCCGCACTATTGTCTTAATCTGCGAAAATGGGCTCCGGTGAGTAATATTACGTCTTACATGCTTGTATTACTCGCTGTGCTTGTCATAGGCGGCTTTGCGTATAATCGCAGTGCTGCAAATCAAAAATTACTTACAGCCCGTCAAAATGGAGAGAGTTTTCACTCTCAATCAAGCTATTATGGCTATTTGACGGCTTGGCTTGTTGGGCTGACGGGCTTTGCTGTTTTTGTCATCGGTGTGTTATGGCGCGCCAATGGCAATTTTACCGCCTCGCTTGGTTTTAATATCTTATGGCTGGGCGCGCTTATTATAAGTGCAGGCGCTATAATCGTGCTGTGTAACCGCAGAATTGCCGTTGATTTTAGAGCCCGTAATTATGTTGAAAGATTTATCAAAGGGTTTTTGATTTTCCTCTCCGCCATTGCGGTTTTAACGACGCTAGGTATTATCCTGTCATTGGTGTTTGAGAGCTGGCGCTTCTTTGAACAAGTCTCCCCGTCCGAGTTTCTATTTGGATTGCAGTGGTCACCTCAAACCGCCCTTCGCGCGGATCAGGCTGGACAATCCGGAGCCTTTGGGGCTGTGCCTATATTTGCGGGTACGTTTTTAATCATGTTGATCGCGATTTTAGTGGCGGGCCCTATTGGGCTTATGATCGCGGTTTACCTATCTGAATATGCCAGCAAACGCATGCGGGCAATTGTCAAACCCGCCATTGAGATATTAGCGGGTATCCCCACCGTGGTTTACGGGTTTTTCGCCTTGCTTACCGTTGGGCCTACCATTCGTCTTATGGCGGAAAGTTTGGGATTTTCCGTTCCGACACAAAGTGCGATTTCTGCCGGTGTTGTAATGGGCGTAATGATTATACCGCTCATATCCTCATTGTCTGATGACGTCATTAATGCAGTGCCTCAAACTTTGCGTGACGGCTCTTATGCTTTGGGTGCGACAAAATCCGAGACGATGCAAAAGGTGATTTTTGCAGGCGCACTGCCGGGTATAATTGGTGCCTTTTTGCTGGCCATATCGCGCGCTATTGGCGAGACGATGATTGTGGTTATGGCGGCCGGACGCGCGGCTAATCTTACGGCCAATCCCTTTGAGGCGGTCACGACGGTGACGGTTCAGATTGTCGCGCTTCTCACAGGTGACCAAGAATTTGATAGTCCCAAGACTTTGGCAGCTTTTGCCTTGGGTCTGGTCTTGTTTATCATCACCCTTATTCTCAACGTCATTGCTTTGACCGTTGTGCGTAAATACCGCGAGAGATATGACTGATGGCACCTAGTTCTTCGACATCAATTCATAATTCTGAAACGGCGATTAAACGTCTGGCTAAACGCAATGCAAAGGAAAGACGCTTTAGGCGTTGGGGGCTTGTCGCAATCGGATTTGCCATTGCCTCTTTATTCTGGTTGCTCATCAGCTTGGTCGGAACCGGCTATACGGCCTTTTACCAACATTTTATGACGCTCGATGTGAAGCTTGAGGAAACCGTGCTGGACCCGACAGGCGCGCGCGATAGTGAAAAACTACGCGGGGCAAATTATCGCCGTATTGTCCAAGACACGCTTTATGCCCAATTCCCCGAAGTCTCGGGACGTAAGGATAAGCGGGCTTTATTTGCGCTTGTCTCGGCCTCTGGTGCCGAAGATCATTTGCGTCAAAAAGTCTATCAAAACCCGAACCTTATAGGTCAGACCATCCGTGTTGTTGTGCCGACATCAGATCAGGTGGATCAATTACTCAAAGGCTATATCAAACGCGAAACGCCTGAAAACCGCCGCAAAATCAAAGACAATCAAATCGAGTGGATAGATCAATTGTCTGAGCGCGGCGTTATTTCGTCGAAATTTAACAAGATATTTTTCACCAATCCCGATAGTCGCGACCCCGAACTTGCCGGCATAGCCAGTGCTGTCGTCGGGTCCTTAATGTTACTGGGTGTGGCCTTTATATTGGCCTTTCCCATCGGGGTGGGGGCTGCGATATATCTGGATGAATTTGCGCCTAAAAATAAATGGACCGACCTAATCGAGATAAATATCAATAATCTTGCGGCTGTGCCCTCTATTGTTTTTGGCCTTTTGGGTCTGGCAGTGTTTTTGAACTTTTTCGGACTGCCACGATCTGCCCCGCTTGTGGGGGGTATGGTTTTGGCTTTGCGCGCTTTTCCGACTATCACTATTGCGACACGGGCCGCTATGCGCTCTGTCTCGCCTTCTATTGTGAACGGCGCGCTTAGCGTTGGCGCCTCACATGTCCAAGCGGTGTTCCATCATAAATTGCCACTTGCTGGCCCAGGTATATTGACAGGTTCCATCATTGGCATGGCGCAGGTCTTGGGTGAAACCGCGCCCTTGCTGATGATTGGCATGGTTGCCTTTGTTACAGAAATTCCGCAATCTATTATGGAACCCTCATCAGCCTTGCCTGTGCAGATATTCCTGTGGTCTGATAGTGCAGAACGGGCATGGTCAGAACGCACATCAGCCGCGATCATTATTTTATTGATTGTCTTGATTTGTATGAACGGATTTGCGATTTGGCTTCGCAACCGTCTTGAGAAGCGGAGATAGGCTTATGAAAATTGATGTTAAAAGTCTGAAACCGGAAGGTTCCGTTAAAACGAATATTGACGACCAACCGATGAAATTCGTCGTCAAAGATGTTCGTGTGCATTATGATGATTTCGAGGCTTTGCACGGCATTAATATGAGTATTCCCGATAATGGCGTGACAGCTTTTATCGGCCCGTCGGGTTGTGGCAAGTCTTCCTTTTTACGCGTGTTTAACCGGATGAATGACACGATAGAGGGCTGTCGTGTCTCGGGCGATATTCGCATGGACGGTGAAGATATATATGCCAAAGAGCTAGACCCGGTTTTGCTGCGCGCGCGCGTCGGCATGGTGTTTCAAAAACCCAATCCTTTTCCAAAATCCATTTATGATAATGTGGCTTACGGCCCGCGCATACATGGTTTGACATCCTCTAAGGATGAGCTGGATCATCTGGTTGAAAAAAGCCTGAAACGGGCTGGGCTGTGGGATGAGGTTAAAGACCGCCTGCGTTCTCCGGGTACGGGCTTATCTGGCGGCCAGCAACAAAGACTTGTTATTGCGCGCGCTATTGCCGTCTCCCCTGAAGTCATTTTAATGGACGAGCCGGCTTCCGCGCTAGACCCGATCGCTACGGCCAAACTCGAGGCTTTAATCGACGAGCTTAAACAGCGTTATTGTATTATTATTGTGACCCATTCTATGGCGCAGGCGGCGCGTATTTCCGATAAGACGGCTTTTTTCCATATGGGTGATCTGGTCGAATATGACCTGACCGAGAAAATCTTCACCAATCCTACTTATAGCCAGACGCAGGATTATATTACTGGCCGGACAGGCTAACCCCTTTAGCTTTATATATTTACCAGCCAGCCTGTTATTTTAACCCTCAATTGAGGCTGTTGGTATTTAGATTATTTTAGACCTGCATTTGTGGAACATTTGTGATAGTGTGGGGGTGCAACATATGAAAGGTTATTTATGCAAATACAAATCGTCTCCAAAGGTATTGATGTTTCTTCTGCTCTGCGTGAGCGCATAACCGACCGAATAGACGATATGATGGCTAAATATATCCACCGAGACGGGGAGGCGCAGATTTCGGTATCGCGCGAAGGTACGGGGTTTCGAACGGTGTGTTCAATCCATTTACCCTCTGGTGCTTCTCTTGAATCCAAAGGCGAGGCCCATGATGCTTACGGGGCCTCTGATGAGGCCTTAGAGCATATTGAAAAGCGCTTACGGCGTTACAAAAGACGCCTTAAAGATCATAATGCCGATAGTAAGGCCCAAGGTTTTTCTATGTTCATTTTAGAAAATCCGATTGACGAAAACCAAGCCCTTGATGATGACGCCCAGCTCGAGCTTCCGGCAGAACCAATGGTTATAGCTGAAAAACCGGGTAAAATCAGAACTTTAACGCCGAGTATGGCCGCGCTCGAGCTTGGACTTGCTGATAATGGCGTGGTAATTTTCAACAATGCCAAACATGGCGGCTTAAATGTCGTCTTTAAGCGCAGTGATGGAAATATTGGATGGATTGACCCGCAGCGATAATAAGGCTAAAGGCGACGCGAAATGGTGGGGGGATGCCCACCTGGTTTTAATTTAGCGGGTTGTGATGACACTCGAAACTCTATTTGGCGCTGATGGAATGTTGTGTTCTTTGTCAGTGCGCAGTAAAAAGCAGTTATTTCAGGATATGGCCGCGCTTTTTGATAAAAGCGGCTTACTTGAAAGCTCTGGACTTGAGAGCCGGGACATTGTCACGGCTGCTTTGGAACGTGAAAAATTAGGCTCAACAGGAGTCGGATCCGGTGTGGCTATACCGCATGCGCGACTTGAAGGTATAAAGTCTGTTCACGGTGTTTTCGCGACGCTCGAAGAAGCTGTTGAATATGAGGCCGTAGATAACCGACCTGTCGATTTGGTGGCTATGCTTATTGCGCCCTTTGATGCTGGCGGTGAGCATTTACGTGCCTTGGCGCAAATATCGCGCCGTCTACGCCGCCCTGATGTTAGAGCGCGCCTTAGAGCAGCTCCGGATGCGCAAAGCCTGTTTATCTCTTTGACGGACGAAACGTCCATTAATGCCGCCTAAGCCCATTGGCTTTCTGTTTGGCTCGCTTGCCTGCATTGCGAAAATTCTCTGATATTGTATAAGGCTTATGGCTATAGGCATGTGCCTGACCTGCTTATTGGCAAGTCCTTCTTTCTGAGATTTTTTGCCGAATTATAAGGCTGTATGAAACAAAGTTCTGATCATAAATATTTCAACCGGGAATTATCGTGGCTGTTTTTTAATACGCGGGTTTTAGAAGTCGCCAGTGATAAAAATGTCCCTTTGCTGGAGCGCGTAAAATTTCTATCTATATCAGCTTCAAATCTGGATGAGTTTTATATGGTGCGTGTGGCGGGATTGCGTACACAAGTTCTCGCGGGTGTTAGCCAGCCGAGTTTTGACGGGCTTACTCCCAGACGCCAGCTTAAAAAAATCAATAAGCGCGTGCGCAAAATTACAAAAGCGCAGCAAAAAGCTCTGCAAGCCCAGATCAATGAATTAGCCGATGAAAAGGTTCATATCCACAAACCGGAGGATTTATCTCAAGAGGCACTCGAACAACTCGCCACTATATATAATACACAGATTATGCCATTGCTCTCGCCTTTGGCGGTTGATCCGGCCCATCCTTTTCCCTTTATTCCAAATTTGGGCCAAGGTCTTGTCTTACGTCTAAAGCGCAAGAAAGATCAGGACCCTCTATACGCGCTTATCCCTGTACCCTCCCATGTGCCGCGCTTTGTGTGGCTAAATACCGAAGGGTCTAAATCCTTGACGCTGGTTTTAATCGAGGATGTTCTACACCATTTTGCGGCCGAGTTTTTCCCCGGACTGACCCCGGACGGGCGCGGTACATTTCGTATAATCCGTGATAGTGATATTGCTATTGATGAGGGGGCGGAAGACCTTGTTGAGCATTTTGAATTTCTGATTAAGCAGCGTCGGCGCGGGCGGGTTATCCGGCTTGAGATGAACGCCGATATGCCTGAGGACCTGAAACATTTCTTGATCGAAAATTTTGAATGTTGGGATGAGGATATTCAAGAAATAGAGGGCATGATAGGCTTAAAAGACCTTATAGAGATTGCTAAATTTAACCGCCCGGAATTGAAATACACGCCCTTTATTGCGCGGTTCCCGGAACGTATTCGCGAGTTTAACGGGGATTGTTTTTCGGCCATAGCTGCCAAGGATATTGTTGTACATCACCCTTATGAGGATTTTGAGGTTGTCGTGCAATTTTTGGAACAGGCCGCCAGTGATCCAGATGTGGTCGCGATTAAACAGACATTGTACCGCACATCAGATGATAGCCCGATTGTCAGCGCCCTCATTCATGCTGCCGAGCAAGGTAAAAATGTGACGGCTTTGGTTGAGTTAAAGGCGCGTTTTGACGAGGAAAGTAATTTACGTTGGGCGCGGGATTTGGAACGGGCAGGCGCCCAAGTGGTTTACGGGTTTATAGATTATAAAACCCACGCCAAAGTCTCGCTTGTTGTGCGTCGCGAAGCTTCGGAACTAAAACTCTATACCCATTTGGGTACCGGCAATTATCATGCACAAAACGCAAAAATATATACGGATCTGGCTCTCTTTACTGCCAATCAGGACATGGGCGAAGATGTCGGGAAGTTATTTAATTATGTGACCAGCTATTCACCGCCGCAAAATTTGAAGAAATTGGTCATAGCCCCTTTGCAATTACGCGATGGGCTATCCCAATATATCAAAGAAGAAATCGCCTTTGCCAAACAGGGCAAGCCCGCCATGATCTGGGCAAAAATGAATGCCTTGGTCGATATGGATATAATCGATAAATTATACGCCGCCTCCAAGGCGGGGGTTCAGATAGATTTGATTGTGCGCGGTATATGTTGCCTGCGCCCCGGTGTGCCTGACTTGTCGGAAAATATCAGGGTGAAATCCATAGTGGGCCGCTATCTGGAACATTCCCGCATTGTCTGTTTTGGCAATGGCGAAACGCTCCCCCATCCGAATGCTAAAGTGTTTTTCTCATCTGCTGACTGGATGCCGCGCAATCTTAACCGCCGTGTGGAAACAATGGTGCCTGTCGAAGATAAAACCGTTAAGCGCCAAATCCTTCATCAGGTCATGGTGGCCAATCTGATGGATAATCAAAATAGCTGGTATTTAAAAACCAGCGGAAAATATATCAGGCCCATATTAGAGGTCGACGAGACGCCTTTTTCAGCGCATGAATATTTTATGCATAATCCCTCTCTATCAGGTCGGGGTAAATCTCTCACCTATTCTGCACCGCGGGATTTGACCCAGCGCTTGAAAAAGAAAAGCTCCAAATCCTCATGACCGAGCTTGCTGAAATGCCGACCCAAAAACTGGGCGTTCTGGATATAGGGTCAAACTCTGTGCGCTTTGTGATTTACGAAGTGGCGGGTTGTGCCTTTACGCCCGTCTATAATGAAAAAATTCTGGCGGGACTTGGACGTGATTTACGCCAGACGGGGCGGTTAAATGCCAAAGGCTGTGAATTGGCTCTGGCCGCAATTTTGCGCTTCACCCTCATTTCCCGCGCCCAGAAACTTAGCAAGATTATCGTTGGCGCGACAGCGGCCTTACGTGAGGCTGTTGATGCCAAAGCCTTTATAAATCAGGTTCAAGATAAAACAGGCTTGGATATTTCCCCTGTTAGCGGCCCGCAAGAAGCCTATCTGACGGCGCAAGGTTTAATCTCGACGATGCCGCGCGCTAACGGGATAGCGGCTGATCTCGGCGGTGCAAGTCTGGAGCTAATCCGGGTTGAAGACAAACACGTTAACCCGGGCCAGACATTTCCGCTCGGCCCTTTTAAAGTCATTGGTCAGGCTATTTCCAAGCATGATGATTTTGACATCGCGGAAATTACCTCGCGGGTTAATGCCGTCTTAGATCAGAGCGATCTTACAACTTATAAAAACTTACCGCTCTATCTTATTGGGGGGGCGTGGCGAAACCTGGCTAAAATCCATCAAGACAAAATCGATTATCCGCTTAAGACCTTACAGGCCTATGAGATAGCGACGCAGGATTTCCAAGCCCATGCGCGTTGGGCATATGGAGAAGGGCGGACGGATATTTTAGGCTGGAAGGGTATAAGTTTACGCCGCGCTGAAACCTTACCTTACGGGGCGTTGCTGCTGGACGTTCTGATTAAAAGGCTCTCGCCTGCCTCAATAACAATTTCGACAACGGGATTGCGCGAAGGACTGATCTACGATTCCCTGCCAGAGACTATAAAATCCCGTAATGCCCTTATTGATGGCTGTCGGGATTTTGCCCACGGAAATTTACAAAGCCAAAATTTTGCCATGCCAGTCTTTGAATTTCTCTCCGGCATAGCGGGAAAATTACCTAGCTGTTTTGAGGTTGAAAATGAAACCCGCCTTCGCCGCGCGGCCTGTCACCTTGTTGGGATTGGCAAAGGTTTAAATGAGGAATATCAGGCCGGATTAGTGTTTGATGATGTCTTTTACGCGCCGCTGGCCGACCTGACACATAAAGAGCGGGCCTATCTCTCTCTTATTTTGTTTAGCTCATTTACGAAAAGCCCGGTCACGCCAAATGATGCGGCTATACATGCGTTGTTAAATGTAAAAGAGCGGAATGCGGCGCGGTGTTTTGGAGCGGCTATACGTTTGGCCGTAGTCGCCAGTGCGCGCTCAAATATGTTGCTTGGGGCTTTTGATTTAAGCGTTAAAAAAGAGAGGTTACTTTTAAGCGTTAGACCTGACTATCAAGACCTCATCACACAGCGTGTTATATTACGTCTGCGCAAACTCGCGGAGCTGATGGAGCTGGAATATGAGACTGCGGTGAGTGAGGCCTAAGCCCTTAAGGCGCTATTCTGTCTCTGTATTTATTTCTGGCACGGTCTCATCTGTCTTTTCTTGCAGCTTTTCCACCAAGCTGATTGATGTGTCATTCAGAGTTGAGCCTTGCTGAATATTTGAACCTGTGATCTGACTGGCCGTGATACGGCTTTTAAATTGTGAGTCTGTATTTTGCTTCTGCTTGTCTTGGGCCAGCTCAATTTCAGTCTGGTCGTCTTTGTCAGGGGCAGATTTAGGAAGGCGCGGCTGTTTAGGTGAGGGCAGGGGCTTTGCGGGAATGATACGCCAAAGGCTCCCTTGCCAGCTATCAGAGATATAAAGTCCGTTTTGGGTGAGCAATAACGGGCCGGGTTTCCCCCACGCGGCATGGCCGCGTTTGGATAAAAATCCATCTGCCATGACAATAATTTTGTTTTGGGGCGTGCCGAAAACAGTCGGTAAGCTGACAATATTCACTCCGCCGCTTGTCTTATGGGCCAGATTTGCTTCTGAGTCTCCTAAGCTGGGTGTGGATTGCGAGACGATGATATGGTCCTTGGTGCTAAGCGGCCAATCTTCAGGTAGGGCGTTTTGGGGCAGCACAAAGCCGCCGATCTGCACCCCAGCCTCCAGCGGATAAGAGCTTTGTTTGCCAAGTTGGCGTAATTTATCGCCCGTACTTATCCAGATATCCTGTGACACTGATTGCGTAATATGGGTGATAGGTGCATCGAACTCTTCAATAATGCTGGCGCGTTTTGTCTTTATATCAATCTCGATAAGCGCGGCAGGCTTCTGGCTTTGCGATTGCGTGCGGTTCAGACCGAGTAAGAGCCGGTTGCGGTATTGGTCGTAAAAAAGCGGACGGGGTAATGTCTCGGAAATATTGGCGTTGGACAGACTAAGCGCGAATTGCGCCGTCCCATCAGAGCTGATTTTCCAAATACCGTTCAGATCGGCAATGTAAATATCTTCCCCTTTGCGGGTTAAGCCGCTCGGCTTCTTAAAGGCGGCTGCATAGGGGATACGGTTATCAATTTTTCCGTCACGGGCGCGGTCGATGAGGCGGTAAAGCCGACCGCGTTTTTTGTCGAGTATAAGCAGATTGCCTTTATCATCCTCTATCATGGCCGAAATAGAGCCCAGTCCCGTCGCGATTTCAGAAAGTGTGAAGGCGTTGCTCACCTTTAGCTTTGAAGTAGCACTGCGCACTTGTTTTTGCAGGCTTGCAGTTGCGTGTTGGAAGTCTGTTTCAGTGCGGGGCGTTTGCGCGCTTTGATCTATCTTGGGCAGAGTATATTCATCCCCCGGGGCCGCCATAAGGTTTGACGGAGACGAAATTGCGAGCATAAGCGCCAGAGAATAAAAAACGAATCGCATGGCCTATCATGTAAGGAATAAAGAAAAATGGCGAGAGAAACCCGCAGTTTTGCCGCCCATGCGTGCCTAAATGGGGTTTGGTTCTGATTGCGCCCCTTGTCAGAGGGGTTTCATTTTGTATAGTTTGATCAAAGCGTCACACAGGACAGGGAGATTGGTTTTCAGTTTAAGTCGGGATTTAACGCAAACATCTTTTAAGATGACTTTACAAAATCAGGATGCGGGGCGGGGCCAATGGGCTTGATGTCACAAAACCAGCCCTTACCGGAAAGCGTCAGCTCTGGAGCTTTTCCTTGTTTGATATTAAACGCAGACCACCAACCACTTTCATACTTTCCCTTATCTTTATGGTCTTGGCAGGACGCGATAAAAGCCGTTTTTCTTGAACGTGTGAATGTTATTGATCAATATGAGAAAACCGCAAGGTCCGTCAATTTTGAAATGCGCTTGCCCAGTGTTGTTTCGCTCAAAGACTATATTCCGCAAAACCGGTCTCCCGCTTTTACGCGGTTTAATTTGTTTTTACGCGACGGATTTGAATGCGTCTATTGCGCCAGCCCGGATAATTTGACATTTGATCATGTGATACCCCGTAGGCTGGGCGGGCGCACGACATGGAAAAATATCGTCGCCGCCTGTTCGAAATGCAATCTTAAAAAAGGGGGGCGCTTGCCTGAGCACGCCCATATGCACCCCCGTGTAAAGCCCTTTGTACCGACTATGTATCAGTTACAATCCCAAGGCCGGCGGTTTCCGCCAAATTATTTACATGAAAGTTGGCTTGACTATTTGTACTGGGATGTTGAATTAGAAGGATGAAAACATCATTCCACCCATATGCTATCATTCTAGGTATCGGCATCGGTATTGTCGTGCTGCTCGCACTTAGACATCCACCCTTTGCCTTATTTTTCGGTATTGCCTCCATCGTTTTGATCGATATGGGACTGACCTCAAAAAAGATCGATAAAGACGATAAAAAATGAAATATCTGTCTATCAAGACTGTGGGTAAGACGGCAGGTCTTCTCGCAGGGCTGGCTGTCTTAACGGCTTGCGGGGCTGATAAACGCCCAAACATTATCCTAGAAACGGATATGGGCCAGATCGAGATCGAGGTTCATGCAGATAGAGCGCCTATATCGTCCGGGGATTTCCTCTATTATGTAGATGAGGGCCTTTATGATGGCCAAGGGTTTTACAGAGCTGTGCGCCCCGATAATGATCCTTTAGAGATGGGGATGTCTATCTTACAAGGCGGCCGTCTCGATCTTTTACCTCTTACCGCCGATATTGAACACGAAACACAAACGGGCCTCTCAAACGTGGCGGGCAGTGTTTCTCTCGCACGTGATCAGCCTGGTACGGGCAGTGCGGCATATTTCTTTATCAATACGGCTGATAATCCGTTTCTGGATTTTGGTGGCAAGCGTAATCCCGATGGTCAAGGCTATGCCAGTTTTGGCACTGTCGTGAAGGGCATGGAGGTTGTTCGGGCCATTCAATCGGGCGAGACAGAGCCAAGTGCGGAGAATGCAATACGGGCACAGTTCTTGGTCAAACCCGTTATCATTCGTAAAGCCTATCGCAAATAAACGGGTTAATTAATGGCCTTAATAAAAGGCAAAAGGCGTTTATTTTCTTAAGTAATGTTTAAACAATAGCTTTGTACGTTCTTGGTAACAAAATGATTCGTTACTTAAAGATGGTAATATGGCATAGTCAAAAAAGTTAGCCCAGATTAATCATGATCTCAATATGGACATTGACGGCAAGCTTGTAAAACTGGCTGCAGATTATGCCCGTGTTGGCGTATGGCAATTAGATGTCCAGAAAGATAATATAATTTGGTCACGTACTTTATTTGAGATCATGGGTATTCCCATTGATCGGCAGATAAAATATGAAAGCCTGCCTGACTTTATACATCCTGACGATCAAGAATTTGTGCATAATTCAGTCACAAAAAGTGTTGAGAATAATGAACCCTATTCTATTGAGTACCGGGTTATTCGTCCTGATGATGGCCGTACCATATGGATGAATTTTACCGGACAGTTGATTCAAGATGAGAAGGGGGAACCCAAAACTCTGATTGGGACCGGTTTTGACATTACGCATCTCAAAGAGGCTGAGCTAAGGGCTGAAAGTGCGGATCGTGCCAAATCGGAGTTTTTGGCCAATATGAGCCATGAGATTAGAACACCGATGAACGGTATTATGGGTGTTTGCGATCTTCTCATGCAGCGTGATATGCGCGCCGAAGACCAAGAGCTATTAAATATTATTCAGAGATCCGGCACGGCCCTATTGACGATCATTAATGATATTTTGGACTTCTCCAAAATCGAGTCCGGGCAGATGGAGCTTAATCTTGAGCCATTTGATCTCAAAGATAGTATGGAAGATGTGACGTCCCTCCTTGCGACGGCAAAGCAGGAAAATGGTGTTGATGTGCTTGTACGCTATCAACCCAGCCTGCCGAGTGCGTTTATTGGTGACGGGGGGCGTATTCGTCAAATCATTACCAATATATTGGGTAACGCTTTAAAGTTCACCCTTGATGGGCATGTCCTCGTGGATGTGGGTGGGAGCACACAAGATGATGTGTCGACGTTGACATTCCGTATTCAAGATACCGGAATTGGTATTCCCGAAGATAAAATCGATTTGATTTTTGATAAGTTCCGTCAGGCCGATGGCAGTACAACGCGCAAATTTGGCGGAACCGGTCTGGGTTTGACGATTGCGAAATCTTTTATTGAGCTTATGGGCGGCGAGATGAAAGTTGAAAGCGAAGTCGGGGTAGGTTCGACATTTAGTTTTACCATCGACTTGCCTGTTAATAAAAATGTTAAACCTAAGAAAGCACGCCTGCATACACAGAAAAATCTCAATATTCTTGTCGTTGATGACAGCTCTGTTAATCGCGATATTCTCAAGGAAATGCTACAACATTGGGGTTGGCCTTGTGTGACCGCCCCTTCTGCGAAATCAGGTTTATCTGTATTGCAAAAAGCGGATGAAAAAAACATTTCGATTGATCTGGTTATTTTAGATTATCAAATGCCGGATCATGATGGGAGCGACTTTTTAAAGGCGATGCGCAAGCATAGTCGATTTGACGATATTCCCGTGCTTGTTCTCTCATCTGTAGATAGTTCTCAGCTTGCCCGGAAAATGAAAGATATGGGTGCGGCAAGTTTCATGACTAAGCCGCCGCGAAGCTCCTTCCTATTTGATACCATAACAACAATTGTTCACGCTCCGTCTTTGGAAGATGAGCTAGGTGCCCTAGAGGATTTGGGGGCTCCCATGATAGAGAGCCGCCCTGCCCATGTGCCCTCTGAGCAAAGCGCGACAAGTGAAAAGCAAGATTTGAGCGAGATAGATATTCTGATAGCCGAAGATAATGAGGTCAATCAGATGTTTGTGCGTCACGCTATGATGGAATTAGGCTATAAGTTTAAAGTTGTCGGTAACGGCAAGCTGGCGATAGAAAAATGGAAATTGCTTAAACCCAAAGCCATATTAATGGATATCTCTATGCCGGAATTAAATGGCTATGAAGCGACAGAAACCATCCGAGATATTGAAAAGAGCCAAGGCATGAAGCGCACGCCGATCATTGCTTTTACTGCCCATGCGATGAGCGGTGATAAACAAGATTGTTTTGATAAAGACATGGATGATTATATCACAAAGCCTATTTCACTCGAAAAGCTCAAAGAATGTCTTGAGCAATGGATCAAGGCCTAACAACGCGACGTTTATCTTTAGTCATCCTAGCCTCTATTACATGTTTTACTGCGTGGTGAGCGCATAGCCTTATGCGCGTGATGACATCTTTATTTGTATAATTGTATAAATATTTTACAATATATATCTTCCCAGTCTTGCAAAAACATCCTGAGATGATTAGACATTGGCGCGTCTACAAACTAGACGCTGTTTAAGGCATAGTGAGTATTGGCTTTTGAAAAATGGGCAAACAATTTTCGGGCTATGTCTGTCGCGCTTGCGACTTTCCAGAAACGAAATAAGTATAAAGTAAGAGGAGGACCTTTAAAATGTCGACAAAACCCAATGGTCGAAAAGGCCCGCTTACCGATATTCGTGTCATTGAAATGGGACAGCTTATTGCCGCGCCGTTTTGCGGGCAATTATTCGCGGATATGGGCGCAGATGTCATAAAGGTTGAACCGCCTGGCCAAGGTGATCCTTTGCGCGCTTGGGGGCGTGATGGCTATCCGCTTTTCTGGAAAATCTGTGCGCGTAATAAAAGATGCATAACGGCAAATTTACGCGAAAAGGAAGGTCAGGACATCGTCCGTGAATTGGTGAAAGATGCCGATTTTGTTCTGGAAAATTTTCGTCCCGGCACGATGGAAAAATGGGGCCTTGATTACGAAACCCTTAAAAAGATCAATCCAAAAATTATCATGATACGTGTGTCAGGTTTTGGCCAAACAGGCCCATATGCCAAGAGGCCGGGTTATGCTTCTGTGGGCGAGGCCATGGGCGGGTTGAGATATATAATCGGAAATCCGGATATGAAGCCAAGCCGGGCGGGTATTTCTCTGGGGGATACACTCACCGCGACCTATGCTACAATAGGAGCGTTATCAGCCCTTCACCACAGAGAAAAAACAGGTGAGGGCCAAGTCATTGATGTCAGTATTTACGAATCTGTGCTTACCGTTATGGAAAGCCTTGTGCCTGAATATACTGTAGAGGGCTTTACCCGCGAAAGATCAGGCTCATATCTGCCCGCTATTGCGCCGTCTAATGTCTATGATGCCAGTGATGGTATGATTATTATTGCTGCTAATCAGGACACAATATTTGCGCGCCTCTGTCAGGCTATGGACATGCCGGAGCTTAAAGACGATCCTAAATACTTCACCCATACGGCGCGCGGGGAAAATCAAATTGAACTGGACGAGATAATAAATGACTGGGCCAGTTCTAGAACAATGGCTGAAATTGATGCGGTTATGGTCGCCCATGCTGTGCCTGTGGGCAAAGTGTACCGCGCCCAAGACATGCTGGATGATCCACAATATGTTGCGCGCCAGTCCTTGATAGATGTGGATAGTGAACAATTTGGATCTGTGAAGATGCAAAATATTTTTCCTAAAATGTCAAAGACACAAGGCGAGGTCAGATGGTGCGGCCCAGAGACATTGGGTTCGCATACTGAGGAGGTTCTCACGGAATTACTCGATCTCACGCCAGAGCAAATCGCCAAACTCCGTTCAAGCCATATCGTCTAATTGGGCCTTAGCTTCAGATATGGCTTTTCCTGCCGCCGTCATAATATCCACATTGCCAGCACGGCCAGGCGGTAATGGGCCACGATAATTAAAGCCTATGGATTAAAGCCTATGGGATGAAATACTTGACGCTGTAGGTTTCATACGAAAAATGAGATATATGAAAGCCCATCTTTTTATGTCCATGGCCCTTTTGGTCGGCGCTATATTTTTCATGCGCGGACTGGAAGCTTTACGCGAGCCGGGCCTTGGCCTGTTTGAGCTTTATATTATGGGCGGATTTCTCCTGGCGGGCTTTCTCTTTCGGATTGGCTGGAAGCTTTATAAGGCGGGGTAGCTTTGATGTCTCAAGGTTTGCAAAAACAAAAATGGGGGTCTAGTCTTGGTTTAAAATAATGAAGCGGGTCTTTCGAGATATGCTCACTTATCAGAACAAGATTTAGGGAGAGGATTTTGGCTACACAGACAGAACAAGATGTCACCACAGAGGATGCCAAAGGCTATTGGAAGGCAACGCTTAGGCTGACGGTTAGTTTATTAATCATCTGGTTTCTTGTCTCTTACGGGGCTGGGATATTATTCAGAGAGGCTCTGGATAATTTTTCAATCGGAGGCGCGCCGCTGGGTTTCTGGTTTGCCCAAAATGGTTCGATCTATGTCTTCTTAATACTGATCGTTATCTATTGCCGCAAAATGACCCAATATGAAAAGACGTTCGGTATAAAGGGGTAGGGTGGTGGATCAGACTTTCTGGACATATTTTTTCGTCATTCTGACCTTTGGTCTGTATATCGGTATTGCGATCTGGTCGCGCGCCGGTTCAACCAAAGAATTTTACGTCGCCGGTCATGACGTACATCCCGTCATAAATGGCATGGCCACAGCCGCCGACTGGATGAGTGCAGCGTCATTTTTATCCATGGCAGGCTTGATTGCCTTTTTAGGTTATGGCGGCTCGGTCTATCTTATGGGCTGGACGGGCGGCTATGTGCTCTTGGCTTTATTGCTGGCACCTTTTTTAAGAGAGTTCGGAAAGTTTACCGTCCCGGATTTTGTTGGTGATCGTTATTATTCTAAACTTGCACGTCTTATAGCCGTGATCTGTGCTTTATTTGTGTCCTTTACCTATATTGCCGGACAGATGAAGGGTGTGGGGGTTGCCTTTTCAGGCTTTTTAGGCGTGCCGTTTAATATCGGTATTCTGATCGGCATGGCGATTGTGTTTATCTATGCGGTTCTGGGCGGCATGAAGGGGATCACCTACACACAGGTCGCGCAATATGTAGTTCTTATTTTTGCCTATACTGTGCCTGCTATTTTTATGTCGCTGGCCATTACAGGAAATCCCATCCCCCAGCTTGGGTTTATTGGTCAGGCCGCAGGGACAGATGTCAGCATGTTGGCCAAGCTCAATAATGTAGTGACGGATCTCGGCTTTACGGAATATACCTCAACGACCAAGTCCAAAATCGATGTGTTTTGTATAACGGCCGCCCTGATGTTTGGAACGGCAGGTTTGCCCCATGTCATTATTCGCTTTTTCACCGTCAGTTCAGCACAAGCTGCGCGTAAGTCAGCGGGTTGGGCGTTAATGTTTATAGCCTGTCTTTACACAGTTGCCCCAGCAGTGGGTGCTTTTGCGCGTATGAACTTTGTCGAGACGGTCAATGAGGCCGTTTATATAGAGGACGGCGAAAACTATGCAGACCGCGCCGCCCAGATTGAAGCGGATGGCGGCAAGCCTGTTCCCGTCTGGTATAAAGATTGGGAGAAGACGGGATTGTTAAAATATGAGGACCTGAACGGGGACGGCATAATGCAATATAGAGGGCCGAATGCAGCTGATGGTTTGCAAAATGAAGTCGTGCCCAATCGCGATATTTTCGTTCTGGCTAATCCACAAATTGCTAAATTGCCGGGATGGGTTGTCGGGCTTGTCGTAGCAGGCGGACTTGCGGCGGCGCTCTCAACGGCGGCGGGTCTTTTAATGGTGATAAGCTCTGCCGTCTCACACGACCTTCTCAAACGCACTTTCAAACCGGATATGAGCGAAAAACAGGAAATGCGCGCAGCCCGTATTGCCGCCGCTGCGGCTGTTATTTGTGCGGGCCTGTTAGGCATTTACGCCACGCAGCTCCCCTTTGTGGCTCAAGTTGTGGCCTTTGCTTTCGGGCTTGCTGCGGCCTCGCTCTTTCCGGTTATATTTTTAGGCATTTTCTGGAAACGTATGAATAAGGAAGGTGCGATTACTGCCATGTTGGTCGGCCTGATTTCCACCTTTAGCTATATTTATTACTTCAAATTTGGCGGCGGAACGCCAGATCAGTGGTTTATGGGGGTTTCGCCCGAAGGGATTGGGTTTGTCTTTATGTGGGTCGCCACAGCTATGGGTGTCTGCGCCGCGCTTGTTACACCCGCGCCGCCCCATGATATTCAAAGTCTTGTAGAAGATATTCGTATCCCAGGTCGGCGCTCGCTCCACGGCGTAGCAGATCAGGACATGGCGCCCACATAATGTTTACGCGCATGTTATTTAACCAGACAGGTCATAACAGAAGCTATATTGATAGATATCACAATTGGGGTGTGTTGGGTCCTCGGCACACTTATGAGGTGTATTTTGTCTTTAAAATTAAGGGTTTAACGGAAAAGTTATTTCATATTATTTGCGCGTAATAATCATATCTGTAACTATTTTGCTAGGTGCTGATTATCGGGTCTAAGGCTATACTTTAGCGGCAAATTAAACAGGATATAAAAAAATCAACAAAGAATTTAATCATAACACTGAATTGATCCAGAAAAGTCAGCAGATCTCTGACTTGCTTGGCTATGTTGAAGATCTGCAAAATTCCAAAACACGAGAGGGTGTGTTTGAAATATTGCAAAAATTTACCCGCCTATTTGGTTTTCAGAGTTTAACACTGGGAATGATTGCAAATCTGGACATCAACACACCTACAAATGAGAATTTTATAAAATCTGATCTCCTGAAAGAGATACTGACCTTATGGTTTGAAAAAAATATGATATTGCATGACCCAATAGTCAAATATGCTATGCAATATGATGGGAGCTTTTTTTGGTCAGACGCCCTTAAACACGCTTCAACATATAGCCAGGAAATTTCTGAAATGCATGTGCAATATGCTATGAAGGAAGGCTTAGCCGTTTCCTCCAAAGCGGGGGGATTGCAAAAGACTTTGTTTTCAATGGCCCACCCTAACCCTCAATCGCTCGGCGTAGACACTATTGCCTTAATAGAGCTGGCCTGCATTTATAGCCATAATTGTATATTGAGGTTATCAGGCACTGATAAGGAAAATGACTGTGTGCGTTTAACCAAACGCGAAGTGGAAGTTCTCACCCTTGTGGCCGCCGGAAAAACCAATTGGGAAATCGCTCAAATTTATAAGATATCTGAAGGTGCGATCAAAAAACACATGCAGAATATCCAAAATAAATTACAGGCCTCTAATCGCGTTCATGCCTCAGTTTTAGCCATCAAGTCTGGTCAAATCTTACCCTAAAGGTAGCCAAAAGTAGAGTATACGAATTTATTTTTTGTGAGTTAAATCACATAAAGGATTTTCTGTATCTCAGAAGATGTAAACATAGGTAACTGTTGGGGGTTTACACATGAATATTACGGTGGGTGAAGATAAAGTGGGTGTAATCATAGAAGAGGACAAATTACATTCCAATATAGCTCAATCATTTTATAATTTATTCGATCACATTGACGAAACAGAAAGACAGAAAGTTTTTCCCGAGGGGGGTATGGATGCGCAATATGGCTTGTCTCAAAAATTTGTAAATACAGATTTAGACCAGTTGTTAGCGGATGCACGCACACAAGGGTGTGCCGAGAAATTACTTGAACAAATGATAGCTTACATTCTGTCTAAGGAAATTAATAAAGCGCGTTAAATTATAAAGCGCGATATATATGACAGTCCATAACCGGATTGTTATCAGATTGGATTAAATCTTACTGGATTAAATCTTAAAGGGTCAGCATGTAACATATGTTATGTGTGGCCCTTATTTATTTTAACGTACTGGCTGGAGTTTATTTGCGCGAGATCTTTGCGCATTTGTAGTCCTGTTTCACTGTGAAGGCGTGTTTGGGATTTGCCCGGGGCATGAGCCTCGCCCCCTTAAGAGACTACCCTCTATAATGGTATACGCCATAAAATACTCTCTTTATTCAACTCCGTGATAACTTCGTGAAAATGAGTGACGTTTTCGTGAATTGGATGCGCTCCATTGTGAATTTTTAAATTCGGATCAGTTCTGTAAGTCAGAAGAGGTAAATTTTTAAGAGAGATAACAATGACAAAAAAACTACTTACAATTACTTCCCTCATGACTTTAGTGGCAGCTATGCCGATGACCGCCTCAGCAGGCGCTTGGACAGCGAAAAAAGGAGACAGCTATCTTAAAGGCGCGGTCAACTTTTTTGAAACCAGCAATCGCTTCGGCCCGGAAAACGGATTTGAAAACTTTCAAAATACAAATTTCAATGTGTATTGGGAACATGGTATTCAGGATAATCTGACATTTTTTGCAACCGGCTCTCTAGCAAATCTTCAAAATACAAGTGACGGTGTGGATACGTCGGGTACGGGTATTGGTGATGTTGATGTCGGTTTGCGTTACCGGCTGATTGACGGCCCAGTTATTGTTTCCGTTCAAGGCCTGTTTAAAGCGCCTTATCTTTATAGCGAGGATGCCGAGTTACCACTCGGTAATGGTCAGGAAGACTTTGAAGGCAAATTGCTCTTTGGTAAGTCTTTCGGCAAACTTGGTTATGGCGGGCTGGAAGTCGGTTACCGCGTGCGGACTGAGGACCCTGTTGATGAGTTTAGATTTCTCGTAGAATACGGTATTGACGTAAATGAAAAAACCTATTTGCGCACAAAGCTAGACGGTATTCATGCTGCGGGCAGTACGGACCTAGATGATACAGGGCTGGCCGCTGCAGCTTTAAACCCGCAACTTCCTTTGGAGTTTGATCTTGGTCGCGTTGAATATACGGCAGGGTATAAATTCAATGATAGATTTGCTGCTGAGATCACGGGTACAACCGCGATTTACGGCGAGAACACGCTGCGGGGCACAAATATACAATTCGCAATTGTTCAGACATTTTAGGACCCTGATATATGTCACTGGGAGCCTTCCTTATATTGCTGATACATTACAGCCTCATATCGGTTTTATGCCTTTATGGGGCTCACCGTGTTTATCATAGCTTAAAAGCCAGCCGCTTTCTGGACGCAGGTATTATTAATGAAGGCTCTCAACCTGGCCCTATAACAGACTTCCCTCATGTTACGGTTCAGGCCCCCATGTATAATGAGAAATTTGTGGCCGAGCGTATTATTGATGCCATTGCGCGTTTTGATTATCCAAAGGATAAACTCCAAATTCAAATAATCGACGATTCAGATGATGAAAGTGTCGATATAGTTGCCCGTAAAGTGGCCTATTATCAGAGCCGCGGTTTTGATATCAGCCATGTCAGACGCGAAAGCCGCCAAGGTTATAAGGCGGGGGCTCTGGCGGATGTCATGGAGGCGGTTAAGGGTGAGTTTATCGCGATTTTTGACGCTGATTTCATCCCGCAGCCCGACTTTCTCAAAAGCACATTGCCTTATTTTACGCATAAGAAAATCGGGCTTGTTCAAGCCAGATGGAGTCATTTAAATACAGACCGCAATATGCTGACCCGCTTGCAAGCGATTATGTTGGACGCTCATTTTGGTATTGAGCAAATGACGCGCTACCGCATGGGTGCATTTTTTAATTTCAATGGCACGGCTGGGATTTGGCGCAAAGAGGCCATTATTGACGCCGGTGGATGGCGCGCGGATACGCTCACAGAGGACACAGATCTGAGCTATAGAGCGCAAATGAAAGGCTGGGAGTTTATCTATCGTCCTGACATTCCGTGTCCAAGTGAAATTCCTGAAGGTATGAAGGCTTTCAAAAGCCAGCAACATCGTTGGGCTAAGGGCGCGATAGAAGTCATGACTAAATTGCTCCCCGCAATATGGAGAGCTGATATTCCGGCGCGTGTAAAGGTCGAGGCCAGTTTTCACCTTACAGGAAATATTTCATATCTTCTTATGTTTGTGGATAGCCTGTTTTTCCTCCTGCCGACCGTGCATATCCGCGAGCAAATGGAGCCGAATTTTTTGATCTGGCTTGACCTGCCAATATTTGCCTTTGCCAGTTTGAGCCATGCGTGGTTTTTCTTGAGTTCTCAAAAACGTCTTTACGGAAGGCTTGTCGATAAGTTGCTCATCATGCCGGCTTTGCTGGCAACCTCAATCGGGCTGGGCGTGAATAATGGCCGGGCTGTCATTGAAGCCTTGGTTGGATATAAGACGGGCTTTGTGCGGACACCAAAATCTGGCGACCAGCATGATAATGCCGGCCAAAAATCGGCCTACCGCACCCATAGTCAAACTTGGGCTAATTACCTCGAGATTGGATTAGGTACGCTTTATCTCGGATTTTTATTCTGGGCGGTCTCTAAAGAATATTGGTTGGTTGTGCCTTTCCTCACTTTATTTGCAATTGGCTTTTTCTATATTGGATTTTCAACGGCCCTGGAAACGTGGCAGCTTAAAACTGCTCAAAAGTCTACACCCGCGACAAACCCAATATTACAAACCCCGTCACCGGCTACATTAGGCGTGAGCAAAAAAACCGAAGCCTTTATCGCAGCAGAATAGGGTGTGATCCCTCGCCCGAAATTAGGTCTGTCCTATCTGGCTATGGTGGTCATCACTTTGGGGGTTTATGTTATCCCGCAGGCGGTCCCTTTAAAGATAGGTACAGCTTATATCCTGCTTTCCTGCCTGCTGAGTGTGTTAGGGCTTTATATCTGGGCCTCAAAAACGGCCTCTCCCAAGCATATTTTGATTTTAGGTGTCCTCTTGATCTTGATATTACTGCCCCTGCCGGCCTTAACGTCAAATGATATAGATCGATATCTATGGGACGGAGCGGTGTTCTTGAACGGTCATGATCCTTATGTGACCGCGCCAAATGACGAGAAGGTTTCAGCCTTGCGCCAGTTATGGAGCACGCCTGAAGAACATGCTGCTTATGCCACATTATATCCGCCGGGGGCTTTATCGCTTTTTGCCATGAGTGCACTGGGCGGCCCCGTTTACGGGGTTTGGGTTTGGAAGATAATCGCCAGTACCGCTGCTGTCGTGGCCTTGATTGTAAGCTACAGGCTTTTAAAGCATCGCGGCGGGCTTGAGCATTTTGCCCTCATAGCTTTAAGCCCGCTCTTTTTCCTGGAAACCGGCGTGGGGGCCCATCTTGATATTATATGTGTTCTAGGTGTTGTCAGCGCGCTTTGGTGTCTTGAAAAGGATAAGATCGTGTTGGCGGGTATAATTATTGGACTTGCGGCCAGTGTGAAGTTTTTACCAGCCGTCATGGCCGGGCCTTTACTGTTTTATTTAAAACCCAGACAAGCGGTAAAGCTCTTTCTAAGTGCGGCCTCTATATGGGGGTTGATATATCTGGTCATGTTTGGGCTAGGGTATAAACCCTTGGGTCTCTTGCCTGTATTTTTTGAAAAATGGCGCGGCGGCGCACCGCTTTATCCTCTCTTGGAGGCGATACAAATATTATTGTCTTTATCAAAAACCCAATTCCTAGCTCTGCTAGGCCTATTGGCGGTTCTCACTTTTGGTTTGAGTGCGTGGATAGCCAAGAAAGGACATATCATATTGGCAATAGCCCTGACATTTTCTGTGCCATTGCTCTTAAGCCCCGTCCTCTTTCCGTGGTATTTAATGATTTTCTTGCCACTCTTGGCGCTCAGGCCCAATGCCACTTTAATTCTGGTTTTGACGCTTGCACCGTTTTCTTATGTTGTTTTGGACCGCTGGCTCTCTCAAGGTCTATGGGAGCCTGCAAGTTGGCCTGCAATGTTATTATTATTTGCCATTCTAATGGGTCTATTCATTGATTCTCGCAGTCATAGGCGCAAGCCTGCTCTCTAAGAATTTAAAGTGAATGAGTGAGAATTATATCACCATAGGGTAGTGGCGGAGACGAAGGGATTCGAACCCTCGATGGGCTTATGACCCATACTCCCTTAGCAGGGGAGCGCCTTCGACCACTCGGCCACGTCTCCGAGCGGGGAAATGCCTGAAATTTGACTTTATTGCAATAGGAATAATCAAATTAGCGCCATAATCGGAAAAATCATTGCCATGTGTCCATGTAGAGCGTGGTAAATACATGATTTTGATAGGCAGCGGGATTATCAGGCTTTGCAACAGCTAGCTTTGAAAGCCGCGAGCACGGATATATATGTGAAGATAATTGCATATGCACAAATGTGAGACATATTAGTCACATCTTATTCAAAATAAAAGGTTTTCACCTTTCTGGGTGTTGATTCATGATCATCACTTGCTAAAACAATAACATAATAGCCTTCTGTGCAGGAAAACCTGCCAGACTTGCATGTCAAATAGACTGCAGGGCGATAATGCAGGTCTCTTCTGGGGAGAAGTTCATGAAAAAAATCGGTTTAATGACCTTAACAGCCGCTTTGTGCAGTTCTGTAGCAATGCCAGCAATGGCGCAGGATGCTGACGAAATTATTGTAACGGCGACCAAACGGGCCACAAGTATTCAAGATGTGCCCTTGGCGGTGACAGTTGTTAACCCGGCGCAATTGGAAGCTCAGGGTGTTGCAAGTATTAAAGATCTGGGTAGCGTTGCGGCAGGATTTAACATCCAGTCTTCGCAGACTGAAACTCAAGGTACATCTATTCGTATTCGCGGCGTGGGTACGACAGGTAATAATATCGGTCTTGAAAGTGCGGTCGGTGTCTTTATCGACGGCGTTTATCAGTCCCGTCCAGGTATTGCCTTGGGCGAATTAACAGATATCGAATCTCTGGAACTTTTACGCGGTCCGCAAGGGACTTTGTTTGGACGTAACACATCTGCGGGTGCGCTGAATATCCGCACTAAAGCGCCTGATTTTGACGGTTTTAGCGGCTTTGCCGATTTTACCTATGGTAATTTTGATCTGATTAATGTGCAGGGCGGTGTTAATTTCACGGCCTCCGAAAACCTCGCCTTTCGCGTAAACGGGTCTTATCGTCAACGCGATGGTTTCCTAACCAGCTCGATTGATCCAGATATTGAGAGCAATAATAGAGATCGTTTCTTGATTAAAGGCCAAGCCTTATGGCAGCCAACTGACTTAACATCTTTGCGCATTATAGCAGATTATTCAGAATCGGACGAGAATTGTTGTGCGGCGGTGACATTATCTGCCAGCCCAGCCTTAGGTGCGGCGCAAGCTGATCTCTTCCCGGCTTTAGGTTTTGAAGATGGCCTGGAAGCCCTTGTTTTTAATGATGATACAGAGTTTGAAAATGGCTCTGAGTCATTTGGTGTTTCCGGTGAGCTTGTACATGATTTCGGATTTGCTGAAGCTACTTTAATTGGTTCTTATCGTGATTTCGCAGCGAATTCGTTCCAGGGCGATTTTAATGGCAGTGCGCAATATGAAGTTACGGCTCTTGACGATGATATTCGTACGATTACTGCCGAGTTACGCTTTCAAGGCGAAGCCTTTGATGACCGCCTTGACTGGCTGATTGGCGGCTATTGGGCGGATGAGACGATTGATGAGGTCTTTGCCCTCGAACTTGGCCCCGACTTCTCAAGTAGTATTGGTCTTGCGAACTTTGGTAATGCAGGCACGCTGGGATTATTCTCGGGTGCTGGTTTTGGTTTATCTCAAGCCCTCGCAGGACAGACTCCGACATTTGTCCCGCAATCCTCAGTTGGGCAAACCGCGGATAATTTATTTTCGCAGGATGCGACAAGTTTGTCGATCTTTACCCATAATATCTTCTCGATCACCGATAAGCTCGACCTGACAGTCGGTGCACGTTATAATGATGACAGTAAGGACGGTCAGTTCCAGCAACTGTCCAGCACGAATAGCGATGCTTGCGTGGCGAGCTTGACACTTGCAGGCGGATTAAACGGACCGAATCCGGGGGTTGTAGAAGGCATATTGGCCGGCTTCGTACCTGACACTGACCCGACGACGCCCGAAAATGATGGTTTAGCCACAGTGACGATGCCCGTATTTTCAGGTTTTTTAGCCAATTCGGCAGCGGTTATTAACTGTTTCGGGTTTACCTCACCCGTCTTAAGTGCCTTACCGCAGGATAATGCTGCTGCCCTGGGTTTCGGGGCTGCGATTTCTCCGCAAGAATTTGATGACACATTTAATGATAGTGAGTTTATCTATACGATCAAACTTGATTATGATGTCACAGATAATCTTCTGGCCTATGCCAGTTTCGCCCATGGTTATAAAGCTGGCGGGTTTAACCTCGATCCTACAGCTGCCGTTGGCGGGTCTGATCCACGCTTTAACTCCGAAGAAGTTGACACCTATGAGATCGGTCTGAAATCGACATTGGCTGATGGCCGTATTCGCTTAAACGTGACAGGTTTCTTCTCGACCTTTGATGATTTCCAGGTCCTTGAGTTTACCGGAACACAGTTCCAGACCTTTAACGTCGATGATGTAACCTCAGAGGGTGTCGAAGTTGAACTCTTTGCTCAACTATCTGACGCTGTGTCTGTTAACGCGGCTGTAACTTATGCCGATGCGGAATATGGCGATGATTGTGATGCGGGTGGAACTATTTCGCAAGCCGTACCACTTTGTGGATTTGCTTTGACAAATGCGCCTGAGTTCTCCTCTGTCTTCGGGATCACATATGATGGTGATCTGGGTGATACAGGTTGGGGCTTGCTGGGTAATATTAATCTATCCACCCAAAGTGATCGCCGGACATCTACAAATCCTTTCCTACCCGCGAGTACGGTAACAGGTCGTGGGCCAAGAGAGGAGCTTGCCCCGTTTGATGAGCAGGAGAGCGTCACCAAGATAAATGCCAGAATTGGCTTATCTTTGCCGGATGATCGGGCGACGATTGAATTCTGGGGTTTGAATATCACAGACGAAATCACCCGCTCCATCACATTTAATACGCCTCTACAAGGCGCATCACGTTCAGCCTTTGCCGAATCGCCGCGTCAATATGGTGTAACGCTTAGAACGAATTTCTAAAATTTGTCCGAGTAAGAAAATAAAGAAGCGCGGGCAGTAATGCTCGCGCTTTTTATTTGTACAGGCTTTAAATTTAGGGAAAAACAATATGGATGAGAGTTATGATTATGTCATCATAGGGGCAGGTTCTGCGGGCTGTACATTGGCTAATCGACTCTCTGAAGACCCGGATATCTCGGTCTGTCTTATAGAGGCGGGGGGTACGCATAAGCATTACTCTGTCTCGACCCCCGGTTTAGCGATTTTGAATATGGTGTTCAAAAAACGCAATTGGGGCTATGAAACCGTGCCTCAAAAGGGTCTGGGCGGTCGTCAAGGCTATCAGCCGCGCGGTAAGGTTTTAGGCGGCTCCTCTTCTATTAATGCCATGGTGTATATACGCGGCCACAAGGCCGATTATGACGGCTGGGCGGCTTTAGGGAATACAGGCTGGTCTTTTGATGAAGTCCTGCCCTATTTCAAAAAATCCGAACATTTCGAGCCAAGTTCCAAAACCGCAGATAGTGACTATCACGGCAAGAACGGGCTCTTAAATGTGGCAGAGCTGACTTATAATAGCGCGCTGAATGAAAACTTTATTGAGGCTGGCCGGCAATTACAAATGCCGATGAGTGATGATTTTAACGGCCATAAACAAGAAGGCCTGGGACGCTATCATGTCACCCAGAAAAACGGGGAGCGTTGGTCGACAGCCAAAGCCTTTTTAGAAATTGCCATGACACGGCCAAATCTTGACGTCTTGACGAACTGCCTCACAGAGAAAATCAATATAGACAACGGCCGCGCTACTGGTGTGCAGGTCCGTCAAGGAAATAAGAGCCAAAGTATCACAGCCCGCCGAGAAGTGATTTTGTGTGCAGGTGCCTTTGGCTCGCCGCAAATCTTATTGCTCTCCGGGATTGGCGCAAAAGAAAATTTAACCCCGCACGGCATTACTCAAACGCACAATCTGCCCGGTGTGGGTGAAAATTTACAAGACCATATTGATTGGGTCGGGGGCTATAAAAGTCCTTCTCTCGAAACTATGGGTTTTTCTTTAAGAGGTACGTTCAACGCTATAAGAGACGGGTTTAAATTTAACAAAAAAAAGCGCTCCGGTATTTTCACCAGTAATTTGGCAGAAAGCGGCGGGTTTTTATATGTTGATCCAAATGAGCCCTCTCCGGATGTGCAATTACATTTTGTGGTCGCCCTTGTGGATGATCATGGCCGGAAGCTGCATTGGGGGCATGGCTATAGTTTGCATGTCTGTGTCTTGCGCCCCAAAAGCCGCGGGCGAGTGACCTTACAAAGTGCTGACCCGACACAGGCACCCCTGATTGACCCGGCTTTTCTCGAAGATGATCGGGATATGGAAACATTGCTTAAAGGGGCCAAGCTGGCACAGCGTATATTACAAGCCCCGGCCTTTGAACCTGTGAGAGGTAAGCCTCTCTACGGCACAGAAGAAAGCGATGATACGGCTCTGCGCGCGGATATTCGGGCGCGCGCTGATACGGTTTACCATCCCGTTGGCACGTGTAAAATGGGCCAAGATAAGATGGCCGTTGTCGATGAGAGATTAAAGGTACATGGCCTAGAAGGTTTGCGTGTCGTCGATGCTTCTATCATGCCAAATCTGGTGTCTGGAAATACAAATGCCCCGACGATTATGATCGCGGAAAAGGCGGCAGATATGATAAAAGCCGAGGCCGCGGCTCTGCATGCGGCTGCGGAATAAATGAAAGATGGCCCGAGTTTAAAGCCTGACCAGCCCGCCCCGTTGATACCCGCTGCGACTGTCATTTTACTTCGTGACGGTGAAGAGGGGCTGCAAGCGCTGATCTTACGCCGTAACCGCGCTTTGAAAAATTTTGGCGGGGCTTGGGTCTTTCCCGGCGGTCGGGTTGACCCTGCAGATAATCCCTCTGGTATATCTATAGAACGGGCGCGCGCGGCGGCCATTCGTGAGACCCAAGAAGAAGCCGGGCTGGATATATCAGATAGGCCAATGCCTGTCTTGTCGCAATGGATTCCACCCGTTCAAGAAAAGCGGCGTTTTTCAACTTGGTTTTTTGTTGCCCGCGCCCCAGATAATCCCGTGAAGATAGATGAGGGCGAAATCCACGCCTTTCAGTGGATATCTCCCGCCGAGCTTATCAGACGTACGCCAGACCCTGACTTACCCGTCATGCCGCCCACATTTGTTTCTTTATGCGATCTGGCCGCATTTAATACCGTCGATCAGGCCTTCACCGTTTTGCAAAAAATAGAGCCTGAAAAGTTTGAAACTAAATTCATATATCAAAAAGACGGGTTTTTGACGCTCTGGCCAGGAGATGCATCTTATAATGCACCGCAACAGGAAAATAAGACAGGCCCTTACCGCCGACTTATAGCGACACAGCAAAACTGGACATATCTCAAGACATCTGACTGATATTCTTAGCTCTCTTTCAGACTAAATCATTTGCATGGCTGAGGGGCTTCGCGTTAGGCTTATTCTGGTGAGAGGATGAGGATTTGCGCGAATTAAAAATATTTCCCCTAACGGCATTATTATGGGCATGTTTAGGATTATGTTTAGCCGCCTGCAAAGTTAACCCTGACTTTCCTGCCAAGCCGCCCGTTCAAATAGACCCTCCCGCCTATGTTAGCGCGGATGCTAAATTATATTATAGCAAGCGCATTTCAGAAATTTCTGATCAAGCGCCAATGAGCGGCGGGGTTTTGTTCTTAGGCGATAGCCTGATTGAAGGCGGAAATTGGCAGGCCCTTTTCCCCGGTGTCGAGAGCCGTAATCACGGGATTGGGTGGGATACATCCTTAGGGCTTAAAAAGCGTCTGTCACTCGCCGCGCCCCATAGTCCGCAGCAGATTTACCTTATGATCGGGGCAAATGATATTGGCTATGATAAAACCTCTGATGAGATCGTTGAAAATATTTCAACTCTCGCTCTGGCATTACGAGAGATACAGCCTTTTGCCCAAATTTTTGTGCAGAGTATTTTGCCCCGCCAAGCCGATATGTCAGAGCGGATTACCCAGATAAATGAAGGCTTAAATGCGCGCCTTTTACAAGACGAGCTTAAAAATAAGGATATAATATATCTGGATTTAACCTCGAATTTTATATCCGATCTTGGCGGCTTACGCCCAGATCTGACCTATGACGGCGTACACCTAAATGAAAATGGCTATGCGGTCTGGGCGAGCTTGATCGGGCGTATGGTGACGCGCGCTTCCAGCAAAGGCGGCCCGCAATAGAGCTTTGTCTTAAAGCAGGCTTGTCCACCCTCTGAATATATTATAGCTCTTAGCCCTTATTTATCTATAGGCCTTACATCTGAAAGAATTGATATGTTCGATGGATTAAAATCCTACACCGATGATCCGATTGAGAGCACATTTAGCCGTTTAAAGGCGGATCAGCGCCCGGAGCTTGTAAATCTCAGCATTGGTGTTTTTCGTAACGCCCAAGGCCAAGTCCCGCTTATGGAGGTTGTGCGGCAGGCCGAAAGCCGCGTCTTGGACGAGCTGGTGACAAAATCATATCTCACCCCGGCGGGTAATGTGAAATTTTGCGAGGCCGTTTCCGAGTTTTTATTAGGGCTAAATCATCAGGCCGTCTTGGAAGGCCGCGTGCGTATGGTGCAGACACCCGGAGCAGGTTCAGCCCTGAGAGTGGCCGCAGAGCTAACTCGCTCGCTTAACCCCAAGGCGACGATCTGGTTTAGTGATCCCGTCTGGAGCCATCAGGTCGATTTTTTCAAAGCCGCAGGTCTGAACATCAAATATTACACCTATTATGACCGCGAAAGCCAAACACTGGATTTTACCGGAATGCTCCAAAGTCTGGAGGCTGCAAAATCTGGAGACATTATTGTCTTGCACGGGGCTTGTCACAATCCGACGGGCGAGGATTTAAGCTTTGCGCAATGGCAGTCCCTCACCGAACTTATGCGCCAAAAATCACTCATCCCCTTGGTGGATATTGCCTATCAGGGTTACGGGGAGGGCTTGGAAGAAGACGCGGCAGGTTTGCGATATATGGCCGCCCAATTTCCTAATATGCTCATTGCCTATTCGGCGTCTAAATCCTTTGCCGTCTATCGTGACCGTGTCGGAGTTTTGTTTATGATTACGCCTGATAGCGGTAAGCCTGCTGAGATCATGTATAATCACCTGATCGATATTATCCGCTCTCTTTATTTTATGCCGCCTGATCGGGGGGCTGAAATTGTGGCTACGATTTTGGGAGACGTGGAGCTGCGCGCGCGATGGGAGGCTGAACTTTCTGGTATGCGCGATCACGTCAAACAGATAAGAGCCACGGCGCTGGAGGCTTTTAAAACCCATTTGCAAAATTGGGATTGGCAAAATCTGGCAAGGCAGAAAGGTATGTTTTCCTGCCTGCCCATTTCGGAACCAAACCGTTTAAAGCTCGAAGCCGACAAAGCTATTTACCTGCTCCCTGACGGGCGGTTAAATTTCGCCTCGCTCAGCCGGGGTAATCTCGACTATGTCGCCAGCAGTCTGGGGGACTATCTCACACGCCTTGAGGGGTGAGGGGGGTTATTGCTGAGGTGGTGTTAGGCAGTGTCTTAGATGAGGCTGCGGGTTCAACTGGTCGTCGCAACACATACAATAAACTAAGTATGTGGAGTGA
>CAZNCJ010000002.1:0-95070 GCA_964571595.1 uncultured Caulobacterales bacterium | reverse complement strand
GGATCACTTAAAATATCTCCCATCTGGATTTCTTCAACAACACCCGGCACAGACATAAGCGCCGAGATATCATCCGCTCCGCTCTGCTGTAATTGCTCTAAAAGCGCCGTGTTGATCCGGTAGGCTTTCTGGGCCTCCCCGTATTGATGGGTTAAACTAATCTGGATATTTCCGCGGGTAAAAGCTGCGCTGGTTTTTTTACGCACCTCCCCTTCAAGTGCCGATAGCTCAGCGGGCAGGCGCACACGCATATCCAGTGATTTGCCATTAACCGAGCGAGCTTCCCAGCCCCAACTCACAGTCCCATGCGAACCCGTAACACGGGCAAAACCCGTCATACTCGAAATCTTAGAGGATTGCTTTTTTCGGGTCATTTAACTTACCGCCCGGCCTTACGTTTACGGGCACGTTCAATCTTACGCCATTTCGCAACATTATTATTATGTTCGCGCAAGGTTTTAGCAAAGACATGACCACCCGTACCGTCCGCTACAAAAAAGATGGCATCCGTCTTGGCCGGATTTAAAACGGCTGCAATCGCGGCTTTACCCGGATTGCATATTGGTGTTTTGGGAAGGCCTTCAATTTGGTAAGTGTTCCAATCTGTTTTCCGGTCAATTTCGGAGCGGCGTAATCCCCGTTGCGCACCGGACTTATTACGCAGGATTTCGCCTTGAGAAATACCATATATAATCGTCGGGTCTGATTCCAATTTCATACCCTTTCTTAACCGGTTGATAAACACACCCGCCACCAGGTCGCGCTCCCCGCCAATGCCCGTTTCTTTTTCAACAATAGAGGCCAGATTAATCGCTTCTGCTTTGGTTTTAATCGGTAAGTCCTTTTGCCGTCCGTCCCATATACTCTCAATATACGCCGTCTGTGCCTCTTGCATTTTCTGGATTAATTGCGCCCGCGTCATACCACGTGGTGTCATATAGGTTTCTGGTAAAACAGTACCCTCAGCCGGAATTATATCGACCTCGCCGTTTAATGTTTCCATAGATTGCATAGCCCGAATGATCTGGGCTGATGTGCGCCCTTCGGGCACCGTAAAAGGATAAAGTACCGCTTTGCCCTCAGAGAGCTTTTGGTAAATATCCGCCATGCTCATGGGCGCTGAAAGTTCATACTCACCGGCTTTGAAATTCGCTTCATTCCCGCGTAACTTTGTCACCAATTTAAAAATGAAAGGCCTGTCAATCAGGCCCGCCGCCTCAAGGTCTTGCGTGATGCGCGAAAGCCCCGCTCCGCGCGGGACTTCAAAGACCATATTTTGGGCCTCAATATCGGGCTTGGCCTCATATAGATAATTCACAAAACTATAAAGGCCTAACATCAGACCGCCTAATATCGTCAGCAATGCGCTCAAGGCAATGAAACCTAATCGCCATTTCGGCAAAGGTGGAACGGAAGGGCTATCTTCTGCTTGTTGCAGCTCTGGCGCGGCTTTAACATGCGCGGCCACAAAATCCTGTGTCTGTTTGGTATTTTTCTTTGGCCCGTCCATGGCCGGTTTAATCAGGGGCTTGCGCGAAAATGACCGCTGCATTTGTCCCGCCAAACCCAAAGCTGTTTGACATGGCCGCTTTTAGCTTAACAGGTTTGGCTGTCAGCGGCACCAGATCAATATCGGTTTCAAAGGAAGGGTTTTCCAGATTAAGTGTCGGCGGGACGATATCATCACGCACCGCCAATATGGTTATAATCGCTTCCAGCGCTCCGGCAGCGCCCAGAAGATGTCCTGTGGCAGATTTTGTCGAGGACATGTGTAAATTTTTAGCATGATCCGCAAAGAGGCGCTCAACAGCTTTGATCTCTATCTCATCGCCCATGGGGGTGGAAGTTCCATGCGCATTGACATAACCAATATCGGAAAGCGATAGACCCGAGCTTTTCAAAGCTGCTTTCATGGCGCGGTATCCCCCGTCACCTTCTGGCTCTGGGCTGGTAATATGATAGGCGTCACCCGACATGCCATAGCCTTTAAACTCTGCATATATTTTCGCGCCGCGTGCTTTAGCGTGTTCATATTCTTCTAAGACAAGCGCACCAGCGCCTTCGCCCATCATAAACCCGTCGCGGTCTTTATCATAAGGCCGGGAGGCTTTTTCAGGCACGTCGTTAAAATGGGTGGTCATGGCGCGGCACGCCACAAAACTGGCAATGCCCAAACGGTTAATCGCCGCCTCTGCCCCGCCTGCGACCATCACATCGGCGTCCCCGTACTGGATTAGCCGCGCGGCATCGCCAATAGCATGCGCGCCCGAGGCACAGGCCGTCACCACGCTGTGATTAGGGCCTTTAAAACCGGTACGAATAGAAATTTGTCCCGAGATCAGATTGATCAGCATGGAAGGTATAACAAAAGGAGAGAGACGCCGCGGCCCGCGCTCTTTTAAGGTGATAGAGGCATTATAGGTGGTTTCAAGCCCGCCAATACCCGAGCCAAACATAACACCTGTACGCTCACGGGCTTCAACTTCATCCTCGCTGGGCGCCCAAGCTGCATCTTTTAAGGCTTCGTCTGCTGCCGCAATACCGTATAGTATAAAATCATCAATGCGTTTGCGGTCACGCGCACTCATCACACTGTCAGGATCAAACACGCCCGCCATATCTGGCGAGCCGCCAGCCCGTCCATCTATGCGCGGTATAACCGCGGCAACCTGACAGGCCAGATCTTCAACGTCAAAATGTGTGATTTTTCTGGCCCCAGATTTCGAGGCCAGAATATTAGACCATGCGGTTTCAACACCGCAGCCAAGAGGTGATACGAGTCCTAACCCTGTAACAACAACCCGGCGCATATGCCTAGATACCTCTAGGCAGCTTGTTCAGAGATATACTTTACCGCGTCACCAACTGTTTGAATGTGCTCGGCAGCATCATCTGGAATTTCAATGTCAAATTCCTCTTCAAATGCCATTACAAGCTCAACATTATCAAGGCTATCTGCGCCCAAATCATCAATAAAATGGGCTTTTTCAGTGACTTTCCCCTCATCAACATCCAAATGCTCTACGACCATTTTTGTTACGCGGGCTAATACATCAGACATATCTATTTCCTCATCTGAAACCGAAATTATTTCGGCGGTTACTAACGTCTAAGTTAGGGGCTTATTTACAGAAAACAAGCCTTTCTCTCTTTTTCGCGCGCTGCCTAACATAGAATTACCGCGCTGGCTAGGGCTTAAGCCCAACATTACGGTCAATTAAATCATGGCCATTCCGCCATTTACGTGCAGGGTTTGCCCTGTCACATAACCGGCTTCCGTGCTGGCAAGATATAATACGGCATTGGCGATATCCTCGCCTTGGCCGAGGGCACCCGCCGGAATTTTCGCTAAAATGGCTTCTTTTTGCGTCTCATTTAAAACATCTGTCATGGGAGAGGCAATAAATCCCGGGGCAACACAATTCACAGTTACGCCGCGCGAGGCCACTTCTTGGGCTAAAGATTTGGAAAATCCGATCATACCCGCTTTTGAAGCGGCATAATTGGTCTGGCCGGGGTTGCCTGTGACACCCACAACGGAAGTTATGCCGATAATACGGCCAAATCGGGACTTCATCATACCGCGCAAACAGGCTTTTGAGAGCCGGAAATAAGCCTCAAGGTTCACCCGTTGGACAATATCCCAATCTTCCGCCTTCATGCGCATTAACAAAGTATCACGCGTCAATCCCGCATTGGACACAAGAATATCAACTGGACCGCCAAGAGCCTCAGCGGCTGTTTTGGGCAGATTATCAACCGCCTCACCATCTGAGAGGTTACACGGGGTCACAAAACAGCCCTCACCTAGCTCAGCCTGTAAACTTTCCAGTTTTTCAACCCGCGTGCCTGAAATAGCCACCAAAGCGCCATTTGCGTGTAATTTTTTCGCAATCTCTCGCCCCAACCCGCCTGTCGCGCCTGTGATCAATGCGCGTTTTCCGCTCAAATCCAACATATTTTATCCTTTATCTCTTAGAGCTGCCTCGTGTCGTGAATAAGCGACCTAGCTTGTGACGGCCTTCGCGAAAGTCTCAAGTTTTTCCGGCGTATCCAAAGCCCCACCGCTCAGGCTTTTATCAATGCGCCTGCGCATGACACTTAAAACCTTACCACATCCTGGCTCTTCCATCATCGTAATACCATTTTCTGACATCCACATAACCGTTTCGCGCCAGCGTACGCGGCCAGTCACCTGCGTAACAAGATCACGCCTGATTTGCTCCGGATCGGAAACGGGACGTGCCGTGACATTATTGATAAGTTGAACATGCGGTGATTTTATTTCCGTTCCGCCCAGAGCAGCCTCCATCGCCCTTGCCGCAGGCATCATCATATCACAATGAAAAGGCGCTGATACCGGCAAGATCACCGCCTTTTTCACGCCGATATCCCGCGCCGCCTCTGCTGCAGCTTCTATCGCTGCGACCTCACCTGAAATAACAATCTGGCCCACGGCATTATCATTTGCAATCTGGCAGATGCCGTGTTTTCCGCCTGTATCTATTACGGCTTGCGCATCTTCCAGTGAGGCGCCCAATAAAGCCGCCATAGCCCCTTCGCCCACCGGCACAGCAGCCTGCATAGCATCACCGCGAATACGCAAAAGACGGGCCGTATCATATAATGAGATTGCACCAGAGGCGCAAAGGGCGGAATATTCCCCCAAGGAATGACCCGCTACATATTTAGCCTGCGTCACGTCAATTCCAAACTCGGTTTTCAGAGCAGCCATAGCTGCAAGTGAACACGCCATGATAGCAGGTTGGGTATTCGTGGTCAGGGTTAACTCTTCCATCGGGCCTTCCCACAAGATTTTCGAAAGGTTTTGATCCAGCGCATCATCCACTTCTTCAAAAATAACTTTAGCCGAATTAAAGGCCTGCGCCAGTTCTTGGCCCATGCCGACAAATTGGCTACCTTGACCGGGAAATGTAAAAGCGAGTGTCATAATAGCTTCCCTTTTTATTATCCGGGAACATGAATATATTCCGTGATAGAATTAAGCCGCACAGTCATAAGCTACTAAACCCCTAGGTCAAGCCCTCCCATCCTCTAGGCTGACAATATTCAGCACATGGACATTTCTCATTTTACTCTGTGTAAAACAGGCATAGACGCTCTGTAGAATTCGAAGCTTGGTAATAAGTAAAGGTTTGAAATAATTATTTATTCTCGCCGGGATACCAAAATAATAAGGCTTTATTAAGCATATACCCTAATTATCTCCACAAAGATGTGACTTCGAATCATTTCAGAGGGATAAAATGTCTATTTTCAAACGCCAAAGCAAAAATAATGCAAAAGGCAAGCCAGGGTCAAAAGCCAAAAAAGACAAGTCACGTTTACAAGCTATTACCAATACGCGCGAAGATGACGGGATTTTAGACGAAAAAGCCTTAGCCGCGATTGATAAGCGTCTTGCCGAGAATCTTAAACATGGCACAGAGCTGCGCCCTCTTGACCGCACACAAGATGATTTGGGGTCTGAGCGTGATGAAGCGCTTTCTAAAGAAATGGAAAAATTCAGCGCGACTCCTGAGATCACGTCTGAAATTGACAGCCCGCTTGGAGGCGAGCACGCCGCACTTGCCGCATCAAACTTGCTCGCCCAGACACATGAACCTCATACACATGATAATATTTCTGCCGGCACACTTCGCGCCAAAAAAGACATGTCACTATCTCAAAATGAACCTGGCAATCTTGGTGATATTAACCGAGAGAAAATAGCCAAGGCGACTTTGGAACCTCAAAACCTGCCCGGAACCGATCTGGGTGAGCTACGTCTAGATATAGCGAAAATTACATCAGACATTGAGAATGGTGAGGCTTTATACCGCCGCGCGCAATCCCGTGTTGAAGGCCTGATTAGCTTTGCAGAAAAGGCGGAAGTCAACTTTTCCCTACTCAACCGGATTGAACCAGAAAACCGTCGCTTAAAAGCTCGCTTGTTTTCACTTAATAAAGAGCATGAAAATCAGGGACACCAATTAAGCGTTGTAAAGGCTGACCTCGAAGACCACAAAAACCGTCTTTCTGAAACAACAGCCAGTCTTAATCATTCAAACAGCCAACTGACACAGGCGCTCAGCCGTATCGGGGCTTATGAAACCAAGTTCAATAATGTGAGACAGGAAAAAGACGCACTTGAAATGCAGGTCGAGCGCGAAAAAACCTCCTATGAGGTCGAAGCCCGTGAAAATCGCGTCCTGCGCCAGAAAATCTCCGATGTTTCCGCGGCACTGGAAGAAGTCTCTACTGATAAATTAAGCTATGCCAAAGATATTGAATCGATTAAAATTGATCTGGAAGATGAGCGAACCGCTAAAGGGGAGCTTGAAAAAGAGCTCTCAGATCTGCGCATTTCATTAGAGAAAAGCCAGACGTCCAATAATGAAATGAAAACGCGTGTTTCGTCTGTGCATGAAGAAATAAAAACTTTCAAAACCCAATATGAGTATAATGTCTTAAGTCGTGATGATAAAATCTTTGCCCTTGAAGCTAAAATCGAAGACCTAAACAAACAATTGTCAATCAAAGATGAAATCGTCAATTCCGCCAGTCAGGATCTCGCGCAATTACGCAAGGCCCGTACAGTCAATGAGCTTGAGCGCGAACGCCTAGAAAGAACGATTGAAGGCCAATCATATCAACTACATGCCGCAGAGGAGCAGCTCTTACGCTCCAAGCAAAATATGGACGTACTGGATAAGCGTTATAAAGACACAGCCGCCGCCTTAGCTATGGCGCACCAAAGACGCGACATACAACCCCGCGCCGCTATGCCGGATATTCGCCCCGCAATGGCGGCGGCACCTGCTATGATCGCGCCGGCTATGCCTGAACAACATATGGCGGCCCCCATTGAGCCTGCCCCGCAAACGGCCCAGCCTGTCATTACGCAAACGCCCCATACGCAAATAGCCGAAAGTAATATTACAGATGGTGTTGCGGCCATGCACAACACGGCTCCTAATGCTCCAAAACCGGCGGGAGAATATGATGTCGAAACTGACGAAGAACAAGCCATTACCAATCGGATAATGGAATATAAGCTCGGTCAGCGTAATAAAATTACCTAAATCTATCACGGCCAATACTGGCCGGATATCCAAAAAAGTAATACCCAGAACAACCCAGAATATCCTCTGTAAGTAGATGAGATGAAACTTTCGTCATTTACAGTGTTTTCTTCTGGCGACTTTTACATTTTGTTATATGAATCAACTAAGATTATGTCCTAATCGAAGTTCTCATTTTAAGGTATTTCATGACATCTGATGCAAAAACATGGTTCCAGCGCCTCGCGCCCTATCGTCAGGCCAAGGACGGCAGAGCCATTAAAGAAACTCTTGTGACACTTATTCCGTTTCTTTTGCTTTGGTGGGGTATCTGGGCCTTATATCAGGCGGGACATTGGTGGGCACTTATCGGTGTTATACCTGCAGGTGGTATGATTGTTCGCCTCTTTATCATCCAGCATGATTGCGGGCATGGCTCTATGTTTTCTCACAAGAAAGCAAATGACTGGGTTGGGCGTTTTATCGGTATCTTGACCCTCACACCTTATGATCATTGGAAACGCTCCCACGCCTTACATCATGCAGGCTCTGGCAATCTGGACCGCCGCGGTATCGGAGACGATATTCTGACCTTAACCGTAGAAGAATATGAGAGAGCAAATTGGTGGGGGAAACTGAAATACCGTCTTTACCGCCATCCCCTTATCATGTTCGGACTTGGGCCAGCCTGGTTATTCTTACTTGCGCACCGCTTGCCAATGGGCGCTATGAAAAACGGGATAAAACCTTGGGCCAGTGCCATGCTGACAAATTTGGGTATTGCTATCCTTTATGGTCTGATGATTTGGGCCGTAGGTATCAAAGCCTTCCTGTTGATACAGATTCCAAGCGTTTTGGTTGGGGCCACTATCGGCATGTGGATGTTTTATGTTCAACACCAATTTGACGAGACACATTGGGCCCGCAATGAAGATTGGAGCCGCGAACAGGCGGCTCTACATGGCAGTTCCTATTACGACCTTCCTAAGCCGCTCATGTGGATCACAGGAAATATCGGTGTGCATCACATCCATCACCTGTCCTCCCGTATCCCGTTTTATAACCTCCCGCCCGTCCTAAAGGCCCATCCTGAACTGACCCAAGTCGGACGCCTGACATTTTTAGAAAGCCTGAAGACAATTAACTTAGCGCTCTGGTGCGAAAGACGTCGTAAAATGGTATCTTTTAGCAGGCGGCGTGCGGTAGCTGTATAATATATAACAGCTAGGTCGATATAAACGGTCTGGCATTAAAACATAGTCGCAATAATAAAAGCAGAGCGCATAAGGCAAGAAAAAACCCTCTTACGGATGTGGGAACGAAAGAGGGTTTTCTAAGAACAGGTTCGAAAACCTAAATCAGAGATGACCTGACTTATATTTGCCTATATCGCCAGCATCTCGTCATAACGCTAAATTAGTTTCCAACTCGCATCTGTCAATACTGCATTTAGCATCCGCCCAAACACAATAATTTGTCTATCTGGGGGCCCGTTTGGCCAAAATACGTTGTAAAGTGCGTCTGTGCATATTTAAACGACGCGCGGTTTCAGAGACATTTTTCCCGCAAAGCTCATATACGCGCTGAATATGTTCCCAGCGCACACGGTCTGCTGACATAGGGTTTTCAGGCGGCATAGGTGTCTCGCCGCGCGGGGCCAGTAAGGCTTTGCAGACATCATCCGCATCTGCTGGTTTGGCCAAATAATCCACAGCACCGCGCTTCACGGCAGAGACAGCCGTGGCGAGATTACCGTAACCCGTCAACATGACCATTTTACAATCTGGGCGATTTTCGTGCAATGCATCGACAATATCCAGACCATTTCCGTCTTCAAGCCGCATATCAAGTACTGCAAAAGCCGGGGGATTATTTGTAGCTATTAAATTGGCTTCCAGCACGGTTTCCACAGTTGTAACCTCGAAACCCCGATTAGTAAGAGCCCGACCCAGCCTATTACGAAAAGGTCCGTCATCATCCAATATCATCAGCGTTTTATCTGCCGGTAGCGTATAGTCTGTTGCAGTGTCAGGCACATGCCCTCCTGATCTGATTAAATTTTCGTAACCCGGAAATATATAATGTATTTCTCCGCAAATATAAAGCCTCTTTAGATTTTACTCCCGCGAATTTATCTCACATGTTCTTGTAGTTTCGGTGTTTGTCTGTGTCGCACACATCCCATCATCATAACCCGTGCCATGACAAACCATTGCATAGCTTGTAAAAATAAGGTTATTATATCCTAGAGTTGAATCTGGCATTCAAGGGCGCAAATCATGGAAAAAGGTGCAAATCAACAATTAAAGGCACTTCTTGATCAGTGTCTGTCCCGACATTTCGGTATCCATGATAAAGTTTTTCATAACTTCATAGAAGACAATGCCCAATATATAGACCTGACCAGTGGTGACATTCTTATTCATCAAGGCGAGACCTGTGATGCAATCTATTTTCTTTTAACCGGAAATCTACGCGCGCTCTTGGTCTCAGAGAACGGTACGACGACACCTCTGGGCGAGATTGGACGCGGGGAAACAGTAGGCGAGTTGGCCTTATTTACCGGTAAAAAACGCGGCGCGAATGTTGTTGCTATTCGCGATAGTATTGTCGCGAAAGTCTCTGGCCAGATTATGGAAGAAGCGATAGGCAAGCAACCTAAGATCGCGCTGAAAATTACCCGCCAAATTATCGAGCGTTATGAGCGTATGCAGGCCATGAGTTCTCCGCCAAAAGTGCCTGTAAATATAACATTTATTCCGATTACACCGGATGTGGATATTGATAGTTTTGTCGACCGCCTCGTCAAAATAAGGCAGGACAAAGGTCAAGACGTCCACGTGATCAACCATGAATATGTTACCGGCCAGTACGGGGAATTAAACACGCCTGACGTATTTCAACCTCGCGGTAATGTCTCTTTAGCGCTTAGCGAGCTTGAGCTTAAACATTCCAGCCTGTTTTTTGTCGCAAAGCCTGCAGATCAAGCATGGTGTCATACGGCGGTACATCACTCTGATGAAGTCGTCCTTGTCGCCAATCCGGCCCAAACGCCTACATTATCGGCCATAGAAGCTGAATTACTTCGCGGCCATGAAAATCTACGCGCCCAAGTCACATTAGTCCTGTTACATGATGACGGATATAAGAGCCCGACAAAGACAGCGGAGTGGTTGGCAGACAGAAACCCCACAAGACATTTTCATGTGCGCAAATCCTCTGCCTCTGATTTTTCCCGGCTAAATCGAATCCTATCTGGACAAGCCAGAGGCATCGTTCTGGCTGGCGGCGGCGCGCGCGGTATGGCGCATCTGGGCGTGATGACAGCCTTAGGCGAGTTTGGCATGGAATTTGACTTTATTGGCGGGACGAGTGCTGGCGCTATTATGGGATCATTTGCAGCGATGGGGGTTAAGGCAGAAAACCTCAGAGAAGCCACCCGAGATATTTTTATGAACTCGCCCTTTGGTAAAATTTCGGGAGATTATAATTTCATCCCTTATTTCTCGGTCATTAAGGGTAATCGCGCCTATAAGGTAAGCCATAAAGCCGTCATGGACAATGCCGGGACCGATATTGATATGGAGGATTGTTGGAAGACCTTTTTTGCGATCGCCTCTAATTTTACCACTCATAAAGAACAGGCCTTATCAAACGGCAATCTCGCCCGCAATGTTCTGGCCAGCTTTTCAATCCCCGGGCTTATGCCCCCGACAATAAAGGACGGTGATCTCTTATTTGACGGAGGCAGTTTTAATAATTTCCCTGTTGATCATATCAGGAAATTAGGCGCTAAATATATTGTCGGCGTCGATCTCTTATCTGACCGCATGCTTAAGCATGAAACCACACAGCTCCCGAAAATGCAAAATCTGTTCTGGGACAAATTACGCCCAAAGAAAAAGCAAAAATATAGAAGACTGCCCACCCTGCCCAATACACTTTTAACAGCTTCCGTGATTACCTCCATGGCACGCCAAAAACAATTCAGGCCCCATGTGGATATTTTATTTCAACCCAATACCCAAGGTGTAAGCCTGCTGGATTGGCAAAAATATGATCTGATTTTTGAACGCGCCAGAACAGATGCTCTCGCGCAGCTCGAAACATTGGACGATAATATAATAAGGAATTTTCAAACTTAGAGAGATTAAATTTAAAGGGGCGATCATGACAAAAAAAATATTCTCTTCACTCACAATATTTATATTGTGTTCTTCTCAGGCATGGGCCGGCGGTTTTGCCATTAATGAAAACTCGGCAGCAGATCTCGGGCGGGCAAATACCGGACGTGTCACGCACACACAGGATGCATCCGCAGCCTTTGGCAACCCCGCCTTAATGACAGCTTTTGAGCACCTGACTGTGAGTAATACGGGCAGTTTTATAACGGGTAGAGCCACATTTGAAGATGCGGGGTCGGTTGATGCCTTGGGACAATCTTTGGGCGGGGACACAGATTCCTTTTTTGATGACGCCCTCGTCCCAGCCCTTCATGCTGTTCTGCCTCTATCGGATAAGCTGGCGGCTGGTTTTTCTATCGCCGCACCTTACGGCCTGTCCTCGACGTATGAAGATGGCTGGGCGGGGCGCTATCAAGGTCTAGGATCAGAACTTCTGACCATAAATGTCAATCCCTCTATAGCCTATGCCGTAAATGAACACTTTTCTATCGGCGGGGGAATTAACATCCAATATGCCCGCGCGCAGCTCTCAAGTGCGATTGATTTCGGGGCGGTCTGTTTTGCCCAAATCGGGCCCGCAGATTGTGCCCCGCAGGGTTTAACACCGCAACAAGCTGATGGATTATTGGAAGTGGACGGTGACGATATCAGCTTTGGCTATAATATAGGCGCAGCTTACACCCCGCATGAGGCCTTAACTTTTGGCGTGCATTTTCGCTCGCGCGTCCGCCATGACATAGAAGGCACAGCCGAGTTTACCGTGCCAGATAGCGCCCAGTTACTCACCGCTTCTGGCGCCTTTACCGATAGTGACGGCTCCGCCGAATTACCCTTGCCCGGCTTTGTCGAATTTGGCGGGAGATGGAAAGCCAGTGAAAAGCTCGAATTATACGCAAATTTCATTCGGACCTTTTGGTCAGATCTTGAAGAGTTACGCATTGACTTTGACAATCCGGCTCAGCCCGACGCGGTCGAAGAAATTAATTTTCAAAATGCCAATAGATACGGGATTGGCGCAGACCTCTCGCTTAGTCAGCACTGGACAGTAAGAGCAGGCTATTCCAGAGATGAAGGGGCGGCTGTGCCCGAGAGCCGCACCGTACGCATACCGGATAATGACCGCAATATTTTCGCAGTCGGCGCAAGCTATACGGGCGTCCAAACATGGCGCTTTGATGCCTCTTATAACAGGTTCCAATTTGAAGATATTGAATTTAGCCGTATGGGGCCCGCAAATGATCTCGTCATCGGAGACATAGAAGCCGATGTCGATGTCTTCTCACTTGGGGTTACAAAAACCTTTTAGGCCTTTGCAGGGCATGGTGATAATTATAGCTCTATGATAGGCTGGCGCGCGGCCATGTTAAGGTTATCTTGGCGCCCCCTATTGTGGCCCTGCCAAATTTCACGTGACCACCAGTGCGCTCAATCAGGGTTTTAGCAATGAAAACCCCCAGCCCCAGACCGCCTGCACTCTCTTTGTCACCTTGGGTCTGGGTTCTGTCCCGAACACCCGACCGGCGGTCCTGACGTTCACGCGGTACATTGCGCTGCGTGACATAAGGCTCCCCGAGCCGGGTGCGGATAGTGGGGTCAAATCCGGGACCGTCATCTTCTATCGTGATCGTGATAATGTCTTCTGACCAATCCCCGTAAATTTCGACACGGCTCTGGGCAAAATCCATGGCATTTTCAATGAAGTTTTTAAGGCCGTATAAAAGTTCGGCCTTACGACCAATATCAGGCACTTCGCCCTGCCCCTTTATCGTCACTTCCAGAGTTGGACCGATACCTTTTAGACCGAGGAAGGGCTGCGAGGCTTCCTCTAATAGACCATCAAGGGAGAGCTGATCATGGATCATATCTCCTTCATCCCCGCGTCTGGCAAGCTGTTGTAAAATATCGCGGCATCTCTGGGCTTGGGACAACATCAATCTTGCATCCTGACCGAGAGGACTTTTTTCCGGCAGTTCGCGGCTCATTTCTTTGGCCGTCACCTGTATCGTCGCCAGTGGCGTCCCTAATTCATGTGCCGCCGCCGCCGCCAAGCCGCCCAATGCGGAGAGTTTTTGTTCATGGGCGAGAACCGCTTCCGTTGCCGCCAAGGCTTCTGACATGCGCCGGCTTTCATGGGCAGAACGCCACGCATAAATCGAGGTAAATATAGTTCCGACCTGCAAGGCCAACCAAACCGCAAAAGCGTAAATAAAAGGAAGCTCGAACCCATTTGCATTTGCCCAAGGCAGAGGTAGAGCGAAAAATAAGAGCGCAAAAGACAAACCCGCTGCCAGCCCTGTTAAGACGATTAAAACAGACCGTGACAAGGTCGTCGCCCCTGTTACAACCGGTGCCAAAAATAAGAGCGAAAATGGGTTCGTCATCCCCCCTGTCAACCAGATCAGTACTGCGAGCTGAAAAAGGTCAAAGCCAAGCTGGCAAATGGCTTCAAGATCACCAACACGGCGATCCAGCGGCAAAGTCGCTGCGACAATGAAGTTTATCATGGCGCTGATTGCAATAGCCAACATGCAGGCTAGAAACGGGAAATCATATCCCAAAATAAGGGCCACAAATAAAACAGTAATCGCTTGTCCCCCCACCGCCGTCCATCGCAATGTCACCAAGGTAGAGCGGCGCAAACGCCCTGTTCCGAGGCGCGGCAAACGCAAACGTCGTTTAGGGATGGGAGGTTGGGCAGAGCTTACATTTTGCCCTGTATCTCTTAGTCTGGCCATTATATCTTCCACAGGCGATTGGGTCACAAGACAGTCTTTGGTCTAGGAAAAAATACTAAGCGTTCTTGGACAATACGCAGATGTCGTAACTTCACCATTTTACATCATATCCCTTCAGCCTGACCGTTAGAAATATAGCGGATAAAGTTTAAATTCCAAAAGCCTAAAATTGATTTGCCCCTTAAACACATATAGTGTCAAATCTGGCTATCAAGCCATACCATATGGCCCTAAAAAACAGCTCAATCCACCCCCTTTAATTTAAGGATGAAAATGCGACATTATTTTAAAAGCTCACTTATCTGTCTACTCAGCTCTGCTTTCATGCTCTCCGCCTGTCAGCCCGGCGACGGGTCACAAAGCGGACAATCTGGCAGTGTCGTCAGTACGGGTAAGGCCGATATTGGCGGGTCTTTTACATTGGTCAACCATGAAGGCAAAACCGTTACAGAAGCGGATTTCCTTGGTAATCCGCAATTAATCTATTTTGGCTTTACATATTGCCCTGATATATGCCCGACCGCCTTAATCCAAATGGCGCGCGCCCAAGACGCTCTCGGTGCGAAGGGGGAAGATATACAGCATATTTTTATCAGCGTCGATCCGGAACGCGACACGGTTGAGAGCTTAAACGCCTATGTCACAGCGAATGGATTTCCGCGCGGGCTTATCGGGCTGACAGGCACAGAGGCACAAGTCGAGCAAGCCAAAACCGCTTTTAAAGTCTATGCCCAAAAAGTTGAGGATGATGCCAGTGCCAGTGATTACACTGTCGACCATTCCAGCATTATCTATTTTATGGATAGACAAGGTGAGCTTGTCGGGTTCTTTACCCACACCTCCCCCGTCTCGGAAATTGTGACCAGTGTGAAACAATATCTCAAATCAAGTGGCTAGAAGAGAACATTAAGTAAGGCGTTTTACTAACGCCGCGGCCAGTTTTTGCGCCCCTGCATTCTCACCGCCTTCCCCGTCTGCAAAGGCCAGATAAAGATAAGGCTCAAGCATTTCAAGCTCGATGAGTTTTAACTGGCCATCACGGCCGCGTAAAAGATCAATCCGCGCATATAGCGGTGTGAAATCCAGACACGCCAAAATATCCTGCGCTGTTTGTTGGTCTGCGCGCGAAGGCGTATGCGCGACCTCTCGCCCACCATAAATAGACTGGATCCGGTAGTCCCCTTTTTTGGGTCGTTTAAGTAAGCCATGCGAAAACTGCCCATCAAAATATAAAAAGGAATACTCCCCTTCCTCGACCACGGAAGGTAAGAAAGGTTGCACGAGAGCGGCGTCTGGTGGCAATGTGGATTGATCTGGAAAAGCCTCCCTTGCGTGCCATAAAACCTGACGCCATGCCCCGCCGCCAATTTGAGGTTTAATGACAAGGCTGTCCGTGCCAAAATGCTGTAAGGCCGCCCTTACACCTTCTTGCGTGACCTGCGCTAATGTTAATGTCTCAATCACGGGCGCGCCGAGGGTCTTTAAGCCGTCCAGGTAGGTTTTATTGGCATTCCATGCCAATATCTCATAGGGGTTGAGCAATAAGCTTTGGCGAGAGAGTGCCGCCATTTCAGACATAAATTCGGCTTCATTACCTTCAAAATAATCCCAGACAAAAAGCGGCAGAACCGCATCATATTTCGAGGCCTTTTGCGCTGAGCCGCGCCAAGGCAAAAGCTCGAGTTCCATATTACGGGCCGCAAAAGCCGGGACGAGCTTGCCCATTTGTTCTATAAGCTCAAATATATCTGCGCGTTGTTGGGTAGCGCTAGGCATCATGTTATCCGAGGCCAATATGGCAATTTTTTTCATCTTTTCGCTCTCAGTATTTGCAACGCCTGACTTAATTGTTTAAGGCCTGCCAAACAATAGGTAAAACATATGACAAAAAAAGTAGATGTCCTGGGTATAGGTAATGCCATTATGGATGTTATCATTCCCGTAAGTGATAAAGTCTTAGGCGAGCATGACATTGCAAAAGGTGGCATGACACTTATTGATGAGCCGCGCGCTATCAGCCTACATAAATCTTTATCCAAGCAAGGGGCGGCGGTTGAAGCCGCTGGCGGGTCTGCTGCCAATACACTTGTTGGCATAGCCGAACTTGGCGCGAGCGGAGCTTATATAGGCAAAGTCGCAAAAGATAGTGTTGGGACACGCATTACCAAAGGCCTGCACGCTTCTGGTTTAAACTATAGCACAAAACCTGCACAAAAAGGGCCAGCTTCGGCGCGCTGTATTATCGCCGTCACACCTGACGGGGAGCGTTCTATGAGCACATTCCTAGGCGCCTCGTCCGGTTTAAGCCCTCAAGATATCCGCAAAAGCGATATAGCTTCGGCAAAAACCATCTATCTAGAAGGCTATTTGTTTGATACGAAACCCTCACAAGCCGCCTTTGTAAAAGCCGCCAAGCTGGCGCGGGAGGCTGGCTGTCAGGTCGCGCTGACTTTATCAGATAGTTTTTGTGTGAATATGCACCGGGATAACTTCCAAAACCTTGTGGATAACCATGTGGATATCCTGTTTGCAAATGAAGACGAGCTTCTGGCTCTCTATGAGCAAACAGACTTCGAGAAAGCCCTTAAAACACTCAATAAACACTGTAAAACGGCCTGTGTAACGCGTAGTGTCAAAGGCTCTGTTATCCTAGATCAAGGTAAACGTTATGAGATACCGGTCATCCCTGTGGATAAAGTTGTGGATACAACAGGTGCGGGTGATCAATATGCAGCAGGCGTACTTGCAGGGCGAGCATTTGGTATGGATTGGGCAGATGCAGGATATCTAGGCAGTATATGCGCCGCTGAAGTTATTTCCCATTACGGACCCCGACCGGAAAGCTCTATTCATAAGCTGGCGATTGGCATGGTTAAATAGTCTGAATTAAATCAATTCCGGCTAAGCTGTCTCAAAAGTGATGACAAAGACAGTGCCTGTCTCATTTGTTTCAGATAGTCTAAGATCACCGCCCTGCGCATTGGCCAGTTCTTTAGAGATAGTCAGCCCCAAACCGGTGCTGCCATTTTGCCCTGATGAGGATGTGAAAGCCTTAAACAGGTTTTCCTTGGCCTTTTTGGGCAATCCGCCGCCCGTATCCCGTACATATATTCTTGCCTTATCTTCATTGACTTCGGCATCAACACTTAGCAGGCGTTTGGCATTATCATCCTTTAAGCCAGACATAGCTTGGGCGGCATTGCGAAACAGATTATGAAAAATACGGTAAGTATGATCGGGGTCGATTATGACGGCCAATTCGCTTGGAACTTTATTCTCAAACTTAATTTTACGCAGTCCCGTACCAAAACTTTCCAGCGTATCGGCTGCCGCCTCACCTATCAGCAAAGAGATGCGCGTGGATTGTAATTCCGCCGGATCTTCTTTGGCCTGACTAAAGTTAAGCACTTCCGCCGTTAAATTGACGCCGCGGTCAATCGCACGGGTGAGGCGCTGCCCCATTTTGGCAACACGTTCATCCTTATTCATGGTCAACCGGTCCGAGATCAATTGCGCCGAGGTAAGTACATTGCGCAAATCATGATTAATCTTGGCAACAGCCATACCTAATGTTGCCAACCTCTCACGTTGTTTAAATGATGATCGCACTTTATTTTTCATGTCAAAGAAAACACGTTCCAACTGCCCGATTTCATCCTTGCGCGAACTCGGTTTTAGCAAAGGCGTAGGGCGCTGTGGGTTATCCCGAAAGGCCGTGACATTTTGGGCCAGTTTTTCAATAGGCCGGATGATCAAAAACAACATGGCCAAATAAATCAGAGCGCCCGTAATCAAGGCAATGAAAATGGAGAGAATAAGAATACGCTCAAAATAATCCCACATCGCCCATTTCAGTTTGGCGCGTGGCAATACAAGCTCGAGCCTGTCTTGCGTGGCATCAGGCGATTTTGTGATAACGCGCATATAGCCTTCGCCAGAGCCAAAAAAACTTTTGAAAGCATCCCGGAATTTGGGCAGACCGCCCGTCTCGGTAAGATCAACGACCTCCCATTGATCCGACTCTGGCGGAGCGCCAAGTATGAGTTTTTTACTCTCTTCGTCCTGCTGTCGCACAGACATCATGACAACATCTGTTTCATCCATGAAATATTCCGAGAGGTATACTTCGCCTTCAAACCCCCCTGAATGCATCAGGGCTTGGGTCAGAATACTGGCTTGTAAAGCCCGTTGCTCCAACCAATTTTGTCGAAATGTAGCCGCAGAAGGAATGAAGATGACCAGTTCCGCCAGTAGCACGAAACCAATGGTCATCATCAAAATTTTGCCTGACAAGCGCCGTGATAAAAATCCGGGTATCATAAGCTTTTAATATACAATGATAATATACTTGTCACCTATCAATGGGTCTAATGGAATTTCGTCCAGAAGCCCGCCAGCTTACGCGTCTTGGGACTAAAGACAGCATCTGTATACCAAGAGCCAGCCGCACGTTTAATCAATTCGGCCCGCGACGGATACGGCGAAATAAATTTCGTCAGACCGACAATTTTAATATTATTAGCCATTGCCAGAGATATAAGCTGGATAAGATCACCCGCGCCTTCTCCGACAATTGACGCGCCTAATATCTTGCCTTTCTTGGTCGCGACGATCTTGATACCGCCTTCATCACTGCGCTCGGCAATCGCACGGTCATTTTCTTCAAAATCCCATGTCACGCAACGCACATCATGTCCGGCTTCGCGCGCTTGAGCTTCGGTCATACCAATACCGGCCAGTTCCGGTTCCGAATAAATCGCAGCCGGCATACGGTCTGTTGTGGCTTTGGCATTAAAACCTGGCGGCATGAAATAGAAGGACTTGATTATCTGTCCAGCGTGATAACCCGCAGCATGGGTAAGACCGCCGCGCCCTGCGGCGACATCACCTACAGCCCAGACTTTTTTGTTGGACGTGCGCAGATAATCATCGGTCTCGATACCACGGCGATCATGTTTAATACCGGCCTTATCAAGCTGCATACCATCCATCATCGGACGACGACCTGCTGCCACGAGTAAATGTGTACCGTTCAGCGTTGTACCGTCTTCAAGATCAATGGCCACGCCTGTTTTTGTTTTACGAATTTGCTTGGTCTTTGCCGGCGCATAGAAATTAAGACCTTCTTCTTTTAACGCATCGACCAAAACTTTGGCATGTTCAGGCTCAGAGCGGCCCAGAGGCGGGGCGATATCTACAATATCAACCTTGCTGCCAAGGCGAAAAAAGGCTTGGCCGAGTTCCAGACCAATCGGGCCAGCGCCGATCACCAATAAATGCTTTGGCTGCTCAGGCATTGAAAAAATTGTTTCATTGGTCAGATAATCAACTTCGTCCAGGCCCGGAATAGGCGGGGCTGAGGCCCGGCTACCTGTCGCGATAATCACGCGCTTGGCTTTGACTTCGGTTGTCTCTGACTCGACCGTATTGGCGTCTTTAAAGCGTGCGCGCTCGCGGATCACAATACAGCCAAGGCCTTCAAATCTTTCCTGACTATCTACGGGCGCAATATGATCAATCACGCCTTGAATATGGGATTTCACCGTTTCAAAATTAACTTCAGGCTTGGCAGACTTTACACCGAAGATCTCACCATTTGAGAAGGCGGCGGCATGTTTACCAGCGGCAATCAGAGCCTTTGAGGGTACACACCCATAATTTAGGCAATCTCCGCCCATTTCTTCGCCTTCAAAAAGGACGACTGAGCGACCAAGTTGCGCGGCACCTGAGGCGACTGATAGACCGCCAGAACCGGCACCTATCACGCATAAATCTACTTCATAAACTGTCTTTGACATAATACTCTCTTTTTCTTTCTCTCTGTGGGCGTGAGCCCTTAATCTTTTTTGTTTTAAATAAGGGCGGTCTTACTCTCAAAAAACCGCCCTTTTGTCCTCAATATTGTTTAGGCCTATGAGACCTTTTTCTTTGCAAACTTCTTGTAAGCTACAGGGATCATCGCCACAGCGGCCAGGGCAAAGAAGGCAGGGGCAAGGTTCGTTGCCGCAGCTCCGACCAATGCGCCGACATCTGCAGTTTCACCTTTGGCGGCTGCGTCTAGTAATGTTCCGCGTAGACCAGACCCGATCAGTGAATAGGCCACTGTACCCGGTATAATACCCAAAAGCGTGGTTAGGAAATAATCCCGAAACTTCGCACCTAAAATGGCGGGGGCAATATTGGCGACCGCAAAAGGCACAACCGGGATCAAACGTAATGTGAATAAGTAGGAAATGGCATTTTCGTTAAAGCCTTTTTCCATTTTACCCAAAAACGGACCGGCAATACCTTTTAGGGTTTCACCCAATGAGGTCTTAGCTGCCAAGAATAATATACAAGCCCCAATTGTCGCGCCCAACACAGTGGCCGGCGCACCTACGGCGACACCGAAAAGGAAACCACCGCCAATTGTCAAAGCACTTGCTGGCACCATAAAGGCGGTCGCTGCCATATAAACCCCGATAAAGGCGAGAAGCACGAGCAGAAAGTTCTGCTCTACGAGATTGTTAAGATAAACAGCGTTTTCGCCCAAAGCAGCCGGGGTAAGCTGTGTGTGCCAGCCCTGTGAAATCGCAAGGGCAAGGCCTGCACCAATGATATATAATGGCCATAGACGAACGAATAAGGGTTTAGTTTTTTCTTCCATAATTTCGCTCGCGGTTAGTGTGTTAGCTGACATTTTTCTACTCCAAATTCATGTATGATTTAAATTACTTGTTCAAGTCCCAATTATAATCGTCACCGACGACGCGGGCACCATTATCAATAGCGCGGGCAAGCTCTGGACCTGCATGCTTACGCAAATGTGGGATCAAGCCTGACTTTCCGCCAAAATCCTCTTTGAACCATTTAAAGATTGAAGAGATTTTCAAACCTTTTGACGTGATCTGAACTCCGCGAGGTGAGTTGATATAAGCCGCAGCCGCATTTTCGCGCTCAGCTTTATAATTTGCAGGTGTCCAAGCAAAGTTTGGAAGGTTAGGACAGCCCACACTCGCGCAATTGACCATATAATGCACATAAGGCGACGGGAATTGCTTACGCAGGATATCATGCTCGATATTATTCAGAGTTGTCGGCTTACCATTTAAAGTGATTAGCTTGCGACCCCAAGGACCAGGCACAAAGCCGGATTTAAGATCACGTATAGACTTAACGGGATAGTTATCGATTATCACCTTGATAGTGACCGCATTATAGAGGTTTGAATAATAAGGCACAGCCTCATCTTCGCTTAGCGTATTTGGATTAATCGCTTCAAGACTGCTAATATAGGCGTTTAATTTTGCGCTATCAGCAGCATTGTTTTTAAGACCACCATAATTGAAATGCGTCAGGCCGACATTGTCAGGGGCGCTGACATATGTGCCAAGAATATCATTCCAAGCGGCGTGAAGACCAGCCTCAGCCGTTTGGGCCGCACCAGAACCATATGATGTTACTGTCGCCGTCGGGGCGGGCGCTTGTTGAGCAGAGCCCGAACCATATGATTGTCCGCATGCAACTGAGGATATGGCGAAGGCGCCAACAATTAACGGGGTTGCTATTCTTGCAGTCATTAAGTTTTTAAGTTTCATCTTTACTCTCCGATGTTGATTTGAAGGCTTAATAGCACACTCATTTGCAGAAGTGGTGTCACCTTGGTTCACAAAAATGTGGGATAGCGCGAGGCAGTTGGGAGTTTTTTGTGAGAATCGCTTGAACGGGACAGTTCGCGATATATCCCTTTATTATATATAAGGAAAAAAGAGGCGAATTAGGCCTATAATGGGGTATTTTAAGCGATATTACGCCCCATTAGCCCCTTATTTTCTTCGGAGTCTGATCACGCTTTTGAGAATATGAGTGGAATATAAAGGCCGTTTTTACCTTTATATTTATCAAAACTAAGTCAAAAGCTAACAAAGTCTTAAATTGAGTGTCAAAAAAACCTCAAATAGAGATCACTTTATTGAAGGCTTGCGGCTTGACTTCACGGGATTGCGAGCGTAATTAGCGCGCCTTGAGATAAAAATGAATGTAAAGTCCGGTTATATCAGACCGCGGAGACGAACATGAAACGTACTTTTCAACCTTCCAAGCTGGTGCGCAAGCGCCGTCACGGTTTTCGCTCACGCATGGCGACAAAATCAGGACGTCAGGTTCTGGCTCGCAGACGTGCCAAAGGTCGTAAGCGTCTTTCAGCCTAATTAAGGCCAAGACTTACGGCGGGATCAATAAATATTGGCCCGATTGTGAAAACATTACCGCAAAATATTAAACTCGGACGTCTCAAAAAACGGGCCGAGTTTTTATATGTCAAAGATGGGCGCTACCGCGCACAAGGCGGACTAGTTTTGCAAATGCGTGAAAATACAAGCCATGAGACGCTGCGTGTCGGTTTTACCGCCACAAAACGCATCGGAAATGCGGTTCAAAGAAACCGCGCCAAACGGCGCCTCAGAGCTGTGGCGCGTCAGGTTTTACCTACAAAAGCCGCCACTGGACATGATTATGTTATCATTGCGCGCAACTCGACATTAGACAGACCTTACGAAAAGCTCGTTTATGACCTTGAAAAAGCCCTCATAAACCTTAATTAGACCCAATAGTTCGCGCAAACCAATACTTATATAAAAGACATCAGGGAATATCATGGACGATCAGAAGAATTTTATAACTGCCATGTTCCTCTCAGGGCTTGTTTTGCTGGGATATTGGTTTTTCTTTGGCAAACCCCTTGCCGAACAAGCACAAAGAGACGCCTTGGCTGAAAGAGTACGCGCTGAACAGGAAGCTCTTATTGATCAACCCCCAAAGGTTGAAATACAATCCCGCGACACGCTTGTCACACAAGGCCAGCGTATTTCGATCAATACGCCTTCCATTGAGGGCAGTTTCCTCATCACAGGCTCGCGCTTTGATGACCTGAAATTAAAAGATCATAGAGCCAAGCTCGAAAAAGATAGCGGGCCATTGACATTATTAACCCCTGAGGGAGCTGAACGTGCCGCCTATGTTTTTGATAACTGGACCCCAGCAGAGGGCGGCAGCGGGGCGACAACGCCTTGGCAGCTTGTATCAGGCGAGACCCTTACGACGGACACACCTATTGTTTTGAAATATGAGGGCACAGACTTTATGGTCGAGCGTGAGATCAGTATTGATGATCGCTATCTCATTACATTAGATGATAAAGTCACCAATACCACTAACCGTGAAATTTCTCTCCAGCGCAAGGGCGCCTCACGCCAGCACGACCTGCCGGATGATTTAACAAATTTCTTTATTCTCCAAGAAGGCCCGATCGCGATTGTCGATGATAAGCTGGTCGATATGAAATATTCCAAATTGGCAAAAAAGAAATCCTCTCTCGAAATTGGCGAAAGTGGTTGGGTCGGCTTAACAGATAAATACTGGCTGGCCGCCTCTATTGCCCCGCAAGGCAAGCAAATGACCGCGCGATTTAATTTTCGCCAGCTAAATGATCAGGATGTCTATGAGGCCCAATATGTTCTCGACCCTGTCACATTAACACCGGGCACTACGATTAATTCAAAAGGCTTTATCTTTGCGGGTGCAAAAGATCGCAAACTGCTCGATGGCTACCGTAAAGATCACGGCATTGCCCGTATGGACCTTGGGATTGATTGGGGGTTTCTAGGCATTTTAACCCGTCCCATGAGTACATTTTTGAGCTTCCTTGGCTCCAAGATAGGTAATTATGGTCTGGCTATTATGGCGCTGACCTTGTTGATTAAAATTCTCATGTTCCCCTTATTTAACAAGCAATATGAGAGTCAGGCCAAAATGAAAAAGGTCGGGCCCAAGCTCAAGAAAATCCAGACGCGCTACAAAGATGACCGTATGAAACTCCAACAGGAAATGATGGCGCTTTATAAAAAGGAAGGGGTCAATCCTATGGCGGGTTGTCTGCCCATGATCCCCTTTATGTTTGTGTTTTTCGCGCTCTATAAAACGGTTCTTATTAACGTCAATCTGCGCCATGCGCCGTTTTTTGGCTGGATCAAAGATTTATCCGCCCGTGATCCGCTCTCAATTTTAAACGGGTTTGGTATTTTCCCTTGGGATGCTATCCCACTCGGTTTTCTGTCCTTCATAGCCATTGGGCCGCTTGCCATACTTTATGGTATTTCCATGGCGCTAATCTACACACTAACCCCGCAGCAAACAGGCGAGGGCGAGCAAGCTGAAATGATGGCTAAAATGATGAAATTTATGCCGTGGATATTTATGTTTATTCTCGCACCTTTTGCCGCCGGACTATTGGTCTATTGGGTTTGGAATAATATTCTGTCCTTCATGCAGCAATATTATATTACGCGGAAGTTCAAGGTCGACACTCCCGTTGATGCCTTTTGGCGTAAAATTACAGGCAAAGCCAAACCAGAAGACACCGCTTAAAGACGAAAATGTCGGAAGAAACTTCAGACTATTCCCCGTCCCAAATCGAAGCGGGGCGTATTCTGTTCTCACGGGCTGTGCATTTCATGCTCAGCGTTGTGAAACTCAGCACCCTGCCGGCCCCTGACCTACCAGAAGTCTGTTTTGCCGGTCGTTCCAATGTCGGCAAATCCAGCCTGATTAATGCCTTAACCGGTCAAAACGGCTTGGCGCGCGCTTCTAACACGCCCGGGCGCACACGCGAGTTGAATTACTTTAACGTTGATGACCGTATTAGAATTGTCGATCTGCCCGGCTATGGCTATGCCCGCGCCTCAAAGGTTGATATTGCCAATTGGACAAAATTAACGCGCCAGTTCCTAGCAGGGCGCGCACCTTTGCGGCGTGTCTTTTTGTTAATTGACAGCCGTCACGGTTTAAAGGATTCTGATCGCGAGATTATGTCCATGCTGGATGAAACAGCCGTGCCTTACCAAATTATTTTAACCAAAATTGATAAAATTAAACAGGCTGAACAGATCAAGGTCACACTCCGCACACAAGACAAAATCGCAAAACGGCCCGCCGCCCATCCGCGAATTATTACCACCTCTTCTATCAAGAAAGACGGTCTGGATAAATTAAGAGCTGAAATTGCGGATTTGGCCCTGCCCGATCATCGGGTATAGTAAGAGAATCAGTTATAATCGAATATACCCCCAGGGACGTTAAAATGCTCAAACGCCGCGAAAATGAAACAGGATGGAAAAGCGCCCAAACGCTTTCCGAAGCCCTGCCCTTTATACAGCGTTACGCAAAACGCACGATTGTCATAAAATTTGGTGGTCACGCTATGGGGGACGCCGAGCTGACCCGGCAATTTGCCAATGATATTGTTTTACTCCAGCAATTTGGTATTCGCCCTGTTATTGTCCATGGCGGCGGGCCGCAAATCGGCTCTATGCTAAAACGGCTTTCTATCGAAAGTGAGTTTATTGATGGCTTGCGTGTCTCGGACATAGAAACTGTGGAAGTTGCCGAAATGGTTTTATCGGGCGCGATAAATAAATCCATTGTGCAGGCCATAAATATGGCGGGCGGTCAGGCCGTGGGACTATCAGGTAAGGATGCTAATCTCATCACTGCCAAAGCTATTAGCCAAACCCACGGCTTTGCCGGAACCCCTATAGCCACAAATGTCGATGTTATTGACAGCTTGACCAGCTCCGGTTTCACTCCGGTTATCTCCCCGATTAGCGGCGGAGAGGATGCCACCACATTTAACGTCAATGCAGATACCGCAGCGGGTGTGTTAGCCAGCGCGCTGGGAGCCGTTCGCCTGATGTTACTGACCGATGTAAACGGCGTGATGAATGAAGACGGGGAACTTCTGACTCGCTTAAATAAAAAAGACATTCAAGCCTTGATCAAAGACGGAACAGCCAAAGGCGGGATGATACCCAAATTGGAAACAGCCTTAAAAGCCACGCAAGACGGCGTTGATGCTGCGGTTATCCTAAGCGGTCGCCGCGCCCATAGCCTCTTGGTGGAATTATTTACAGATCAAGGCGCAGGAACCCTCATTGAATAATGCTTGATGCGGCCTCCAGACATATAGGCAATTCGCTAAACCTACCCGTGACAACCACGGGCATATGGAAATCCGAACCACGCTTAAGAGGGCTGTTGAGAAGTTTGGCGCTATCTCTCACAATTGCTGGCGGAGCCCAAACACTCAGCGCGCAAACGGCTGAAGAGCTTCTGTCCACGACAAATTCTGGTTCTGAAAATTCCAATCCCGAAAATCTTAGCCCCGCAAACTTAAGTGAGTGGAAGGTTTGCAATGAAACCTCCTTTATAATCCGCTTGGCCACAGCCGCGATCAGAGAGGGTAAAATGACACCCAAGGGCTGGTCACAATTGCGCCCAGGGGCTTGTGAAGATATTGACGCCCCACCCGGATCACCGCGTTACGTCTTTGCGGAAAGCGCCCCCGTCCACCTTGGCGGTATAAGGGAGTGGAAAGGAAGTGTACCCCTTTGCGCGCAAGATACGGATTTTAAAGCAGATGCGACAATAGATTGTGCCTTACAAGATATGGGAACCCGCCTTTTTTTCCCGGTAGACCCGACAGAAAAAACCACGACATTAATCGAGCCTGATAATTTTAACGAAAAGGCTGAAAATGCAGGCATCCAACGTCTCTTGCGGGATAATGGTTATAGGATTTCGCGCATTGACGGCATTATGGGACGGCGGACTTCGCGCACATTGCGTAATTATCTCAAGGAACATAATGAATCCAATTCCATCCCCAATACAAAAAAAATAGACCTCCTGGCAAAGACAGCGCAATCCTCTCAAGACACTATCGGCTTGACCTTTTGCAATAAGACAAAGTCTAAAATATGGACAGCCATTGCCTTTCGGGATGATGGTCAATGGGAATCACAGGGCTGGTGGCCCGTATCAGTTGATGATTGTTTGCGTCCCTTTACGGATAGTCTGAGAGGAAGTGACGCTCATTTTTATGCAAGGCAGGAGCAAGGCGAAGATGAAACGGGGCCCCTACCCGACAAACATTTACGCAATGTAACGCCAAAGCCTGCACAATTTTGCATAGCTGAATCGCGTTTTGCTGCTATTGGTCGGGAATATTGCACAGACCGAGGCTATATCCCGGCATCCTTTAGACCGCTTGTGACAGACAAAACCGGCCAAAAACTTTCCCTTACAGAATCAGATTTTAGTGCCCCGACCCAATCGGGCCTACGGCGCTAAGAGGATAATCGCCGTGCTGGATATCCAACATATCGAAAATTGGGTGTTTGATCTGGACAATACGCTCTACCGCGCAGACTCCCAATTCTTCTCTCAAATTGACCGAAAAATGACAGCCTATATTGAGCGCTATCTCAATATTTCGACACAAGAAGCAACAAAGATTCGCCAAGATTATTGGGTGGAATACGGTACAACTCTGTCTGGCTTAATCAAAGTCAATAATATGGACCCAGAAGATTTTTTAGCTTACGTCCATGACGTGGACTTAACGGCGCTGGCCCCCGAGCCTGCCCTGCGCGATGTGATAAAAAACCTACCAGGGCGGAAGTTTATTTTTACCAATGGCTCTAAAGCCCATGCCCATAATGTGGCAGGGCATCTTAATCTCTGGGATCTTTTTGATGGGAGTTTTGGCATTGAAGATGCGAATTATATTCCTAAGCCCAAACACGACCCCTACCGCATATTTTGCGATCAATTCGATATTCAGCCACAAACAGCGATAATGTTTGAAGACAGTCCCTCAAATCTGCAAGTACCTAAAACTCTCGGCATGAAAACGGTTTTAATAACCTCTGATGAAAATTGGAGCCATATCCCAAAAGATAAACGCCCCGCCAATAAAGACAGTAACGCCAATTGGATTGATGCCGCCACACATGATCTGACAGATTGGCTGATCCGCCATACCGCCACGCATATACCCTAGCAGAAACGAAAATCGTAAAATGAACCGCTATAGCTTTTTGGATGATTACAGCGAGGGTTGCCACCCTGAAATTTTACGCGCCCTTCAAGACACAAATTTTATACAGTCCAAAGCCTATGGCTATGATGAATATTCAAACAAAGCCAGAGAGCTGATCAGGGATGAAATTCAATCCCCCAAAGCCGAAATTTTCTTCGTTGCGGGCGGCACGCTTGCCAATCTGATTATGATTTCTAGCATCTTGCGTCCGCACGAGGCCGTTATCTCGGCAAGCTCAGGTCATATTGCAAGACGAGAAACGGGGGCTATTGAGGCCACTGGTCACAAAATTATTGGCGTGCAAAGCCCTGACGGCAAGCTCACACCCGCCCTTGTCCAAAGCACATTGACACAGAACACACACGGTGTGCATATGGCCAAGCCGCGCATGGTCTATATTTCCAATGCTACAGAAACAGGGCTTATTTATACCAAGTCTGAGGTGGCTGCCTTATCCGAGATATGCCGCGCACATGGGCTCTTACTTTTCATTGACGGGGCCAGATTAGGCGTGGCGTTAAGCGCGCGCCAAAACGATCTGAACTTGGCCGACATTGCCCGTTTCAGTGATATGTTCTGGATTGGCGGTACAAAAGCAGGGACGCTGTTAGGCGAAGCAATCGTCATTCCCAATCCCGACTTGGCAGTAGATTTCGGATTTCACGTCAAACAAAAAGGCGCGCTGCTGGCAAAAGGACGGCTCTTGGGGTTACAATTTAAAACTCTGTTTGAAGATGATCTTTTTTTCCGCGCCTCACGTAAAGCCAACACACTTGCCGCCCAGCTCTCAAGCGCCTTCATAAAAACCGGATTTGACTTTGCCAATCCCACCCAAACCAATCAACTCTTTCCGATTTTACCTGATAATTTAATTGCACACTTGCGAGAAAATTTCGACTTTTACATATGGGAAGGTCTTGAAAATAAACATAGCGTTATTCGTATGGTGACGTCATGGGCCACAGACCCGGATCAAGTGAAAGCCTTTATCGACCAGCTTAGCAGCGAAGCTTAACACCCACGCTTCGCGCTTTCTTGGCTCTTGACCCTGAACCCGCGCCCCCTTATCTAGCACTCATGGCTATACGACCCATATTAACCGTTCCAAATCCGGTGCTCAAACAGGTCTCGAAACCTGTGAAAACTGTCACGGACGAAACGCGGGCACTCATGGATGATATGCTTGAAACAATGTATGACGCCCCCGGTATCGGGCTGGCCGCCATTCAAATCGGTGTGCCTTTAAATGTGATCGTCATGGACCTTGCCCGCGAAGGCGAAGACAAAAAACCGCAATATTTTGTCAATCCTGAAATCCTTGAAACTGTCGAAGACCTCAAACCCTATGAAGAAGGCTGTCTGTCTATCCCTGAAGTGTTTGATACGATTGAGCGCCCCGAGCGGGTTAAGCTGAAATATCTGGACTATAATGGCAAGCCCGTCACTGAATGGGCCGAAGGGCTTTATGCGGTCTGTATTCAACACGAAATGGACCATTTAAACGGTGTTGTCTTTATAGACCATCTCTCGCGGCTGAAACGCCAACGCGCTGTTAAAAAAGTACAGAAATCTCTTAAATTACAGCCCGTAGGCTAATGACCTTGCGTATCGTCTTTATGGGCACACCGGACTTTGCCGTGCCGTCTCTGGCAGAAATCCTTTCCGCTGGCCATGAGGTTATCGCGGTTTACACCCAACCGCCCCGCCCGTCTGGACGCGGCAAAAAACTGACAAAATCTCCTGTGCACCAATTTGCCGAAATCATGGGGCTTAATGTCATCACACCTGAAAGCTTTCGTAAGCCCTCAGTCATTGACGGACTTGAGAGCCTTAAGGCTGATGTCGCCTGCGTGGTGGCTTATGGGCAAATCCTACCAGAGCGCGCCCTTAACGCCCCGCATTATGGATGCTTAAACTTACATGCCTCGCTCTTGCCGCGTTGGCGCGGAGCGGCCCCCGTGCAGCGCGCGATTATGGCGGGCGACACACAGACAGGTGTCCAGATCATGCAAATGGCAAAGGGGCTGGATAGCGGGGATATTTTACTCTCTGAAATCGTCGCTATAGAACAAACAGATACGGCCGGTCGTCTCTCAGACAAGCTTTCACGCATTGGGGCCGGTATGTGGTCACGCACGCTGGCGGCCTTATCGCGCGGCGGCCTTAATCCGACACCACAAAGCGGCACACCAAATTATGCCAAAAAGATCGACAAGGCTGAAGCCCGTATTGACTGGTCTCGCCTGGCCCAAGACCTAGATTTTCATATTCGCGGGCTTTCGCCCTTTCCCGGTGCGTGGTGTGAAATCGGCGGGAAGCGGGTGAAAGTACATCTGGCAAGTCCCGAAAGCGGAGCAGGCAAAGCTGGAGAAGTTTTGGACAGTAACGGCCTGGTTGCCTGCGGCACTGGGGCGCTTAGATTGTTAGAAGTACAACCCGCCGGGAAAGCCAAAATGAAAGCCGAGGATTTTTTACGCGGCACCCAAATCGCCAAAGGCACTCAGCTTAGCTAATGCCGCGCTATAAGCTCACCATAGAATATGACGGCGCGCCTTTTCGCGGATGGCAATGGCAGGATGATCAACCCAGCGTGCAGGGTGTTATGGAAAAGGCTGTTGAGGCTTTAAACGGAGAGTTCGCGGAAGTTTACGGCTCTGGGCGCACAGATAGCGGCGTACATGCGCTGGGCCAAATCGCCCATACAGATCTGGTCAAAGACATCAGAGAAGACAAAGTCCGCGACGCGCTCAATTTTCATCTTAAAGATAATCCCGTCACGGTTTTGAATGCCCAAAAAGTGGGTGATGATTTTCACGCCCGCTTTGATGCGACAGAGCGGCGCTATCTTTACCGCCTGATAGACAGACGGCCCAAATTGGCCCTAGAGCGCGGGCGGGTCTGGCGAATACCGCAAAAACTAGATGCTGATCTCATGCACGACGCCGCGCAAATTTTCCTCGGCCAGCATGATTTTACGACATTTCGGGATACGCAATGTCAGGCCAAGTCGCCCGTTAAAACCATTGATGAGATTATAGTCTTGCGCGCCGCCCAAGAAATACATGTAACGCTAAAAGCCCGCTCCTTTTTGCACAAACAAGTGCGCAGCTTTGTGGGCACACTTGCCGAAGTCGGGCGCGGTCAATGGAGTAAGGCCGATGTTAAAGACGCCCTTGCGGCTAAAACCCGCTCGGCTTGCGGCCCCGTGGCCCCGCCGGACGGGCTTTACCTTGTCAGCGTCGCTTATGATAAGTCTTAGATAAGACCCGGTATCAAGGCAAATGTTGCAAACAGACCAACCGCCCAGACAAGTGTTCTCAAGACTTTTATACCCAAAACATAAGTGATCGCATAGGCCAGACGCGCCAGCACAAATATGGTCGCAGCCATTGCTGTTGTCTTTGTGGATCCGCCGACTAGATGCACGGCCAAGGCCAGCGGTACGAACATCAACATAGCTTCGATTTGATTGGCAATCGCGCGTTTTACCCGCCCGCGCAGAGGCGTCATATCACCTTGGTCTTCGCGGTTTCCAAGGCCCCAGCCTATACCGTTTTTAAGTAATCCGGCTGTGCCTTGTATGGCGATTAGCCCGATTAGGATGAGCGCGCTATACACCACCATTTGTAATTCAGTTGTCATGTTTATCTCCCTTTGTTTTTATCCCGCCAATAGGTAGGCTGATTTTATGATTGTCAAGATCAATAAAAATACTGCCAAAACGCAGAAAACTGACACGGATGAGAAAGTTCAAGCCCAGATTGAGCAACTCGCCCGACTGGCTGATCTCATGGATAGCCGGTTTAAAATTCCGGGCCTGCCTGTGCGTTTAGGAATTGATACGATTATCGGCCTTATTCCCGGCATTGGGGATACGGCCGGATTGGGCGTCTCCGCCTATATCATCACCCAAGCCATGCGGCTGGGTGTTGAAAAACCTCTTATTCGGCGCATGATGTTTAATGTCGGGATAGACTGGCTTATCGGGCTTGTGCCGCTCTTAGGGGATCTGTTTGATATGGGCTGGCAAGCCAATAACCGGAATGTGAAACTTTTGATCGATTATTTGGAAAGCCTCGACACTGAGGTATGAACCCCTCAGCTATACTCTAAAGGCCTTGTTGAATATGGGCCGCACCCGCAACAATGACAGTCAGAGACATGCCGTGAATAACACAACCCGTCAATATCGCGCCGCCCCAATCAAATCCGGCAATTTTCTGTGCCAAGCGAATATCAATCGCCAGCAGGCTTAAATATGCAATCAAGGCCAGCATGTTGACTACGCCAAAGGGTAGTCCCGCATAAAGATAGAGCGCAAATAAGAAAGCTACAAACAAAGCGACAAAAAACACACTCCAATGGCGCACAATCACCCAAGGCCTAAACCTGTCCTGTTTATCGAAAACCATAGTCAAAATATAAGCACAGCCCACAAAGGTCAGGGCGTAAAGCGCGGCAAGTAAAAAGAAGACGGCAAGGGGTATGGACTGGGGTGTGGCCGGCTCCGCAAGGCCTTCAGAGAGGCGCAAAGCCCGCTCATTTTGCAAACCCAAACCGCAAATATAGTAACAACCCAATGTAAATAAAACCGCCAAAAAACTTAACTTGAAACCACGGCGGGAAAGATCAAAAAAAACGGGCCATTGCTCTCCCTTTTGACCCAGACCTAATAAGGCATTTACGCTTCCATTTAAATAAGCGGCCAAATTCATACAGGGTTACACCTCGAAATAAAGCGTCAAAATACGGGCATAAATTTCGCACAACGTCCTTATATCTTCCACAGATACATGCTCATCGATCTGGTGCATTGTCGCCCCGACCAGGCCAAATTCAGCCACTGGCGCGTAATCAGAAATAAAGCGCGCATCAGAGGTGCCCCCTGATGTCGAGAGTTCAGCATCCCTGCCTGTCACATCCTTTATCGCGCTTTGCATTATTTCGGTTAGCTTGCCGGGGGAGGTTAAAAAGCTCTCCCCGCTTATGCGGAAATTAGCCGTGATCTCGCCTGAAAAATTTTCCTGCGCATCTGCAATCACGCTCTCAATCCACTCAGACAGGCTGACCCCCGTATGGTTTATATTAAAGCGGACATTCAAACGCGCCCGCGCCGTCTCGGGGATCATATTTTCCGTGAGATTGCCTACATCTATTGTCGTAATCTCAAAATTGGAGGGCTGGAAAAACTCAGAGCCGTCATCCAGATGGCGGGCTTGCAGCTTTGATAAAATGCCGAGCATAACAGGCACTGGGTTTTCTGCGCGGTGCGGATAGGCGACATGTCCCTGCTTGCCTTTGACCACAAGCTCGGCATTAATTGAACCGCGCCGACCATTTTTTATCATTGTGCCTAATATATCAGGATTTGTCGGCTCCCCGACAAGGCAGTGATCAATAACCTCTCCGTCAGCGGCAATGGCAGGTAAGAGTTTACGCGTGCCGTTCTGGGCTGGGCCTTCCTCATCGCCTGTTATCAGAAAACTGATAGAGCCTTTAGGCTGCCAATCTGAGCTTATTAAGCTCGAGACAGCCCCGACAAAAGCCGCGATCGCCCCCTTCATATCCGCCGCACCGCGCCCGCGTAACATGCCGTCTTTTACAGTTCCGGCAAAAGGATCATCGGACCATTTTTCAATCTCGCCTGCCGGGACAACATCAACATGGCCCGCAAAACAGAAATTAGGCGCCTTTGTGCCTAAACGGGCATAGAGATTGTCAACGCGTTCTTCGCCTTCGCCAAAGGGGTAACGCTTACACTGAAAGCCCATATCTTCGAGTGCGGTTTGTAATTGCCCTAATGTACCCGCATCAAGCGGCGTGACAGAGGGCTTGCGGATAAGCTCGCAGGCAAAGTCAACAGGGTCGATATGTCTGGTGCTGGACATATATTATCAGTCTCTCCTATTGATTTACGAAAATCAGACTAATCCCTCAGGAGCTCGTTCACACCTGTTTTACTGCGAGTTTTTGCGTCTACAATTTTAACAATCACCGCGCAAGCCAAGCTATGCGAACCATCCTTGGATGGCAAGCTACCGGGGACAACAACAGAATAAGGCGGAACTTCGCCGTAAGTAATTTCGCCGGTTAGTCGGTTAAATATCTTGGTAGATTGTGATAAAAACATACCCATGGACAAAACAGCGCCTTCGCGCACAATGACGCCTTCTGCGACTTCTGAGCGCGCGCCGATGAAACAATTATCTTCTATAATAACGGGTGTGGCTTGTAACGGCTCTAACACGCCACCAATCCCGACGCCGCCTGATAGGTGGCAGTTTTTACCGATTTGTGCGCATGAACCAACCGTCGTCCATGTATCCACCATAGTGCCTTCATCGACATAGGCCCCGATATTGACAAAGGACGGCATAAGCACGGCATTAGGGGCGATATAAGCCCCGCGGCGTACCGCAGCATTGGGGACAGCCCGAAATCCGGCTTGAGAAAATTCTGTTTCGTCCCACCCTTGGAATTTGCTGGGGACTTTATCCCACCAATTTCCTGCATCCGGCCCGCCGGACATAATTTTATTTGCCTGTAAGCGAAACCCTAAAAGCACGGCCTTTTTGAGCCACTCATGGGCGACCCAGTCACCACTCCCTTGTTTACTGGCAACGCGCAATTCGCCTGCATCCAGTGATAAAATTGCTGTTTCCACCGCATCGCGCGCTTCCCCCTTGGTAGAAGGCGAGAGAGCGGCGCGGTCTTCCCACGCCGCATTAATAGCGGTTTCAAGAGATTTGGTATTCATATCTGGCTCCAATATCACAACAGGCCCCAGAAATGGGGCCTATCAGATTATACGTTTATTTGGAGCGCAATTTACGTCTCGCACCGTACAGGTCAATCTTAAAATGACCAATAGGAGACTTAAATACGGGTTTAATTAAACCAATCGCTAAAAGCGTTGGCTTTTCGCTATTCCGCTATCGAAATAGCGTCAACAGCCGTTTTGCCTGTGCGTTCATTGATAGATGTGTTGAACATAACAACTTGTCCATCAGACAGGCTGTTCAATCCACCACGTTGCAGAGCTGTGGCATGTACAAACACATCACCGCTCCCATTTTCAGGCTGGATAAAGCCGTAACCTTTTTTATCATTATAGAACTTTACAGTTCCCTTTTGCATTTCTTCTGACATTGTACTCATTTTTCCTTAAACAATAGGTAGCGACCAAAGTGTTCGCCCCTGTGCGATAAAAAGGAAAAAAATACACTTACACCACTTCTCAAAGACAAGGTCTTTGAATGAGAGTACTCATAATTGCCTGTTAATCCGGCCTATCGACGCTCATAAGTTAGATTTAATATTAGATTTAGGCAATAGAAATATACCGAATCTTCAAAAACTGTCTTTTGCAGCTCTAATTTCGCCTAAACTTTCCGCAGAAGCCGCTCTGACAAAGGGATTTGAGGCTTTTTCTGCAGCGATTGTTGTCGGGACAGTCGGCAAATTTTGCTCTCTCAAGGCTTTGGCATGGGCAATATAGGCTTTTAAATCCTGATTTTCAGGCTCCACCGTAATAGCAAAACGGGCATTTGAGAGCGTATATTCATGAGCGCAATACAGTCGTGTGTCTTCAGGTAAGGCACAAATCGCGGCCAGACTGTCATACATTTGCTGGGCCGTGCCTTCAAATAAACGCCCGCAACCTAAGACAAATATCGTATCCCCAACAAAGGCCGCCTGTGCGCTTTTTACGTAATAAACATTATGGTGTTTCGTATGGCCCGGCGTATCTAAAACCTCGATTTTATGCTCTCCAAATAAAAAACTCTCACCTCCGTCAACCGATCGGTCAATTCCCGAAATACGCGCCGCATCGCGGGCTGGGCCTATAATCTCCAGCCCCCATTTGTCTTTCAAAGCCATATTGCCACCCGTATGATCAAAGTGGTGATGTGTGTTCCAGATATGAGTTAAATTCCAACCGCGCGCTTCGCATTGACGTGAAATCTCGTCAGGGTCAGGCGTGTCAATCGCCGCTGTCAGACCCGAGACCGGATCATGGATCAAAAATCCATAATTATCAGACAGACATGGGAACATAGCAATTTCAAGATCAGATGACATTAGGCTTTCCTATAAAGTAATCTTGGTTACAATAGCGCCATATGCGCCAAAGTGTAGTCCAACTTGAAAATTTTTACGCCAGCCAATTAGGTCTGAGCGCCCAGTCAATGGTGTTGCGGCGTCTCGCCAAGCTCTGGCCACAGCTGCAAGGTAAAAGCTTATTGGGGTTTGGCTATTGCGGACCTTATCTGGAATCGTACACATCAGAAGCCAAACGAATTGTTTACGCCATGCCCGCAGGACAAGGCGCGATTGTAAGGCTTTCCAAACGCGGGGTGATTTCCTGTTTGACCCCTGAAACCCGGCTCCCCTTTGCCGATGCTAGTATGGATAATATCTGCGTGGCCCACGGTGTAGAAGAAGCCCCAGACCTTAACGGGCTTCTCCCGGAATTATGGCGGATCGCCAAGCCTGAAGGTCGCATTGTTATCATTGCCGCTAACCGCAGTGGATTATGGGCAAGATCAGAAAAAAGCCCGTTTGGCGCAGGGCGTCCTTTTAGTCGCTCTCAATTGCGCACAGCCCTTGAAAGCGCAGGTTTTTTACCCACAGTCTGGTCAGGGGCTTTATATGCACCGCCGCATATTTTCTTTGCTCGCCCCAAACGTGCCCAGCTATTTGAACAATTCGGCGAAACCGTTTGGCCAAATTTTTCGGGACTAATACTTGTAGAAGCCGTAAAGCGTCTATATGCCGAACCCTCAGCCGTGCTGCCTAAACGGGTTTTACGTCCCAGATTTGGAATTCAACCCATAGGCAATACAGGCACGCCTTATCGAAAGAGAAATTAAAAGTCCGTCAGATTATGACCACTAAGAAGACCAAACATACGGATATTAATCATGTCCGCGCAGAAATAGACCGGGTTGATAATGCCTTACTCGGCCTTATCGCGGAACGCCTAGAACTGGCCAGCGCCGTCAGGCGGGCCAAAAGCGGTGTGCGGGTCTGGCGGCCCTCCCGCGAGGAAAGCCATGTGCGCGACCTCTCCAAAGCCACCTCTGAAACACCGGCTAATCTTGTCTCGCGTATCTGGGCCGAGCTGATGAGCGCCAGCCTGGCCATACAAGGGCCCATGCGCCTCCATATTGCTTTAGAAGGTGATGCGCTGGATGTTTGGACATTAGTGCGCGATCGTTTTGGCTCAGCTCTACCGGCCTTGTCCTATCCCACCGCCAGCTCGGCTCTGGCGGCCGCCTATAGTGAAGGCGAAGGCGTGGCGATCTTACCTGCGCCGGGCGGGATGAATAGTTGGTGGACCGCCCTGTGTGAAGGCGGCGCTATGCCCGATATGCATATTCTTTCAGGCTTGCCGCGTACTGGAAAAGCCGGATGGCCACGCGCCGTGGCGGTGGCGACAGCCGCCTTACAGCCTTCCGGGGCTGATGATAGTTTAATCGCCCTGAAAAACTCCGACGCCCTAAACGCCTATGACGGTGCGCCCGTCTTTCGCGGCGAAGCCGGTGAGCACAAACTCTATAGCTTGCCCTTATTTATAACCCCAAAGAGTGCGCTCTTTGAAAATATAAAATCACAAGACCCTTATGCCAAAATCATTGGCTGCTTGCCATGGCCGCTTGGCTCTGAGAAATCCGAATAAATATGACGACCACATTTGACACTATACTCATTATAGGCGGCGGGCTTATTGGCTCATCCTTAGCGCGGGCATCCAAAACATATGACCAGGCCAAAACCGTCTATATGGCCGATAGTTCAGCATCAGTATGCAAGGCCATTACCCGTCTTAAAATCGCAGACGGTGTGAGCGAGAACACGGCAGAATTTTATGCTTCACAGGCTGATTTGGTTATACTCTGCGTACCCCCCGGAAAAATGGGCGAGGTCGTAAAAGACATTATTCCGGCCATGAAATCCGGGGCTATTCTTACAGATGTCGGCTCGCTTAAGGGTAATATTATCGAGGCGGTCACCCCGCATCTTAAAGATGATATCAGCTTTGTCCCCGGCCATCCTATTGCAGGAACAGAACATAACGGCCCCGAGGCCGGATTTGCCGAATTGTTTAATCAGCGCTGGTGTATTTTAACCCCCGCAGACGAAAGCGATCCAGCCGTAAAAAAGGTTCAGACCTTTTGGGAAGGCATAGGCAGCAGCGTGGCCGTAATGAGCCCGGAGCGCCATGATCTTGTTTTAGCAACAACCTCACATGTCCCCCACCTTATTGCTTACACACTTGTCGGCACAGCCATAGATATGGAAACAATAACCCGCAATGAAGTCGTAAAATTTTCCGCAGGCGGGTTTCGGGATTTCACACGTATTGCCGCCTCAGACCCTGTTATGTGGCGGGATGTGTTTCTCAATAATAGCGAGAGCGTCTTAGAAGTGGTCGATCGTTTCATTGAAGATCTCTCCGCGCTTAAGCGGGCTATACGTTGGAATGACGGCGAGACATTAGTGGATCATTTTTCCAAGACCCGCGATATTCGACGTAAAATTGTCGATGCCGGCCAAGATAGTAAATTGGCTAATTTTGGTCGCGATGATTAAAATTTATATATGGGCTGGCCAAATAGCGTCAACTGAGAGTTTGCCAATATTAAATTAATCTCTTTTTGCGCTCCATTTGTTTGTGAGTCTGTTTTAGGTCGCGAAGCTAGAGCAAATTTCATCAGGCTGGCTTGAGTGGACGTTATAAGGCCTGAGGCGGTCATGGCCTCAAAGAAGGCGCGTTCATCATCAAGAATTATACGGATATTTCCTGAAACGCCTTGCGAGGATTTGGTAAGATCAAAATCTCCTCGCAGATCAATACCATTCCATTTTACAAGCCAGTCTGAGGACGTCAAACGCGGTTCTTTGCTCCAACTCGCAACCGCCTCTTGCGAGAGCGCGGATAACCCCACAGCTTGCGCCTTAAGCGAAACCGTTTCTAGTCGTGGCCCAAAAACCTTTTGTAAGGGCGCCCAGACCTTGGCACTTAAAAATATATTTTCTAAATCCAATGCAATATCTACATTTTCGCGGTTCGGCGTGATTTGCGCGCGGAAACCATCTAAGGCTCGAAAGGGTGGTTCTGTGCCAATCACGGCATGTGGGCGGAGCTTATCCGCATTAAAGAGGATAGATTTTATATCGCCTTTATAAGACAGGCTCACATCACCATCTAATAAGAGGGGCCTTATATCAAATAACCATCTCTGCCCGACTGGGCCGCGCATATCTAGGCGCGCATCGCCTGCGTGATATATATCCCATTTAAGCGGGTTATAAGAGGCGGCTTCTAAATGTAGATTCTCACTGCGTATAGACCAAGGCGAACTGGCTTGCGGCGCACCCAAAAGCAAAGAACGCATATGACCCTTAAAAGAAAAAGGAAAACCTGAAAGAGTAAAAGATTTCGGCTGGACGCTATGACCGCTTTGGCGTGCAGACATTATGGTCTCATTGAAATTTTTGACAATGACTGAACGGCCTGCCGCCCAATATAGCACATAGGCCGCAATCAGAAGCGCCAAAGAAATAATAGCTTTGCTGAATATTCCCTTTTTACCTTTAGCCTTGTGCACCGTCATAACCCTGCCCCGTACCTTATTCTACACCGCCAAGTTCATCTGACGGGGACTTATCTGCGGGTGGAACAATATCAGAGGAACTATCTGCCGTGCTATCAAGGCGGGCATCCGCAGGTTTTCCCCCCGACTTGGGCAGGTTTAAACTAATGGGATTACGGATAGTTTTATCGCTTGATGTATGGACAAAACTGACAAGTAATTTTCCATATTCTCTTATCAGCCGCTTGATCTGGGAACCATGTTTCCACCATTGACGAAATTTATCATCTCTGACGGGATAAGGTGTTATTTTCATACGCCCGCTGGCTGCTGTAATCGCGCCCTGCGCGCGCGGCATATGATAGGCGGACGTCACAAGCAGAATATGCTCAAACCCCAAAGCTTGCGCCCAAACGGACGTCTTTTGTGCATTTTCAATCGTATCTTGGGCAAAGTCCATATCCACGCAGCAATTTGACAGCTTATCTGGCAGGTTCAAAACATCCAATATCTCCTCTCTGGAGATATCGCGATTCACACCCGAAATCAGGAGCCTTTCGCCCTTCTCTTGCATGAGCAGCTTTGCACCCGCTTCCAATCTACCACCGCCCGTGCCCGTCAAAACGACAATCCCGTCAGCTCGCTGGACAGGGTTTGGCAGGTTTTGCGAGGTCACAGTCCTGACGAAGAAAAAAAAACCCGTAAATATAATCCCGGTCAATAGGCCAAAAATGAAGGCAAAGAGCTTTAACCAAGACTGTTTTTTGGAACGTGGTTCTTTTGCCGCCTGCGGGCTGTTTATATTTGGGGTGCGAGTTGCCATCTGTCTAATATATAAGGTTCTGTCTATTGAGAACACTCAAGCCTGTAAGACCTGCGGTCAGCGCGCAAATCAAACCAAATATTAAGGCGAGATAAACCAGTTTGATAATATCAGATCCAATTATATAATATTGCCCAAAGACGGTGTTATCCCCCTGTACCCATTGAAAAATCAAGGCAAATAAAAGAGCTAGACTACACCCAATAGCCCCGGCTATCAAGCCGCGTAGAAAAAACTGACCGACAAAAAGCCGGGCGATAAAACTGTTTTTTGCTCCCACCTGATGGAGCACGGAAATGGTTTTATGTTGAGTGTGTAGCCGGGCCTGTGTCGCAAATATACTCACCGCCATACTGGAAAGTAAAATCAAGACCAGAATAGTTCTAAGCGCACCCAATAAGGTTTTACGATTTCGCTCAATATCAATGCGCCACAAGCTATGATCATCAATCACGACATCCAGCCCTTGCTCGCTAATTTCAGATCTTAAGGTTTCAACATCCAATCGCTTATCGGGCGCAAGCTCAAGACTAAAAAGGGCGGGAACGGGTAAATCATCGGGCAATTCCACATCACCCAACCAAGGTTTGAGCAAGGCTTTCGCGCGCGCTTCTGACAGAACAGAGACGGATTTTATATCCCCGCGGGTCTCTAATATGGCTTGGAGTTGCGCTGTCTGTGTCTCTCTTTGCTCAATGTCTGAGAGTTTTAATGTCAGGGTAGCCCCCTGTGTTAACCCGCTTTGCCACTGATCAATCGCACGTGTGCTCATCGTGGCAAATAAGATAATGAGCCCCGCCAGCAAAGCCATTATCGACATGACAAAAAGCAAGGGGCCGTCTTGCTGACGCTCGCGCGGCAATAAGGCAATGGGCGAAAAACTGGAATGAGGCGCATCACTCATTTAAGACATCCCCTCATCCACCGCAGGGTGATCATCTTGAAGATTGATCTGTCCATTTTGAATATTATAAATATCACCCGTATGTCGGCGGGCAAGCCGGGCGTCATGTGTGGCAATAAAAATTGTCGCGCCCATCCGGTTCATCTCTCCAAATAGATGCATAAGGCGGTGCGCAATGTCTGAGTCCACATTGCCAGTCGGTTCATCGGCGATCAAAATATCTGGTTTTGCAATCACAGCCCGCGCAATCGCCGCGCGTTGTTTTTCTCCGCCAGACAATGTCGCAGGCAAAGCCTGTAACCGCCCTCCTAGACCGACCCATTGCAAAAGCTCTATAACATCCTGCCTATAAGCGCTTTGGGGCTGTCCGTTTACCCGCAAGGGCAAAGCCACATTCTCAAATACACTTAAATGGTCAATCAGATTGACATCTTGTGAGATCAAGCCAATCCGGCGCTTATATTTTGCCCGCTCAGCCTTACTAAATAATGCGCAATCCTCGCCGAAAAGATGAATGAAACCGCGAGAGGGACGTAAATTGAGATTGATCAATTCCAGCAAGGTGGTTTTGCCCGCACCAGATGGCCCGGTCAGGAAAGAAAAAGAGCCAGAGCGGAGGGTGAAATTGACATCGCTGAGCACTTCTGGCCCGCGACCATAACGCACGGCCAGTCGTTCAAAACGGATAATTTCCTCACGCCTTTTCGCGCTCTGCATTGATAATGCCGAAGGTGGAGGCGATCTATCTGTCTTAATCGCATTATTAGGCATGTCAGGACTAGACTTCATTTAGCTTAATCGGCATCTTTCAACATAGTTTCGAATCAGGTTTACCATGATACTCACATGTCCCGAATGTTCCACGCGTTATTTCGCCAAGGACGAAGCTATCGGCCCTAATGGGCGTACGGTAAGATGTTCAAAATGTCAAAATAGCTGGTTTGTGAGCCTCGATCTAGACGAATATGTCCTCAAAGATAATGAAAGCGAGGACTTAAAGCCTCTTACCGCCCCGCCAACCTCACCGGACATCACAAATGATATTCCCCCTTGGGAAACCTCTGCCCCGCCCAAAAGCAAGGCAGAGAACAAGACGGGTTTTGAAGACTTGCTAAGTCAAAATCAGGAAAATGTGCAGACATCCCATCCTGAAATTGAGGACTTATCTGTCCAAACATCCCTTAAAGAGACAGCTCAGCCTGCTTTTACAACAGGTGCCCATGTCAGTATTCGTGACCGCGCAGATAAACAACGCCGTACACGCCGGCTAAGTATTGTCGGGCTTATCTGGAGTGCCACTATCGGCACATTAATTGGATGTGCCGGCCTTGCTTATATATTTCGCCAAGACATTGTCACGGAGCACCCTAAAATGGCGACCTTATACAAGGTGGTCGGGATTGACGTTTCGCGCGATGGGTTAAGTTTTGATCCACCGATAACGCGCAGTATTTATATGGACGGCGAACCCGTCTTGGTGATTAATGGATCAGTCAAAAACATATCTGGACGCCGGATAAACCTTCACCCCATTATCTTCTCGCTTCATAATAAAAACGAAGAAAAACTCGTAGAATGGCGTTTTGAATTTGAGAAAAGCCAGCTTGAAAAGAACAAGCGCGCGGAATATGTCACCCATTTTCCCAATCCACCGCTAGATGCGGTTAATCTGACTTATAGATTTACAAATGATACGATTGCGGACCAGATTACAAATGTTCCGACACAAATCGGATTTACCTCTGATGGTGATAAAAAGGCTGTAAACGAATAAATTAGAAACGCTTTAACAAACGCTCTAAATATTCACGTTCGCTTTGCTCACGCTCTTGCTCAGAAGCCCGACGTCTTAGCTCTTCAAGTAATTCACGCGAGCGGGTCGCATTATCCAAACCGTCCACATCAGCCTCTGCATTTTCGTCCTCAATACCATTAGCTTGGCCCAAAGGATTAGAATCTTTGCCTTCATCTTCACCGTCATTTTCAGCACGTTGCTGACTTTTAACGGCGCGCGAGAGTGACTTTCCGGCTTCGCGTAACGCCTGAATGGCGTCCTCTTGAGCACGCCCAGCCTCCGCCAGATCTTCAGCACTCAAAGCCTCGCGAGAACCAAGCATCGCCCGTGCCGCATCCGCCAAAGCCTCTTGTGCGGATTTACCGCCTCCATTACCACTCTCTTCATCACCCTCTTGAGAGCCGCCTGTGCCGTCTTCGTCTTCTTGCCCCAAGCCAGAACCGTCTTCTTGTGCCAGTTGGTCACCTTCATCGCCAACGCCGCCCTCTTCCAAAATCTTGTTTAGGGCGCTCAGACCCTCTTCAAGTAGTTTTTGCTGTTCAGCTAATTCTTCTGTCGTGAGAGCCTCTTGGCCGGGTGAGGCGGATTGACCGTTTCTGGAGGATTGATCTTGGCCTGATGACTGATCTTGGCCAGATTGTTGATCTTCACTTTCAGCCTGTTTTTCTGAGCGCTCTGTTTCGTCTTTAAGCTCTCTTTGCTCGCCTAACAGATCGGCCATTTCTTCCAAAGCCTCCCGTAATTCTTCGGACATCTCCCCGGGCATGCTCTCGCCTTCACCCTGACCTTGCCCCGCAGACAGCTGGATTTGCATGTTTTCAAGAAGGGCCGCCAATTGCGCCAAGGCCCGCCTTGCGCCGTCAACATCGCCAATACGGTTGGCTTCTTCAATCGCCGCGAGGAGCTCTTCAATCTGGTCGGTATTCCGGCCGTCCCCGCCGCCGCCTTCCTCGGCTATATTACCAGCTTCTACGGCCTTTTTGCGCAGCTCTTCCATATAGCGGTCAACCGCCTCATTATAACGGTCAAATAATGTATCTATCTCGCGCTGGGGGGCACGTCTGGCGATACCTTCGCGCAAGCTATTTTCTGCTGCCTGCATAGCCTCTAAAGCCGATCCTAATAAGCCAAATTCAGCGCGTAAGGCCATAGTCCATAATTGGGCGGGTATATTCTCTAGGCTTTCTTGTCCGTGTGCAAATCGTGTCGTTTCCAAGACATGCCGCAAACCCATATACAGAACAGGGTCTTGATATATAGTGACAGGCTTATCTGTGAGAGCCTCAAGTAGCAGTGCTGCTCTTTGTACCTGCTCGGGGGCGCGCTCAAGTCGGGCATGTGGCTCATAAGTATCATATAAAGGCTGGTCTTGAAGCGCTTTACGGCTAAGTGGTTTATAAGGGGTATATTCTGCTTGGCCCTGTAAAAACAAACGTCGATTTTCAATGACAGCCTTAGCCAAAGGTTCAATGAAAATTTTATCTGGGACGGTAAAATAAACCCGTTCCGAGCTTGCGATCTGACCCGCACCGTCGCGCGCAATTAAAACCGCCGAGACTTTTTGTCCAGCCCATTCATGCTTGGTAAGGTCCAGAAGGGCTTCGCGATCTTCTAGTCTTTTCACGGATGCGCCGGGTAAAATTACGGGCACTATAGTGTCGTCTTGCCCCTCATCTCCATCCGCAATCTCTGAAACCGAGAGCTTGCGCATTTGCAACTCCAAAGCTTCAACCCCGTAATCATCTTCCAGACTATAGGAAAATTTCAGCCTATCACGCTTATCCGCCTCAGGTGTTGAGGTTATGTCTATGACAGGCGGTTGATCCTCTACAACATCCAGCTTCCATGAGCGTGTCTTATTGATGATGCGCCAATGCACCTTTGCGCTTTTATTCAAAACAGTCCGCGTTTCAAAAGTTATTGGGTCCAGACGACCAAGTTTTAAAAATTTTGTCTGGCCTGACTTTGTGACTAATTTTGGCCGCGGGGCTGACTTCGCCCCGTAAATCCGCGCCACCAGTTCAGAGCCAGCCGGAATTTCGACATGACGGCCATCCTTAAAATAGATCGGCGGACGTCCCGTATAATCCGGCGGATCAATCCAGGCTTCAAGCCGCACATCCTGACCTAAAATTCCGCTTTGCCAAACCGGCACAAAAGAGCGACGCAATCTCTCGAAATTATACCCCGCCCCGACCATCATCGCCAAAATGAGCGAGATAGGCGCGATAAAGCGCATAAAATACTTATCTTTCGGGGCAATCACAGAGCGTAATTTTGAATATTGTAAACTCAATACACTTTCGTTCGCATTCGAGACATGACTATCCCATAGTCGTTCCCCGCCATTGGCTGGATGATCGGCTATAGTATCTAAAGGGCGATGTAACTGACCTGAATCATTTTCAACACGCCTACGCGCAGCCGATATGCTGGGGCGTGGGATTTTATAGGCCGTCCAAGCTGCCCGCGCACATAAAAACAGCACGATAAATAAAGCTATTCCCCGCCACGGGTCTCCAATAATTTCCCAGACCCCGCCAAAACTGGCCATCAGGAATATAGATAAAGCCAAAGCTGCGCCTGCCAAAACAGGGGCATAAGTCTCCCAGTAAAGGTGGAAATGGGCGCGGCGGGTCAGTCGCTTGGCCGTTTGCACAACCGGATCTGTCATGGCCTCATCTTGCATAGGTCTTTATACGCCAGATTTTTGGAAAATCTCGTTAATTTTGAGAAATTTACAGCCAGTCCGGCAGTTTCTCCATTTTTAGCATATCTTCAATTGACGGTCTTGCGCGAATGACCTCATATCTGTTCCCTTTAACCAAGACTTCTGGCACAAGCGGACGCGTATTATACTGGCTGGATTGCGCCGCGCCGTAAGCCCCTGCCGAATGCATGACAATCAGATCGCCCGCGCGCATTTCCGGCAAAGCGCGAGATTTCGTAAATGTGTCCCCGCTTTCACATATCGGCCCGACAACATCATATATCTCTTCTTTATAATCTCCGCCCGGTGCTTTGACCGGTTCAATTTCGTGATAGGCATCATAAAGGGCGGGACGGATCAAATCATTCATCGCTGAGTCTACGATTAAAAATTTACGGTCTTCACCTGTTTTAACATATACGACCTTAGAAAGCAGAACCCCTGAATTACCCGAAATCATCCGACCCGGTTCAAAGATCAATTCGATATCCATATCCCGCGTCAGGCGCTTGACCATAGCCCCGTAATCAGACGGGGTCGGCGGGGCGGGGGTGTTATTGCCATACGGAATACCCAGCCCGCCACCAACATCAAAGCTGACAATCTTATGACCAGCCTTACGCAGCCTTTCTATCAGGCCGCCAACTTTTGCAATGGCGCGCTCAAAGGGCTCCAAGCTCGCAATCTGGCTGCCGATATGCACATCGACACCGACAATTTTAATACCCTCTAATTTGGCGGCTTCTGCATAAGCCGCCTCGGCTTTTGACCAAGCTATACCGAACTTATTTTCTTTTTTCCCTGTCGAAATTTTTTCGTGTCCGCCTGCTGTGACATCCGGGTTCACGCGAAAGGCAATCGGGGCGACAAGACCCATATCGAGGGCCTGTTGATTAAGCACATATAGCTCCGGCAGGCTTTCAACATTAAATACGCGAATACCCGCGCTCAGCGCCTCGCTCATTTCCTGACGGGTTTTACCGACGCCGGAAAAGACAATTTTACGGGCCGGAATACCTGCAATCAAAGCCCGCGCCAGCTCTCCCCCGCTAACGACATCCGCGCCCGCACCCAGCTTGGCCAATGTCGCCAAAACGGCAATGTTTGAATTGGCCTTCACCGAGTAAGCGACCAATGATTTCACATCTGAAAAACTGTTTGAGAACACTTCATAATGGCGTTTAAATGTCGCCGTGGAGTAGATATAGCAGGGCGTTCCTATCTCTTGTGCAATTTTGCGTAAAGGCACATCTTCGGCGTATATTTCACCGTCTCTATATTCAAAATGTCGCATGATTTTGCCTTAAAAGATTTCACGGCAAACACAAAGTTCATCCGGAAAATTTATCAATTCAGCTTATAATTATTGGTTCGGAGCCGTTATATTCGCCGATTTATCAAAGATCGGTTCCGGGCGTTTAAGCTCGCCCTTAATCCCGCACGCACTAAGAAAACTCGCACCCAAGATCAAACTCGATATAACGCGTATAGATATATAGGGTTTGCGGCTCATAATATTACTCCAAATCGTTACAGCCTTGTACTGCGTTAATCCCGATTGGTCGAGTCTGAATACATTCAAGCCTGATTAAGACTTAACTGATAAGACCCCAATGTGTAAAAACACTGAATTATGACTGAATTGTCATTGGAAAAATTATGCAAGCTATGAAAAATGCCTCCATGCTTAAATTACGCCCCATATTTACAAGCCTGATTATTCTAACTGCCGGTCAAGCCCTCCCCAGCTACGCTAATGATTTTGAGCGTCAAGACGGTGTGCGCGGCGAGACCTATTGCTTTCCAGCAAAACATGCTGTGAAAACAATGGCGCAATTGGCCACAATTAATCCCGAGGATAAAGACGTGGTAGAGATTGTCGTGTCTCCGCGCTTTTTGATTTATGACGGCGGTAATCTACCAGATCGGTATTACCTCAAAACACCGCCTAACACTAAATTTGTCAAAACTGATGCTGAGCTCATCGCAGCCCCGCTGGGCACGGTAGATTTCACAATTCTACCTGACGGCAGCGTGCCTGATTTTGTCGAAAAGATCGAGCTGTCCTCCGCTAAATCAGATATTTGTATTGACGATAAAGCCCGTATCGGACTTTCTGAGGATGATGAGAGCCTCTATTTCGAGATGGGCCTCACACCGTATTTTAAAAACAAGTCCGGCCATCATGATATTGCTGAGCTAAAGCGCGGTATAAAAGACGGCAAAACCCAATATAAAAAAATGGTACCGGGGGCCTTACGCGCCTTCATGCCGGATACGGATTACCTGCATATAAAATATGAGGACACAAGCACGCCTTCGCTTGTTACGGCCTATATTGGTGACACGGCTTTTGATATCCATACCGATTTTTACAATCAAGGCCATGTCTTCTCGGCTAAAGATTTGATTGCGCAAAAAGTTGACCGGATTGAAATTAAAGGCGGGGGTTATAAGCTCTCACCTGTGCCGAGCATTAAAACAATGAAGCGTTTCGGCATAGGTAAGCCGCGCGGGCCGCAAAAACCTGTTCAGGCTATTGCGCAACACGCCCCTGAGGCGGGATAAAAAACACCCGCATGCTCTCGCAAACGCCAACAATCAGTTCACCTTGTAAACTTATATGTGAAATGGATTTGGCAAGTGCCTTATGCAAAGGCTGTGGGCGCTCCCGCGAAGAAATTGCCATGTGGACACGTTTTTCAGACGCCAAGCGTGCTTTCATTATGACAGAGTTAGCGGATCGCCTAAAAACTTTATCTTCGTCTTAAACACCCAGACTTTTTAAACACCCAGAACTTTTAAACACCCAGACTTTTCTGCCAGCGTTTAACCTGCTTCTTGACTTCGCGCGGGGCGGTACCGCCGTAACTTATACGGGACTTGGCCGAAGCCAATGGTGTCAGAACGGAATAAACATCTTTGGTGATTTTAGGCTCGACAGACTGCATGTCAGCAAGCGCAAGCTCGGCCAACATAAGACCTTTTTTCTCTGCCAAAGCTACAATTGTCCCCGTCACATGATGGGCGTCGCGAAACGGCATATTTAATTTGCGCACAAGCCAATCGGCCAAATCCGTGGCGGTGGAATAAGCTGCCCCCGCCGCTTCAAGCAGGCGGTCTTTATTCGGCGTCATATCCGCCACCATGCCTGTCATAGCCGCAAGGCCGACATCAAGCGCCTCAAAAGCATCAAAAACAGGTTCCTTGTCTTCCTGCATGTCTTTGGAATAAGCTAAAGGCAGGCCTTTCATGACAATGGTAAGACTGGTGAGCGCACCGCTAATACGGCCAACCTTGGCGCGCACAAGTTCTGCGGCGTCGGGATTGCGTTTTTGCGGCATGATCGAACTGCCCGTCGTGAAAGCATCACTGAGGCTGACAAATTGAAACTGGGCGGATGTCCAAATCACGATCTCCTCAGATAGGCGGGAGAGATGGGTCGCGCATATGCTGGCGCAGGATAGAGCCTCAAGCGCGAAGTCCCGCGCTGAAACCGCATCTAATGAATTGGCCATAGGACGTGAAAACTCAAGCGCTTTGGCTGTCATCTTACGGTCAATCGGATAAGGCGTCCCTGCAAGGGCGGCCGCGCCGAGCGGGCTTTCATTCATGCGGGCGCGCGCGTCGCGAAAACGCGACCGGTCGCGGGAAAACATTTCCAGATAGGCCAGCATATGATGTCCAAAAGTGACAGGCTGCGCATTTTGGAGATGGGTAAAGCCCGGCATAATCGTCTCGCTATGCTTGGCGGCTTGTTTTAGCAAAGCCTTCATAAGGCTTTCTAGCTGCACGTCGAACTGGTCCAGATAGTCCCGCAACCAGAGACGAAAATCAGTCGCGACCTGATCATTACGTGAGCGTCCCGTATGCAAGCGCGCCGCCGCATCGCCAATATTTTCACGCAAGCGGGCCTCGATATTCAGATGGATATCTTCGAGCTCGCGCGACCAGGGAAATGTGCCAGCTTTAATTTCCTTTGCTATTGCCTTGAGGCCTTTATGGATGGCGCGCATATCCTTTTTGGTGATAATCCCCTTTTCCGCCAGCATGGCAGAATGGGCCAAAGAGCCGCGAATATCTTGATCAGCCAAACGCTTGTCAAAATCTATGGAGACATTAATGGCCTGCATGAGGGCATCTGGTGAGCGGCTAAAGCGCCCACCCCACATTTTTTGGCCGCTTTTTGTCGCACGAGGTTTCCGAGCTTTGCGAGAACCCGATTTTGCCTTATGAGTATTTGCCATGTCCAAAGCGTCTTTCTTTACATTATCAAACGCCATTCGTTTGATGTGCCTTATCGGCCTAATGGCCGTCTTAATAGTCCTTTTTCAAGCCTGTGAAAGCCCTAAAACGGGTTTAGATCAATTTGCTAAACAGAGTTTAAAGCGTTTGACGATTTTACAAAAACCGCCAGCGCAGCCCCAATTGAGCTTTCAAACCGATGATGGCCAAGAGATGAAACTATCCGATTATAAGGGACAAGTCATATTACTTAATGTCTGGGCGACATGGTGCGCGCCTTGTCTGGCGGAAATGCCCACCTTATCAGAATTACAAAAGCTCAAGGGCGGTCAGGATTTTCAAGTCGTCACTATCAGCCTTGACTGGACAGCCCAAGATGCGGCGAACTGGTTTAAAAAACATGACATTGATAATCTCACAGCTTTTCATGATGCGAGCTTTGACTTGCCCACGCGGCTTGAAGTCCCCGGACTGCCCCTAAGTGTTTTTTACAATAAATCCGGTAGAGAAATTGCCCGTTTGCCCGGTGAAGCCGATTGGGATAGCCCCCAAGCCCTTGATTTGGTCGAAAAGCTGCTCCAAGATTAGATCTATAAGAGTATGGATGCTTATGCGGGAGAAACCATTTGGAGACATTTAGGACAGTTTTACACCGCGCTGCGTATCGCCACGGCGGCGAAGACATGCTCATGTCCAAAATTTCTTCCGGGCAAATGCAGCATGATAGCGCGCCAAAATCCGATGAAAGATGGTTGGCAGAATTTACCAAACGTGTATTTCAGGCCGGATTTAGCTGGAAGGTCATAGAAGCGAAATGGGCCGGATTTGAAGAGGTTTTCTGGAAATTTAATATAGCGCGTTGCGCCCGTATTGATCTTGACGATATGGAAAAACTGACCACAGATAAGCGAATCGTGCGCAATCCCGTAAAAATCAAAACCGTTGCGCCCAATGCGGCCATGATCCAAAAAATGTCGGAAGAAGCAGGCAGTGCCGATAAATTCATCCGCTACTGGCCGCGAGAAAATTTCATAGGCCTGTTGGAATATTTGCAGAAAAACGGCTCACATCTTGGCCCTAATACGGCCTGTTATGCCTTGCGCTTTTCAGGTGTGCCCAGTTTTATCCTCTCCAAAGATGTGACAGCAGCCCTTATTCACGCCGACATTATTGACAAACCCGCCACGTCAAAACGTGCCAAGCTGGCAGTACAAAACGCCTTTAATAGCTGGCATGACGAGACGGGACATGACTTTACAACACTCAGTCGCATATTGGCCATGTCAATAGATGGCTAGTTAGGACCACATGGTAGATTTTACAAAAGCCTTTAAGGGTAAGATTTGTGTGATTACAGGCGCGGCTTCCGGTATTGGGCGCGCCCTGACTTTGGAATTGGCAAAATCGGGGGCAGTTCTCGCCCTTAGCGATATAAATGAGGAAGGGCTGGCAGAAACGGTAAAACTGGCCGATCTACAAACATCTAATCGTATCATGATAGACCAATTGGACATTTCCCAAGGCGAGGACATTGCAAGCTATGCCCAGAAGGTCAAAGCCAGCCTTGGCGCGCCGGATTATGTTTTCAATGTGGCCGGGGTCGCGCGTGTCGGAGATTTTATTCATACACCGCTTAGCTCTATGGAAAAAGTTATTGATATAAATTATTGGGGCGTGGTGCGTATGAGCAAAGCCTTTATTGACGGACTTCTTAAAACCCGCGGGACACTTGTGAATATCTCCAGTGTTTTTGGCCTGATAGGCTTTCCCGGACAAACACAATATTGCGCCTCCAAATTTGCCGTAAGAGGTTTCTCAGAAGCTCTCAGTCAAGAATTGCAAGGCACAGGTGTCTCGGTTTGCTGCGTACATCCGGGCGGGGTTGCCACTAATATTGCGCGCAATGCAGAGCTGGATCACAATAATCAACCGGATAAATCTCGCCAAGAACTTGATGCCGAATTTGATAAAAAAGCCCTCACCTCCCCAAAGAAAGCCGCCGAAATTATTTTAACCGGAGCCGCCAAAGGCAATAAGCGTATCGTGGTAGGCACTGATGCAAAAATCATGTCCTTAGCCCAGCGTCTGTTCCCGCGGGCTTATACAAAACTCATTGATTTCTACGCCAAAGATATGCGCTAAGAAATGAGAATGTGAACACAAGTTCATTTCATCACGCAGTGTTCACAAACAGTTTTATTGTACAATCGCCCGCATTGGGTTCTTATGCAGATGTCGACGCGGAAGCGAGACACACGAATGCAGTTTCCCCCTTTTTCTGTATTCCCGACAGCAGGATCTTCCCCTCTTGGTCCTGCTGTCCTTCCCTTTTTTAAATTCCTCTTGTCAAAGACCGCAAAATGTGGCGTTCATAGCGAAATAGATAAGGGTATTACGCGTGGCACAGTCAAATTATAGCCGCTCCGTTTTTATGGTAATACTGGGCGGGGTAATGTTATCCCTTCTCGGCATAGGGGACAGAAATCTGGACGGGGCCACCGGGCCTCAAATCGCCTTTTACCGCGCTGTCTCGCAAGCCATCTTTTTTACCTTTATTTTTCTGATAACAAGCAAAAATTCTTACAAGGCTGCATTTAGGGGTTTGAGCTGGCGTGGGTGGTTGGCCGCCTTTGCCATGACAATGTCGGGTTTTTTACTCATCATGTCATTTCAATATACGCTCATTGCCAATGCCGTCTTTTTCATCTCGCTGACACCTTTATTTGCCGCCGTCTTGGCATGGCTGTTTCTGAAAGAAAAAATCGATAAGCGCACAGGACTTGCCATGCTCATAGCCTTAATCGGTGTATGCGTTATTTTTGGCACGAATATAAACGGCGAAGGCGTTTTTGGCATGGTGCTCGCCTGTATGATGGCGATTTGTTATGCAGGTGCGATTGTCACCATACGCACATTGCCCACCGCCAATATCATCCTGATCTGCACGCTAAATGCCGTAATGACCCTTATTTTAATGCTCCCCTTAATGGAGAGTTTTATTCTGACCCAGAAAGATTTGTTAATTTGTCTGGGATTAGGGATTTTCCAAGTCGGCTTAGGAACAGTGCTTGTGATGACGGGCGCACAACATGTACCTGCCGCGCAAGTCTCAATACTGGCTTTGCTTGAAGTTGTCCTAAGCCCGATTTGGGTGTGGATATTTGTCAAAGAGGTCCCGAGTCTGACAACGCTTATTGGCGGCGCGATTGTCCTGATCGGGGTCACTTATCAAGCTTTAGGCGCGCGCGATAAACCACCGCCTCAAAGCGAAGCCCCAATATGAGGCTCATGTGTGAAGCCCCACCAGTATGAGGCTTCCGTATGAGGTCCCTGTATGAGCTCTGCGCTGAAAATTCCAAAATAAAAAAACCCCGCAAAGCGTGCGGGGTTTAAATCATATTATGTCAGGCTTTAGCCCTAAGAAGGATTACTCTTCTTCTGACTTTGGAGCCTCTTCAGCGGGTGCTTCTTCTGCAGGCGCTTCTGCCGCAGGAGTTTCCTCAGCTGGTGCGTCTGCAACGGGGGCCTCTTCAGCTGGTGCTTCCTCAGCAGGAGCTGCTTCAGCCTCTTTCGCTGCTGCCGCCGCAGCAGCTTTGGCCGCTTCCTTAGCTTCCGCCTCAGCCGCCTTACGCGCTTCTTCTTTTTCTTGCTTATCCAATATAAGCTGCTGGGCTTTGGCACCCGGCTTACCTTTATTTGGATTATTGCCGGCTTTCCATTCCCACAGGCCAGCCGCCCCGAGGAAGCGAGCCACACGGTCAGTTGGACGTGCGCCCTTGGAGAGCCAATCTTTACATTTTTCAACGTCGAGCTTCACGCGCTCTTCGCTGTCTTTTGGCAGCATGGGGTTATAAGCCCCAACACGGTCGATAAAGCGACCATCGCGCGGAGCGCGGCTATCTGCGACGACAATACGGTAGTAAGGGCGTTTTTTTGTCCCGTGACGGGCCAGTCTGATTTTGAGTGCCATGAGTATATTCCTTTTAACTTAGCAATCTGATTATTTCTTTTTTCCAAAAGGCGATTTCTCGCCCAAACCTTTACCACCAAGACCGGGTAAGCCACCCCCTAGTCCGGGGAGTTTGCTCCCGCCCAGACCTGGAAGTTTTGGCATGCCACCTGACATGCCCATTTTCTTGGCTAATTCTTCAAGCTCGGCTGGGTCCATATCTGCTGGATTGGGCATATTTTTGCCCCCCATACCGCCGGGCATTTTCGGCATGCCGGGCATGCCCCCCATTTGCGCCATCATATTGGCCATTCCGCCCTTGCCCATTTTCTTCATCATGTCAGACATTTGTCGGTGCATTTTCAAAAGTTTATTGACCTCTTGAACCGACATGCCCGAACCTGCTGCAATGCGCTTCTTTCGCGAGGCTTTTAACAAGGCTGGTTTTTTACGCTCTTCCGGGGTCATGGAGAGGATAATCGCCTGTTGCTGCTTTAAGAGCCTGTCATCCAGACCACCTGCCGCATCAAGCTGCTTTTTCATCTTACCCATGCCGGGCATCATTTTCATCAGGCCGCCCATACCGCCCATTTTTTGCATTTGGCCTAATTGCTTGCCCAGATCATCCAGATCAAACGTGCCCTTTTGCATTTTTTTGGCAACGCGTTCGGCTTCTTTCTGATCAAGAACCTGAGAGGCTTTCTCGACGAGTGAGACAATATCGCCTTGCCCAAGAATACGGCCCGCAAGACGTTCGGCGTCAAAAGCCTCCAAGCCGTCCAGTTTTTCGCCCGTGCCTAAAAATTTAATCGGCAAGCCTGTCACGGCGCGCATAGACAGGGCTGCGCCGCCGCGCCCGTCCCCGTCAATACGGGTAAGCACAAGTCCGGTTAGAGGTAATTGAGCATGAAAACGCTGGGCGGTTTCAACCGCGTCTTGACCCGTTAAGCTATCGGCGACCAATAAGGTTTCAATCGGCTGTGCCAGTTCTGCGATTTCGGCCACTTCGGCCATGAGCACATCGTCAATCGTTGTCCGGCCCGCCGTATCAAGAAAGACAACATCAAAGCCGCCCTTCGCGCCGTGATCCATTGCCCGTTTGGCAATTGTGACCGCGTTCTCGCCTTTAACTATCGGCAGGAATCCGACACCGGCCTGTTCCGCCAGAATACCAAGTTGTTCCATCGCGGCAGGACGATTGGTATCCAGCGAGGCCAGAAGCACTTTCTTCTTGCCACGTTCTTTTAGGAATTTAGCGATCTTACCAGAAGTTGTCGTCTTACCCGAGCCTTGCAATCCGGCCATAAGAATAGCGACAGGCGGACGACCTGACAGATTAAGCTCTGAGGCGCGCGCAGCCAATTCCTTATCGGCCTCGTCATCCGAGAGCGTCCCGCCGAGCATATCCACAAGACCGTCATGGACGATCTTTATTATCTGCTGGCCGGGCTTGATAGACTTTATAACTTTTTCGCCGACGGCTTCAGATTTAATCTTGTCAATAAAAGTCTTAACGACAGGCAAAGCGACATCCGCCTCGAGTAAAGCGACGCGAATTTCGCGCATGGCGGCAGTGACGTCTTTTTCCGAGAGTGCCCCTCGGCCTGTCAGATTGTCAAAAACACCGCTTAGCTTATCCCCTAAGGCTTCAAACAAATATCACTCCACTTTCGTTTCCAGAACATATGGTCCCGACTTTTCACTCTATGCGATCCCACAGATCGAATATTTGTCCACACAATGCTTTTTGGCTCCGATGAGCGATAACGCCGATCAGAGGACCCCGTCTGCATCGTCCCTTATATGAGGGTGTCGCACAGCTCGGAGCGCACAATAGTTTTGCGCGGATTTGGGGGCGTATAGCGGGCAGGATTAGGCTTGTCAAACGGAACCAATCTTAATCGCGCTTTAGTCTATGAGCGGATTCACGACTACGTTTGGATATTTCTCACTCGGGCCATATTTATTCTCACCCTCTCGACTATCTCTAAATAGAAGGAAGATTATGAAAAATATCAAAGCAAACACGGCTAATATTGACCATGAAACAATAGGGGATAGACTAACAATAGGGGATAGGCTATTGCTACGCATGATAGAAACATAGGCAGGCATAAATGCAATAAATGGTAAAATAAGAAACCATCCTGAACGGCCAATATCATGTAACCTGCGCACTGCCGCGGCTATAAAGGGTATTAAAAAATAAACCCGAAAGCATTACTTATGGGGCCATAATTTGTCCCAAATGAATAGCTTCTGCCGACAATTTCGCCCTCTTTAAAATGGAGTGTTTGCTTAAATGGCCAAGTGGCATCGAAAAAAATTTTATCAAAAAACCCCATAAAGAAACAAATCAAAAATGCGGAGAGCGCAAATCCCCAAAATTCTGATCTTCGCGAACGGGTTCTAAAATCGAATGTCTTTTTCAAACTATTACGTGTGGCAGTAAGCAGATTCATATTTTCCCCTCAACTTCTATTTATGAATCTTAGATATCACACTTTTCTACACATTTGAAACTATGCGCTTTCCTATCCCCGCTTCATTTTCTCCAAGACAATATGCAGGCTTTGTAAAAAGTCTGATCTGTCGCGGGCGCTAAAGGGGGGCGGGCCGCCAAAATTAGGCTGTTCTGCCCCGTCGCGCAAATCCGCCATTATTGCGCGGGTCGCTAAAGCCCCGCCAATATTGTCCTTGGTGAATAATTTGCCGTTAGGCTTAATCACGCGGGCCTCATTTTTTAAACAGCGCTCGGCCAGCAAAATATCCGATGTGATCACAACACTGTCTCTATCGGCGCGCTCCGCGATATAATCATCCGCGGCATCAAAACCATCAGACACGATAATAGCCTTAAACAAAGGGTGTCGCGGCACGCGCAAAAAATTATTTGAAACCACGCTTACAGGCACAGTGTGACGCTCTGCCACTTTGTAACATTCTTCGCGTACAGGGCAGGCATCTGCATCAATATAGATATGGAAATCTGGCATGGGTGTGGCCTAGCCTATTTAAGTGCAAGCATCAAATTCCGCACTATGAACGCATCTGGGAACATTATATCAGGCTGTCGACCCAAGCGGGCACAAGGGTTCCGGCTTTACCCAAGCGGGTTTCATCAAAGAGGTGCGAACCCTCTGAGCGCTCAAGATTTATTTCCAACGTCTCTTTGCCCATATTACGCGCCATACTCACAAAGCCCGCCGCCGGATAAACCGCCCCGCTTGTCCCGATCGAGACAAAGAGGTCACAGGCCCGCAAAGCGCGCTCTATATCCTCCATAAAATAGGGCATTTCTCCAAACCAGACGATGTCTGGGCGGGACGTAGCAGCGCTTTGACAAGCTGGACATATTGATTGCGGGGTGAGGTCTTCGCGCCACTCCCATTTATGATTGCAATCCGTACAAAACACCGAATTGAGCTCCCCGTGCATATGCACAACATGTTTTGCGCCTCCGCGCTCATGCAAATCGTCTACGTTCTGTGTCACAAGCGTAAGACCACCTCCCTTGAGAGCCAAAGCGGTCTGCAAGCGCCCCAAAGCCATATGAGCCGGATTGGGGTCTACAGTTTTAAGGGCTGCGCGGCGGGCATTATAAAAACTATGTACCAGTGCCGGATCACGCGCATAGCCTTGCGGGGTGGCCACTTCCTCTATGCGGTGATTTTCCCAGAGACCATCTGCAGCCCGAAACGTATTTATACCGCTTTCTGCCGATATCCCCGCGCCTGTTAGAACAAATATCTTCATAATCCCGTCTCAAACTGTAATTTATCACATAATTGAGGACATTTTTCGCGTTATAGGTGCTTTCAACGGTAAAAATCGCTTGGTTTTATAAGCGCAAGCCTTAATAATTTTAGCATGACGACCCTCAATTTAAACATTCTCTCAAATTGAGGGACGGCTGTCTATGGGGGAGATAAGCTTACCCGAAATTACAAAAGGAGTAGATAATGAGTAAACGCGATGAATTAATCGAAAAATATGCTGACCAAATGAAGACAAAGCTCGGCATGACACCAGATATGGACTTTCTACGTAAAGTGACAATCGGTTGCGGACCATCTATTTATAACCGGGATGCATCGACTGTTGCCGGTACAGATAAAAGCGAATTGGAAACTGTTAAAAACAACTTCTTGATCAAGAAGCTCGGCCTGCCAGACGGACCAGATCTTGATAAAGCTATCGCGTCTGTCATGGAAAAATATACAGAGCGCATGAAGTATCGTGCAGTTGTCTATTACATGCTCGCCAAGCATTTTGGCAAAGAGAGCGTTTACAAGTAGAACGCACACAATTTAAAAGAAAAGCCCGGTCATTTGACCGGGCTTTTTTATGATCTCAAATCGGATCGAACAGTAGACTTGCTTTCGCGCTCTACTCTTCTTCTTCCGACTTTCTGCGACGACGACGCGGCTTTCTCTTGCGCGATTTTTTATCATCACCCTTTTTGTCGTCTTTCTTGTCTTCACGTGGCTCGCGGGGCAGTTCTTCGCCCGTTTCCTGATTAACATATTTCATGTTCAGTCTAACCTTGCCGCGATCATCAAAGCCCATCAGCTTGACATAAACCTCTTGGCCCTCTTTGAGATAATCAGACGGGTGATTGACCCGCTCTTGCGCTATCTGGCTGACATGGACGAGACCGTCCTTCTTGCCAAAGAAGTTCACAAAAGCACCAAAATCTACAACTTTGACAACCTTACCTTTATAGATCACGCCGACTTCGGGTTCGGCTGTGAGGCTATGGATCCAGTCTTTTGCCGCCGTGATAGAGGCTTTATCTGTGCTGGCGATTTTGATCGTACCGTCATCTTCAACGGAAACGCGCGCACCTGTTGTGTCGACGATTTCGCGAATGACCTTACCGCCTGTTCCGATAACATCGCGGATTTTATCAACCGGAATTTTCATCGTTTCAATACGCGGGGCAAATTCACCCACTTCGTCGCGAGATTCTTCCAAGGCCTTATTCATTTCGCCGAGAATATGCAGACGACCCGCATTGGCTTGCTCTAGCGCCGTTGTCATAATGTCTTCGGTAATACCTGCGATTTTAATATCCATCTGCAAGGATGTGATACCTTCCGAGGTCCCCGCGACTTTAAAGTCCATATCGCCGAGATGATCCTCATCACCCAGAATATCACTTAAGACGGCAACGCCTTCCTTATCCTTGATAAGACCCATAGCAATACCTGAAACGGGGCGCTTAATCGGCACACCCGCATCCATCATAGCCAGAGAGCAGCCACACACTGTCGCCATAGAAGACGACCCGTTTGATTCCATAATTTCAGAGACAAGACGGATGGTATAAGGAAAATCCTCAGCACTTGGCAGAACTGCCTGAAGGGCGCGCCATGCGAGTTTACCATGCCCTGTTTCACGACGTGATGTTCCGCCCATACGGCCACATTCACCCACGGAATAAGGTGGGAAATTATAGTGAAGCAAGAACTTGTTCTTAATCGTGCCTGTTAGCTGATCGACATATTGCTCATCATCTGATGTGCCCAGTGTAGCCACACAGAGCGCTTGAGTTTCACCGCGCGTAAAAAGAGCAGAGCCATGCGTACGTGGTAGCGGGCCAGCTTCTGAAACAATCGGGCGAACTTGGTCAAGTTTACGTCCATCAATCCGCTTGCCGGTTTTGATAACAGATGAGCGCACAGTTTGTGACTCAATCGCTTTAAAGCAATCACCAAACACGCCTGATGACATGCCGTCAGGATTTTCCTCAGAAGAACCGAGTGATGCCCAGGCAGCGTCTTTAGCTTCGCGCAAGAGTGTCTGGCGCTCCATCTTATCGGTTTTCTTATAAGCTGCTTTAATGCCTTTTTCGGCTGCCTTGGCAACGAGCTTTTTCTCGACTGAATAATCCGGCGTTTCAAACTCACGCGCAGGCTTGGCCGCTTTCTTGGCGAGTTTCTTAATTGCCTCGATCACATCCTGACAGCTCTCATGGGCGTACATAACCGCGCCGAGCATTTGCTCCTCAGTCAGTTCCTTGGCTTCTGATTCCACCATCATCACAGCGTCTTTCGTTCCAGCCACAACCAGATCAAGCTCGCTATCTTCCAGCTCAGAAAGCGTTGGGTTAAGGACGTAATCGCCGTCAATAAGTCCGACGCGCGCAGCAGCAATCGGGCCCATAAATGGCAAGCCAGAAATCGCTAAAGCCGCAGATGCGCCAATCATACCAATAATATCGGGCTCGTTTTCACCGTCATGTTGTAAGACCGTAATCACGATCTGAACTTCGTTCTTATACCCCTTTGGAAAGAGCGGACGTATAGGCCGGTCAGTTAAGCGAGAGATAAGAGTTTCGCGCTCTGTTGGGCGGCCTTCACGTTTAAAATAACCGCCCGGAATTTTACCAGCAGCGTAAAACTTTTCCATGTAATTTACCGTCAGAGGGAAAAAATCCATGCCGGGTTTTTGGGAATGTGCACCACAAACAGTGGCAAGTAATTTTGTTTCGCCGTAGCTACATAGCACGGCCCCATCTGCCTGACGGGCCATGCCGCCGGTTTCAATGATAAGCGGGCGTCCTGCCCAATCTAGTTCTATAGTGTGTTTATCAAACATATCGTACAATTTCTTTCTATCAACATACGTATAAAGCAATGGATATCATTGCTGTCGGGCATCACATATGCCCATGCGCTAAATGCGCAAAAGGCTGCCCCCATGGCAGCCCTTGGTTTTAATCAAACGGCCCCTAGCGGCGCAGTCCGAGCTTTTCGATAAGTGTCTTATAACGACCCTCATCCTTCTTTTTAAGATAGTCCAGCAAGCGGCGACGCTGTGTCACCATGGCAAGTAATCCACGTCTGCTGTGATTATCTTTATGATTAGTTTTGAAATGCTCCGTCAAATTGACAATCCGTTCTGTTAGGATAGCGACTTGAACTTCTGGAGAACCGGTATCACCCGGTTTCGTGGCATATTCATTTATTAACGCAGCTTTGCGCTTAGGTGTAATCGACATCATATTCTCCGTATTGATTACAAATTAAAAACGCGTTTGGGCGCTAAATGCCCGTCCCGCGGCTGACAGAGTGCTAAGGCCTTGCTGGCATCTTTCACTAAAACCCATTCGGAATTTGCGAAATCTTCCGGACAACCAATAGCACGTCCGTATTTTAGGTCATTTGCATCTTGGTCTGTCACGATCATTACCGGGATGTCGTCCAGCGCAGTCTCGACAGGACGCAAACTTTCTAAAACGCGGCCCTCATAGTGTAGATTTTCCAATACGTCCAGTGAAAAAACCGTCTCCTCCACAAAGCCGCCAACGCGGGTGCGGCGCAAAGCCCCGACATAGCCCACCGTGCCCAAGGCCTTAGCCATATCTCGCGCCAATGAACGTATATAAGTCCCCTTGCCGCAGATGACGCGAAAACGTGCATTTTCTTCACATGTATCTAGAATTTCAATACTCTCAATACGGACTTTCCGTGATTTCATTTTGACGACTTCGCCCGCACGCGCCAGATCATAAGCCCGCTTGCCATCAATCTTAATCGCGGAAAATCGCGGCGGTACCTGATCTATAATGCCGGTAAACTCTGCTAAGACCGCTTCTATTTGCGGTCTTTGAGGTCGAACCTCAGAGGTTTCAATGACTTCGCCTTCCGCGTCACATGTATCGCGCGCCTGCCCCCAAACAATTTGCACCTCATAGGCTTTGACCGCCTCCATCATAAAAGGAACGGTCTTGGTTGCCTCGCCCAAGGCAATCGGCAAAACCCCGTTTGCCAAAGGATCAAGCGTACCAGCATGACCAACCTTTTGAGCATTAAGCAAACGCCGGATACGCCCCACGGCCTGGGTAGATGTCATGCCCAGCGGTTTGTCAAAATTTACCCAACCACTGACCGGATCGCCTTTACGTTTACGTGCCATACGGGCTTATAGACATAATAGCGGGGGCCGCAAGCGGACATAAAAACACCCCGCATAGGCATGCGGGGTTTATTTTCTTACAACGGCTTAGCTAAACCAGCAGGCCTTAGATTTCATTGGCAACGGGTCGCGGCGTAGGTGTGTTTGTCGGTAAGCTCTGTACCGGTTTACCTTGATAAGCTGGGACACCCTGAACAATCTGATTGCCACCTTCAGCCTCTGGATAGACAATAGTTGGGCCGAGATTTTCAATCACTTCTCTGGCGTTAAAGGTTTTACCTTCATCGGCGCTAGACCCAATGCCACGTCTGAACTTCACTTCAGCTGTGGCTCTATATTTCGTAATTTCTCTTACGCTGAAATTATTAAACCCGCCAAAGCTGTTAAAGCGTCCGAAGTTATTAAATCTTCCAAAGCTGTTAAACCGGCTAAAACGACTACCCCTGAAGGAACCAAAACGGCTCCATCCAAATCTAGGCGAATAGAAAGAATAGCCAAATGGGCTGCCAAAGCCGCGATTAAAGCTACTTCCTGTGCTCGATAGTCTTGTCTTGGTTTCCGTATCGCGTTCTTCAAATGAAAAATGGTCATATCCGCGTTCTATGGCCAATTCTGCGGCGCGGAAAATGAGGTAATTTTCTACCGTTTCGCGCTCCGTGCTTGAATTGCCTGCAAAAGAAACGCGGGCACGATCATTCTCGATCAAAGTTTGGGTAAATCCATCAAACGATCCGGGTTTAGAGGCAGGTTGATAGGGTGTTGTCGTGGCACAGGCCGACAAAATTGCGGCCGCGGCAGTAAGCGTTAAGTAACGTAATTTCATTGGGACTGCTCCTATATATCTAACCAATATCTTCACACCTGTCCCCGAGTGCATAGTTATTATATAGTATGAATAGGGCCAAATTTCAATTTAACAAACTGTAAGTGAACTGCACATCATCGTGAACGAGCTGTGAAAACAGCCTATTTTGGTCAAAATTAGCGGATTTATCTGGTTTTAAGTGGCTTTTGCGGGATTAATCCAGGCCCAGAGTACAAAAAGGGAAAGGCTGAATATAGCTAAAGCACTCCACAAAATCGGTAAATCCTGGCGGAACCCTATAAATATCAAGAGAGCCAAAGACGGTAATAGAAAGGCTGTGACGAGCCAAGCTGGTATAATTTTACGCCTATATTTCAAACGGCCTGCACTGGCAATACCAACTATTAAAGCAGGTATTAGCGCCATAGACCCCATACCAAGGCTTAGTATAATGGCAGGCCAAAGCGCTCTGAATTGTGGATCATTTTCATGAAATCCGACAATTACATAGCCGCATAAAATCAACGTCAGACAGATCATGGCTAAGGACAGAATGAAAATGAAAGCCGTAAAGATACGGTAAGTTTGACTATATCCTGTCTGAGGCGCGCTATGGGTCTCAAAAACGTCATTCACGACGGCAAGTTCGGGAGATATCTCAGCAGAGCGGCTCATACCCCCTTATGCAAGACGATCCTCAATGAGGGGTTAATATGGTCCGAAACCACTGGCAGAAAAAATTACAGTTTTTCTGTATCTTGTGCTGGCTAATCACAGCCAGCTTTCGTATCAAAGGTGGGGGCGGTGAATTATACGTAATTTACCGCCTTATAGTTTCATCCTCATAGAAAGTTTTAAACATGGATATTAAAAGTCTTGCAACAAGCCTGTTGTTAAAAAAAATCGGTGGCAATAGCGGCGCAGTTAACGGCGTTATGGATTCCCTTATCGGGGACGGCGACAAGATGGACATTGCAAGCCTTGTTGGTGGATTACAATCCAAAGGGTTGGGCGATATTGCGGAGTCATGGTTAGGTGACGGCGCCAATAAAGAAATATCTGCCGGTCAACTCAAAGACGTTTTAGGCGCGGACAAAATAAGCGCCGCAGCCCAACAAATGGGAACAGATGAAGGTTCATTACTCGGCGGACTGCAAGACGCCCTTCCCCAAATGGTTGATCAGGCCAGTCAAGGTGGCTCATTGCTGGACTCAATTGGCGGTCTCGGCGCTCTGGGCAGTATTGCCAAAAAAATACTCTAGCCATTTAGGCTAAGAGGGGGTATTTATAAGACATCCTGAGGGGGAAACGGGACATGCAAAACTTATTGCTTGTCCTAAAAGTAAAGCAGGTCGTATTTATGCGACCTGCTTTTTTATTTGAGGCTTGTCTTTATGCTAACTAAGACAAGAGCGCTAAGCGGACTTGCGATTATTCCGCCGCAGCGAAACCGCATTGTCTTTGTTCCATCACAATCTGTTTCGTCAGACGTACAGCATTTTGCGCGTAAGCCTCCGTCACAGACCCACTATTGACGTTTTTACCGCGCAGCGGGCTGACATCTTCGCAGAGATGGAAAACCAATGGCGCAGAGGAGCGTTCCGCCCCGGCCTTAGGCGCTATCCAGTAAACAACATCTTGACCTGTCGGATTGTCCGCACTGCGTGTGGCCTCGATAACGGCATCGCTATCTTCGGCAATTTCTTGGGCTTGGGCGGCGACTTCAGGCGAACAGGCCGTAGTTGGCTCATTGGCTTTAATTTGAGCGGCACACGTATTCATATCTTGCGTATATTGCTCAACAGAGGGCGGGTCGAAACTCACACCGAACATTGTCGCAATAACCGCGAGGGCTGCACCAATACCGCCTGCAATTTTCTTGTTTTTCGGGTCCATATCCTTGTCCATGAAAATCAGGACAATCAGGGGCAGGAACGCGAGTAACGTCATAATCGCGCCGAGCTGGTTCTGAACAAAAAACTTGAACTTGTCAGCCTCACTGGCCGGATCTTGTTTATTGGCGGCTTTCCATAACAAGCTACCCGCAATCGCAAAGACGGCGATGACAACCAATATACCAATTAAGAGGGCGAGATTACCTTGATCAAACTTGCCTTTAAGCAGTGAGAGCACACCGAAAATTTCAGTTCCAATCGCGACAAGCCAGGACACCCACGCAAAAATACGCAATTTTTTAGCTTTACCCTCTTGGTCCTGCGTGGCTTGCCAGGCCTTCGTCACATCAAGCTCTTCGCTTTTCTCAACAGCTGTTTTCTTATCGGTCATATTCATTCCCCCGAACTTTGACGACATATATTGACTACGGCCTTAGCATATTTGCGCCAAAATGCGAATAAATTTCCACAGCCGGATCAACAAGCCGATCAGACAGCCAAAAGCTGTTTAGTTCAGGTCTTGCTGGATATGGGGCTGGCTTAAAAGCTCAGTCATTTCAGAGGCTGTCTCAAAGCTCTTATCCGCAACAAATTTCAAGCGCGGCGTTGATTTCATCTCCATTTCGCGGCCTAAACGCCCGCGCAGAAATGAGCCGCAGCGCTGTAGGGCGGCTATGACTTTTTCCGTCTCTACGCCGTTTTGCTGACCCCCAAGCGGGGCGGCATAAACTATCGCATGTTTCAGATCAGGCGAGGCCCGCACCTCAGATATCGTAATAGACACGCCCTCTAGGACAGGATCGCGCAAATGTTCTTTGCGCAATATATCTGATAAGGCCCGACGGATAAGCTCTCCGGCTTTGAGTTGTCGCTGTGTGGGGGCTTTGTGTTTAGGCATGATTTAACGCCGATTACCCCAGATTAACCCAGCTTGCGATCAAGTAATTCAACCGTGAAACATTCGATCTGATCGCCCTTACGCAGATCATGATAGCCCTCAAAGCCCATACCACATTCCATACCAGCCTGAACTTTTTCAACTTCATCCTTAAAGCGTTTCAAGGTGGAAAGCTCGCCTTCGTGAATAACGACATCATCACGCAAGAGACGTACGCCTGATCCGCGTTCAACACGGCCTTCGGTGACTTTACAACCCGCAACTTTGCCCAATTTGGAAATATCAAATATTTCAAGAATTTCAGCATAACCAATAAAGGTTTCGCGGCGTTCGGGTGATAACATGCCCTCTAGCGCGCCTTTAATTTCATCGATCAGCGCATAAATGACCGAGTAATAGCGGATTTCAACACCCTCGCGCTCGGCCAAATCCTTAGCTTGGCGATTGGCCCGCACATTAAAAGCAATGATAGGGCAATTAGAAGATTTGGCTAAAATCACATCCGATTCAGAAATACCGCCAGCGGCAGAATAAATCACACGCGCGCGAACTTCATCATTACCCAGGCCTTCCAAGGAAGACTTTATCGCCTCGGCAGAACCTTGCACATCGGCTTTAACAAGCAATGGCATTTCAGACGTTGTCTTTTCCTTTAGCTTGGCCATCATCTGTTCCATAGAGGCCATAGCACTCGCAGGCACGTCTGAGCCAGATTTGGCTTTCCGCTTACGGTATTCCGTGATTTCACGCGCCTTAGCCTCAGATTCGACGACAGCAAAAGGCTCGCCCGGAGCGGGCGCACCGTCCAGACCCATGACTTGAATAGGCTCGCTTGGCCCGGTAGATTTTTTCTGCGCATTGCGCTCATCTATCATCGCCTTGACCTTACCCCATTGACGTCCAGCCACAATAATATCGCCGCGCTTTAATGTCCCGCGATTGACCAATAAAGTCGCAACAGGCCCGCGGCCTTTTTCGATTTTACTCTCAATGACAAGACCGTCGGCATTACGTTTCGGATTAGCCTTAAGGTCTAACAGTTCCGCCTGTAACATTATCGCTTCAGCAAGGTCATCCAATCCCGTCTTCTTTAAAGCCGAGACTTCAACAGTCTGTGTCTCACCAGACATGCTCTCCGTGATGATTTCATGTTGTAAGAGATCGGTTTCAACCTTTTTCGGATTAGCCTCATAGGCATCCATTTTATTTATTGCGACAATGACGGGCTTATTGGCCGCCTTGGCATATTTAATACTTTCAACCGTTTGGGGCATAACGCCGTCATCGGCGGCCACAACCAGTACAACAATATCCACAGCTTGCGCACCGCGTGTGCGCATAGCAGAAAAAGCGGCATGGCCCGGCGTGTCTAAAACCGTAATAGTCTGTCCGGATTTTAGACCTAATTGATAGGCGCCGATATGCTGGGTAATCCCGCCAGCCTCGCCGCCAACAACATCTGTCTCGCGCAGCGCATCAATCAGGGAGGTTTTACCGTGATCAACATGGCCCATAACGGCAATAACAGGGGCGCGCGGCTCCAATTCATTTTCGTCCTCTGGCTTATCATCTTGAAGGAAATCATCTTCAACGTCAGAATCCGCGACACGTTTTACAACATGGCCAAAATCTTCAACGATAAGCTGGGCGGTATCAGCATCCAGAATATCGTGTAATTGCATCATTGTGCCTTGCTTCATCAGATATTTCACAACATCGGCGGCGCGCTCTTTCATCCGGTTTGCCAAATCAGCAACCGTAATGGTTTCAGGCACTACGACTTCGTGGACACGCTTTTCACGTTCCGAACCGCCGCGCTGACGTGCTTTTTCTTTTTCGCGCGCCCGGCGCATAGAGGCCAGAGAGCGCTGGCGCTCATCATCACCGGCCAGAGCACTGACAATAGTGAGCTTACCTTGGCGGCGGCGCGGCGAAGATTTTGAAGACCGGCCACTTGGCATTGTGGGGGCTCGTTTCTTCTTGATTCGACCGCCCGCCTTTTCAACTTCGCTGAGGCTCTCATTATCCTTATTGAGAATTTTCTGAGCCGGTGTGGGCGCGTGGCGCGCAGCTTCGGCTTCTTCGCGCTTGCGCTCTTCTTCTTCCTCTTGCAGACGTCTAAGCTCGGCCTCTTCCTCGGATTTTCTTTTAATTTCTAAGGCCGTCTGTTCTTCTTTCATACGGCGTTCGCGCTCGGCCTCTTCGGCAAGGCGGCGCTCTTCGCGTGAGGTTTGTTCAGCACTGGCCTTAGAAATAGCGGCCTGACGTTTGACATATTCGTCTTTGGACAGACCCAGCTTTTTCGCGGCTTCTGCCACTTCGTCTATTTTAACAACGGGCTTAACCGTCTCAGCAGCGGGCGTGCTCGCAGCTGGGGCTTTGCCGCCAGGCGTAATAATGCGCCGTTTTTTCTTCTCAACGACAACAGATTTAGACCGTCCGCCAGAAAAATTTTGACGTATAGTACCTGATCCTCCTTTCAGCGTCAGAGGACGCCGAGGGGCAGATGGGGTTTTGTCTTTTGTATCGCTCATACTATCTCGCTCATGATCGGGTCATAACTCCGATCGTTTATAACCATAATTGGTCAGTGTCAGCTTTCCGCCAAATTTGCGGTAAACTAACGGTCTTTGAGGCATATTCAACCGCGAATTGCCTCATTTACCATCTTTATTTTGATGGTTTCATGTGACTTATCCGGCCAATTTTGCGGAATAATATCCACAAAACCTGCCAATCTTACAACATCTTGTCGTAAACTTCTTGCAAATCCGCCTGGTCGGATAGCCCCGTGCACAACATGTTCGCGCCCCAAAGCCGCCCCCAGTTCTTCGGCGTTAAAACATCCAATGACAGGGGCCATTTTAAGACCAAACTCATGCCCAATGGCCTTAGATAGCACGCGTATCTTGCCGCGTCCATCACCAGAACCGTCCAAGGCTTCAATACGGTATGCCAAGGGCCCGGACTGGGCTGCTGATTTTACCTGATCAAACCCATTGGCCATTTGGCCAGCTTTCATCGCCATTGTCAGTAATCCCAAAACCCGGCGTTTTAATAAACGGGCCACATCTGCCTGTAAATCGTCTGGTAGCTGGCACTTGGCTTTAAAACCCTTAGCAAAAGCTTTCTCGCTTATGGCTTTATCCAATGACGCCTTATCGGCGCTCACCCATACGCCCCGCCCGGGTAATTTTCCGGCGATATCGGCAATAACACGTTTATCCGGATCCAATACAAAGCGCACCAATTCGGCGATGTCGCGCACAGAACCCGTGGCAATACAGCGTCTCTCACGGCCTTTATGACCGCGCTTGTCTTCCCAATTCTCACTCTGCTCATCGCGCATAACCTCATCAGGCCCAGACTGCACAGGCTGAGCACCAGACTCTTTTGAGAGTAAGACCTCCTCGGACTCTTTTGAGTGTAAGACCTCCTCGGTCTTGGGTATGACGGGGCTCGCGTTCATTATCCGGCTGTTGTCTCCGATTTGCCAAACACGCTTTCAGCGGTTGCGATTTCAGGCGAGGCATCTGCGGTATCAGCCGGTGCATTTTCACCCTCTAAGGCGGCTTCGGCCTCTTCTTCAGCAATAAGATCAGCCGCATCAATCCATCCCGCTTTGACCCGCGCTTGCATAATCAAATCCGTGGCCGCCTTTTCAGAAAGACCAAAGCTTTCTAACAGACCCGCCTCATGGACTTTTTCGCCGTCCTTAATTTCAGTATAACCTCGTAGATCATCCGGGATAAGACCAGCCACATCTTCCACTGTCTTGATTTCGTTTTCTCCGAAAACGACAGTCATTGGCAGGGTCACACCCTCAATTTCCAAGACCTCATCGACAACACCAGAAGCTTTACGCGCTGCGTCTTGCTCAGCAGCTAATTTATCAAGATATTCGCGTGCCCGCGCTTGAAGCTCGATCGCTGTTTCCTCATCAAACCCTTCAATGGCGACAAGTTCATCAACCGCAACATAGCCCACCTCTTCCATGGTTTCAAAACCCTCAGAGACGAGTAATTGGGCGATCATCTCATCCACATCCAGACCGGTCATAAACAGTTCTGAACGCTCTTGGAATTCTTTCTGACGGCGCTCTGATTCTTGCTCTTCGGTCAAGATATCTATAGCCCAACCCGAGAGCTGTGAGGCCAAGCGTACATTTTGGCCGCGACGACCAATCGCCAATGAGAGCTGTTCGTCAGGGACGACAACCTCAATACGGTTATCGTCTTCGTCAATCACGACTTTAGTGACTTCTGCGGGCTGTAGGGCATTAACGATAAAGGTCGCAGCATCATCATTCCACGGGATAATATCAATACGTTCGCCCTGTAATTCATTGACCACGGCTTGAACACGTGAGCCGCGCATACCGACACAGGCCCCGACAGGGTCTATCGAGCCGTCATTGGAAAAGACCGCAATTTTAGCCCGACTTCCCGGATCACGCGCGACAGAGACAATCTGGATCACCCCGTCATAAACCTCAGGAACTTCTTGGGCAAATAATTGCGCCATAAATTGTGGATGGGCTCTGGAAAGAAATATTTGGGACCCGCGAATTTCTTCGCGCACATCCATAATATAGGCCCGGATACGGTCACCATTTTTGACATTTTCACGCGGCAATGTTTGCTCACGGCGGATCACGCCTTCGGCCCGGCCCAGATCAACAATAATATGGCCATATTCAACCCGCTTCACGATACCATTAATGATCTCGCCGATACGGTCTTTAAATTCTTCATATTGACGGGCGCGTTCAGCTTCGCGCACTTTTTGCATAATAACCTGTTTGGCCATCTGGCTTTGCACACGTCCAAATTCGATCGGGGGTAATTCCGTGACAAATTCATAGCCCAGCTCGACATCCGGATTATCCAGCTTGGCAGAGGCCATATCAATTTCCGTAACCTCGTTTTCAACTTCTTCGACAACGGTAATAACCCGCTTTAACCGCATTTCACCCGTCACAGGATCGAGTTTGGCGCGAATATCTTGTTCTGAACCATAACGCAGGCGCGCCGCTTTTTGGATCGCCTCTTCAATGGCTTCGAGCACAATGGTTTTATCAATGGATTTTTCCTGCGCCACAGCATTGGCGATTTGGAGTAATTCCAATTTATTGGCACTAATTCCAGCAGTAGACATAATTATCTCCTATTTCCGTTTCCTGTGAGTATCGGTTGGGTTTCTATTCAAATCAGGTGGGAGTGACGTCTCGGCTAAGGCGGCTCTAGCTTTTTGGCCAGCCTCAATCAGGGCGTCAGTAATTAAAAGTTTGGCATCTGCTATCCAGTCAAACGGGATTTGTGTTGTCTCGCTCTCGCCGTCCAAATCAATATCAATATCGCCATCCGTCGTGCCGGCCAGAATACCCCGAAAGCGCTTACGGCCCTCGACCAAACGATCCAGCTCTATGCGCGCAAGATGGCCTTCATAAGTCTCGAAATCGCTTAAATCCGTGAGGGGACGTTCAAGCCCGGGTGAGGAAACCTCAAGCACATAGGCGTCATGAAGCGGGTCCTCGACCTCTAATATGGATGAGGCCGCGCGTGAAAGCTCGGCGCAATCATCAATCCCCATTTGGCCGTCAGAAAATCGTTCAGCCATGATCTGCACAATGGACCGCTTGCCTGACATCACACGCACACGCACGACTTTATAACCGATATCTTTGGCTATAGGCTCAATGATCATCAAGATCCGCTTGTCTATTTCCGTTTTCGTTTTCATTCCAATTCCAAAACCCGGCCTCAGAGACGCAAGATTTTGGCAATAAAAAAACGACCCTCGCTGAGGGTCGCTCTGCCAGCATCCTGTGCCGGAGGCGAATAATTAAGAGCCGTATAGGCCTCTAAATCTCTCTTGGCAAGCCTTTTTGCAAAGTGCCTTTATATTGCCTTTAGCAGGCTTGCCCATCGAGACGAATTTCAAAGACGCTCAAAAGAGAAAAAATGCCCCTTACGGCCTTCGCGCAAGGCCTTTTCCAGATAGCGGGTTGAGGGCCAATCAGCAAGTCTTTCGCGCCAGTCAGACATGTGTTTACCCGACCATGCAAACCCGCCATGCGCCCATAGACGTGTGAGCGTCCAGTCAACATAATCAATAATATCGCTGGCAAAACGAAATTCCCCGCCTGGTTTTAAAAGGCGGTGAATTTCGGCAATAAATTCGGCAGATAAAATCCGGCGTTTTCTATGCCGCACTTTTGGCCAAGGGTCCGGAAAAAGCACAAAAACACGCTCCAAACACCCATCGGGCATTTGGGCCGTAATATCACGTGCATCTCCGTGATAGAGCCGCACATTGGACAGATTTTCTCTCTGAACCCCCAGCACGGCTTTGGCCACACCATTTAAGAACGGCTCTGCACCAAACAAGGTTACATCTGGATGATTTGCCGCCTGCCACAATAAATGTTCAGCACCGCCAAAACCGATTTCCAACCAGATAGGCACCAGCTTTTCCCCTCCGCCGGGAGCGGGATTGTGGACGTTCTTTTCCAGACAGGATTTATCTATCGCAATTTTTGGATAAACATCGTCCATCAACGCCTTTTGGGCCGCGCTTAAAGGGCGACCCTTGGCGCGACCATATAGGCGTTGTGAATGCGGCGGCGTAAAGGACACGCCTTTTCAATAGCCGCAAAATAAATCCTGTAAAGATAAAATCTCTATCTATTCGTCTTCAGCATCATCCTTGGCCAGAGATCTGGCAAGTTCAAGAATTTTACGACGCACAGCCTTGCTTTTGATTTTTGAAACAGCCGTGGCCAAAGCGACACCGTCCGAGCTGTTTATAAAATCATATACAATAGGCATTTGATCATTTTCTGCAAATTCAAGACTTTGCATTTTTTCACCCAAGCCCTCAAAGAAGAAGGCCACAGGTACTTCTAAAACCTGAGACATCTTCCATAGACGGCTTGCGCCAACGCGGTTTGAACCGCGTTCATATTTTTGCACTTGTTGAAACGTCACACCCAGACTGTCACCAAGTTTTTCTTGGCTCATTTTTAAAATTTGTCGTCTAAGTCTTACGCGTGTTCCCACATGAATATCGACCGGGTTCGGAGACCGCGGTGCATGTTTGGATTTCATTTTTCATCCTCTGTAATGTTCGGTGCTTCGGTGCCCCCCACCTTTGTACAGAACAGTTTAATTTAGACTATCAGTTCAATAGCCCTTCCCATCCCTTGCATATAGTATTGAGAAGAATAAAATTATCAAGAGAAGAAAAATTGATATCACGGATATTTCTACTACAGGCTTTATTGATTTGGGCAAACGCACGTCTAAGGCGATATTTTCACGTGCCCCAGCTTGTTTGAGTACCCGACCATAGGGGTCAACTGCGCCAGATAGACCATTTGAGGCCGCTCTAATGAGGGGAAGCCCCTCTTCTATAGCCCGGTAACGGGCTTGATTGAAATGTTGGTGCGGCCCAATTGAGCGCCCATACCACGCATCATTTGATTGATTTAATATCCACTGAGCCGGCGCGGTTTTGGAGCGCGGGGTCAGGCCCGGAAAAATAATTTCGTAGCAAATTTGCGCGCTCACGCGGGGCAGTCCCGGATAGTCAGAATTCTCTTTTTGTTGGCCCGGGCTAAGAGAAGCTAAAACAGTAGATAGTGTTTTAAAGCCGAGCCGTTCTGCCAATTTACCGCCCGGTATAAATTCTCCAAAAGGCACTAATTTGGACTTATCGCTAAACGCGGCTAATTGGGCATTGCCTTGACCATCAAATGTAATAGCAGCTGAACTGTTATAATACTGGTCCACAACACGCGTGGCCTCGTCATCACTCTCAAAAGGTTTTTGTTCATGACGTAAGGTCTGCAAAAGCCAGACGGGCGGCTCTGGCGTACGCGCGATCAAGGCTTGGCCAAAACTGGCGATGAGCGACCTATTGCGTAAGACAAGCCCGTTAACCGCCCCTTCGGGCCATATAATATGACTAATATCCCCCAGCCCGTCACGTAAAGACACTTCAAGGAATTGATTGACGATCTCAACGGATTTTTGCGCGTCCAGCTTATCCTTTTGATCAAATGGCACTTGCGCAATCCGCAGCTTCACCCCGTCCACATAGTTAATCTTTGCCCCCGAAAGACGGGCTTGACCACTTACAAACAAAGCTAAGATAAGTCCGCACGCCAGAACGGGCCCCCAGATCAAGCGCGGTTTACGGCGCGCGAAAACGATGGATGAAAGCGCGGCCGAGATAAGAAAGACCAGACATGTCAGCCCGTAAACTCCGATATAAGCAGCATTTTGAGAGATTTGCCCACCTGCGGGAAATATATAGCCCGTCAAATTCCATGGCAAGCCCGATAAAATATGGCCCCGCCCAAATTCGGCCAAACTAAACAAGGCCGTAAAAGCAATGGCTGAACCAAAAGCTCCGAGCCGTGAGCCTTTATAAAAATAGCCTGCTACGGCCCAAAACAGGGCCAATAATAAAGCCAGTCCTATAATCATGGGTGGCATGAGGGGGATAAAGGCGGGGCCTCTGGCGATAAAGGCAGAGCCAATCCAGAACAGGCCGAAAAGAAAATAACCAAAGCCAAACCGTCCAGCAATATAAAAGGCACGGCCGGCCGGCCGGCCCTCTTCCAAACGCATATAATCCAGCCTTAGCTTTAAAAGCGCCAAGACGATCAGCATAACGCCCCACAAATGGAACGGCGCTTGACCTAAAACCGCCAAAGCTCCCAAAGCAATATCCAGTATCCGCCCTCGCCAACCTCGCACTGTCAAAAGCGTGTAAAGCGGCCAACTCACCGGATTTTCATTTCCCGCAATATCTTTAATATGGGACTGCGTGCTCACCCTTATACGTCAGCTGGGCTTATGAGTGGTATCGCGTGCGGTGGCAGCGCCTGAAGCGACACGGATTTTAAGGCGCTTGACCCGGCGCGGATCCGCATCAATGACTTCAAACTCAACCCCGTCAGGATGGCGGATCACCTCCCCGCGTTCAGGCACACGCCCGGCAAGTGTAAAGACCAGACCGCCCAGAGTATCAACGTCATCTTCCTCATCGGCTGTTGCAAAATCACGGCCCAAGGCTTCTTCAAAATCATCAATGGTAATACGCGCATCCGCTTCCCAGACCGCTTTCCCGCCTTGTTCAGTAGTTTTCATAACTTCCGGCTCGGCATCATCATGCTCATCTTCAATATCACCGACGATAGGCTCAACCAGGTCTTCGAGCGTCACAAGCCCGTCCGTACCGCCATATTCGTCAACCACAATGGCCATATGAATACGGTGAGCCTGCATCCGCGTCAGCAGGTCTTGGGCCAACATTGAAGGCGGGACATAAATAACCGGTCTGAGGATTTGTGAAATTACCTGCTTTTCCGGATATTTTTTAGCCCCCCGCCCTTTGGCATCAAATAATAAAAAGGGCAGCAAATCCTTGATATGCACCATGCCCATAGGATCATCCAATGTGCCCTTATAAACGGGCAGGCGTGAATGGCCTGCATCCTTAAAGGCGGTGGAGAGCTGTTTTAGGCTGGCAATATTTTCTGTAGCGACAATATCGGCCCGAGGCACCATTACGTCTTCGACACGTAAATGCTGAAATTCTTCAGCCGCGCTGATCATGCTCTCTTTAGCTTTAATAGCAGCTTTGCCAGATTTAAGGCCTATTTTGCCACCCTCTGAAAGCTCAACTTCATCTGCGCCGCCAAACAGCTTTTTAATCCAAGACATCTTTTCCGAGGAACCCTCCATGCTTAAGGCCTATTAATTTCATAGGGATTGTCAATGCCTAAGCCTTCTAAGAGGTCAATCTCAAGGGCCTCCATGCTCTCGGCCTTGGCGTCTGTATCGTGATCATAGCCTAGTAAATGTAAAAACCCATGCACAAATAGGTGCAAACAATGCGCCAAAAATGACACGGATTTATCATCAGCTTCGCGCAGTATTGTCTCATATGCCAGTACAATATCGCCCAGAAGCAAAGCCGGATGCTCGTTCTGGTCTTGCGGTATGCCCGCCCCTTCACGCGGCTTTATTACGGGGAAAGACAATACATTGGTCGCTTTATCCTTGCCCCGATAGGCTTTATTAAGCGCCTGAATACCAAGGTCGTTCATAAGGGCGACACTCAACTCTCCTTGGTCTGGCACATTAAGCGCCTCCAAAATAGCCACGCGCGCTTTCTCAAACCCGGTTTCAAGCTCGGGCAAAACATCCGACCAGCGGGGCTCCATTACAGTGATATCAATATGTAAAGACAAGGAATTAAATGTCCTATCTATACTACCCTTTAACCGTCCGGTTTACCAAGGGCGGTCTTGGCATCTTTTTCATAAGCATTGACAATTTTACCAACCAAAGGATGGCGCACAACATCAGAGGCAAGAAATTCGATCTGCGAAATACCTTTTATATTTTTCAAAATCTTGAGGGCATGGGCCAGACCGGATGTCACCCCGCGGGGCAGATCAGATTGTGTCGGATCGCCTGTGACGGCATATTTTGCCCGCTCGCCCAGTCGGGTTAAGACCATTTTCATTTGCGGTATGGTTGCGTTTTGAGCCTCGTCGATCACGACAAAAGCATCCGATAATGTCCGCCCGCGCATAAAGGCCAGAGGTGCAACTTCAATATCGCCAGCCGCCCTGCGGCGCTCGACCTCATCACGTCCTAAAACCATATGCAACGCGTCCCAGATCGGCTGCATATAAGGATCGACCTTCTCGTTTAGATCACCGGGCAGGAAGCCAAGTCTTTCCCCCGCCTCGACAGCCGGACGACACGCAATAAATTTGGCGACCTCGCCGCGCGCCAGCAGGGAAGCCCCGTGCGCAGTTGCCAGAAAGGTTTTCCCCGTACCCGCTGGCCCCACGCCGAATATTATAGTTTCATCGCGTAAGGCATGAATAAATTTTTCCTGACGCGGTGTTTTAGGCACAATCGGGGCGCGGCGCGGAAACGGAATTATCGCGTCTACAGCTGCGGCTTTGACTTGACCTTTACCCATCGCCTTTATCAAAGCCCTGATGTCAGAAGCCCCGCACGGCCAGCCGCGCTCTAGGCGTTGATAAATCTCACGGATCAGCTCTCCGGCGCGCGCGCGCGAAGGCGTATCCCCATTAATATGCACACTAGAACCCGGCGCCTCGACATAGACATCAAGCGCCTCCTCGATGAGGGCGAGATGAGCATGACCCGCCCCGCATAATTTGCGCACCAGATCAGGATCATCAAATTCTAAAATATCGGTTTGTTTACTCATATAATAGCTACCTAGCCCTTCAAACCGTCTGTGCCAATGGCAAATACACTCAATAACCCAGTATAGAAAAAGCCAAACCGGCTATAAGCAAGAGATTGAGAATAAGCATGGCTAAAAGCGGGGGGTTACCTGCCGTGTTCTTCTTAACCTGATAGACGATACGGGTTAATGGCAGCGCACCGACCAGACCAATCCCGCCAATGGCATAGCCTGCCCAAGCCGCCCCCGCCTTAAAAGGTATCAGCAATAAGACGAGCATGAACAGACCTGTCGAGAGACCAAAGAAACCGCCGCCGTTAAATAAGACCTTTAGCATGAAACGCAATTTTGGCTCTATGTCCTCCCACTGACGTTCCATAGCTTGCATGTGGTAGGGCATCAGGCTGGATTTAAACGCATAGACAAGGCCCATTAAAAGAACGAAAGCCGTGGCCAGAGCGTAGCATATAAAAGCAAGGGTCATGAGGGCTTATCGCCAATGAAGGTCTGCATAGTAACTGAATATCGCGAAACAGGTTGAAGGTCTAGGCTGGTCCCTTCTGGGGTGGACTTAAAGGCGTTCTTGCAATTTTATATGGACGGCCCGGTAGGGTGTATCACCTATCTGCTCGGCCCGGTGACCGTGTATGGTTCTATCAAATGCAACGCCGTCCTGAATATAGTCTTGTGCCACATAAAGATCGCCAGCCTTAAAAACCCTGTCCTCTCCCGAGACAAGCTCAATACGAATTTGGCCAGAAAGCACGATCAATAATGTGGGGTCCCCCGCGCAATGATAATCTGATTTATACCCGTGACTTTCCCGAAGACGAAAATTCACCGCCCCGATTTGATCTGACAAATAGCGTGTCATCTCTCCCGTTAGCTCTATCTCGCTTTGAGCAAAAACGGACGCCCCGGCGCCGTCATTCGTGACTAAGGGTATAGGCATTTTTGTCATAAATTCACTCTCCACTCCATTGGCCCTTAAGCGAGTTACGCCCAGCACCCGTAATCAGGACTGGGACGATCTGACCGACGAGATTTTCAGGGCCATTAAAATGCGTACCTTGGAGATAAGGGGCGCGGCCAAAGAGTTGCCCGTCATCGCGGCCGCCATTTTCAACCAGCACAGCCAAGGTCTTCCCGATCAGGCTCTCATTAAAGGCTTTTTGCTGATGATATAACAAATCTTGCAAACGGATAAGACGCGCGGCTTTGACATCCTCTGGCACTTGGCGGGCCAAGCTCGCAGCTGGCGTGCCGGGACGCACGGAATATTTAAACGAGAAAGAGCTGGCATAGCCGATCTCCTCGACGCAATTCATAGTTTGCTCGAAATCAGAATCGGTTTCACCGGGAAAACCGACAATGAAATCCCCAGACAAGGCAATATCAGGGCGGGCGGTGCGGATTTTCTCGATAAGGACCTTATAGTCTGCGTAGGTATGACCGCGGTTCATCGCGCGCAAGACTTTATCTGAACCAGCCTGTATCGGCAGATGCAAATAGGGCATGAGCTTTTTTTCCGCGCCCAATGTCGCGATCAAGCCGTCATCCATATCACGCGGATGGGAGGTGGTAAACCGTATCCGCTCCACCCCGCCTATAAGCGCGATATGAGAGATCAGCTCGCCTAAACCCCAAGACGTACCGTCCGGCCCGTCGGCTCTATAGGCATCTACATTTTGTCCGATAAGCGTAATTTCGCGCACGCCTTGGGCGGCCAGACTGCGCGCCTCGGCCACGATCTGGTTGACAGGCCGCGAAACTTCCGCCCCGCGCGTATAAGGCACCACACAAAAGGTACAAAATTTATCACAGCCTTCTTGGATGGTTAGAAAGGCAGAAAAGCCTTTCGGGCGGCGTGTCTCTGGCAGGGCGTCAAATTTTTCCAGCGTGTCAAATTCCGTCTCGAGAACATCACCCGTCTCGCGCGTGACACGTGCGATCATTTCAGGCAGTTTATGATAGGTCTGCGGGCCAAGCACCATATCCACAACCGGGGCGCGGCGCATAATCTCCTCGCCCTCGGCTTGGGCAACACAGCCGGCCACGGCGACCTTCATATCAGGTTTGTTCTTTTCTTTATATTTGCGAATACGGCCAAGCTCTGAATAGACTTTCTCGGCCGCTTTTTCGCGTATATGGCACGTATTGAGGATCACCAGATCCGCCGCCTCGGGGCTTTCGACAGGCCCGTAGCCAATGGGGGCCAACACATCTGCCATGCGCTCACTATCATAGACATTCATCTGGCAGCCATAGGTTTTGATAAAAACCTTTTTGGTCGGCTTTTTGTCTTTAGCTGTGTTGGCGGTTGCGATGACAGGCGTGTCAATATCGCGATCAGATTGCGATGTTTTGGACATCACATTGGAATTTGGTGGTGTAACTTTGCCCCCCTTGCCTGCTTTCGCAGCCTTTGGAGCGCCAGAGTTAGACACTGAGTTACGGGACGCGTTTTCATCGCGCGGTAACAGGACGGTCATAATGATCTCACATTTAAATTGTGAGAGCCCTATAAGGGGTTATCCGCTTATGTGCAATAGATTTGGGGACAAGCGGCCTGCCTGTCCCAATGCGAGGATTTAGCCTTAGTGATGACCACCCGTACGTGAAAGCGGGCCTGACATCATTAAAAGTCCGAAGACAAAGAACATGGCAAAAATCAGCATAATAGCCGGCATACCCATATTTCTGTCGGCCCATTTAAACGCGCTTACACCGGGAATTGTGGCGGCAGCCTTTTTTATACCGCGGCGCAGACTTCGGCGCACTTCAACTGTTTTACGCGCGCTTTGATGTTTAAGGCTCTGCCAGCTTATTTGTGATCCGACTTGCACATTAGCCTTTGCCGGCTGAACACTCAGGCCCAGAGCGGCCATAGGTGTCGTGATCTGTGAGGTTTGCATCTGAGCATTCGCCGCGATGAGCGGGCTAGCCGTCATAGCAGGCTGCGCCAAAGCGGCCCCGCCCCAGAGAAGACCCGCGCCCATGACACAGCTTAAGGACAGACTTTTGAGATATTTTTTATGACTATGTTTCATTTTTCGACACCTCCGAAATTTTCAGACAGTGCCACGCAAGATCAGTGCCAAATAACGCCCATCAGGCGAAATAATTTCACTTTTCTCGCTTTTGGGGTGTGAAGATAAGACCACTAAGGCGGTAAGAGGCGTTAGACCTTTTTCTTCTTACCGTATAATTCAAGGCGGTGATCGACCAGCTCATAGCCGAGCTTTTCAGCAATTTTGTGCTGTAAGGCTTCTATTTCGTCATCGACAAATTCAATCACGTCACCAGTTGAAACATCAATGAGGTGGTCATGATGTTCGGCGTCAGCTGTTTCATAACGCGCGCGCCCGTCCCGAAAGTCATGGGTTTCAATAATCCCTGCATCGGAAAAAAGCCTCACGGTTCTATAAACTGTGGCCAGAGAAATTTTGGGATCGACCGATGCTGCACGCGCATAAAGCTCCTCGGCGTCAGGATGATCTTCTGACTTTGCCAAAACCTGCGCAATAACGCGGCGTTGATCCGTCATACGCAATCCGCGCTCAGAACATTTTTCTTCGATCCAGCTAGGCATATCTCTCTTTAGAACTTTCCAAATAATTGCAGACTTTTTAGCCTGATAATATACAAGCGTCTAGGGAGCGAGGTTAAATAGATTTAAAATCTGGGGACTATCGCCCGTCCCGCGCTTAATTTTTAGCCTGCCATAAGGTTTTTCGAAAAATTTAACGCGGCCACACGCCCCTCTGCGCGCCGGTAATAAGCGGGCCGCCTGCCAATAGGGTTATAAGCCGCGCCCCTATAAAGGCGAATAGCAAAGGGATTATCTTCAGCGACTTCCAGAAAAACAATCTCCACCCCGCGTAATTTCACCGCCGCCTCTGCCGCCTCTAATAAGTGCGCGCCCAAGCCTTGGCCGCGACATGAAGGCGAAATCGCAATAGTTATAATTTCGGCCTGATCTGCAACGCAGCGTAAGATGATAAAACCTGCCAGTTGCTCTGCCTGCCAAACACCCAAAGTCAAATCCTGCGCAATATGGGTTTTGAAATCCTGCTCTGACCAGCCCTTATCAAAACTCTGTGCGTGGATTTGAGCAAGCGCCTTGGCCGCTTTGGGCCCTATGGGCTTTATATCTATTTGCGTCACGCCGGATTTTTTCCACCAGAACGATTGGTATCAGGCAATTTGGCTTCAGGCAATTTTGCATCAGGCGGGCGCGAATAAAACGGCGCGGCCGGATGATCCAGAGATGAGCGCTCTGCCGCCAGCCACGCCAATATTGGCGTGTTTGGAATATGGCTCTCAATCAGGCCGGTTTGCAATCGATAGGTCTTAGCTTCGGCCATATCAAGTGACATGACCTCGAGCGGCTCTGAAAGGTGCCCATTTCTATAGACCCCGAAATAAACTTCGTCCCTACGAATATCTCTGTAAACACCGACCCTGCGGTCCTGATAGTCCGTGCTGACAAGCTGGGCTGTGACATCTAAAGCATTAATCCCAATCACGGGGATATTACGGGGCAAGGCAAAACCTTTGGCAAAAGCAAGCGCCACACGAATACCGGTGAAACTGCCCGGCCCAGTGCAGACACTTATTTTGTCAATCTGGTTTGGGGTGAGTTTCGCCTTACCTAAAATATCATCGACCATGGGTGCGAGCCTCTCGGCATGGCCGCGTCCGATATTTTCAGATTGATGGGCCAGAATACAAGCCTCATCTACAATGGCTGCACTACAATAAGGGCCCGTTGTATCTATGCCTAATATATTCATACAGATCGAAACGTGCCAGTATTACTATTACAGAATCAACAGAGCTAGAGCGCTTGTTCGACGCGGACGACTTCAGGCACATAATGTTTCAACAGATTTTCAATGCCGGATTTCAAGGTCATGGTCGAACTTGGGCAGCCCGCACAGGCTCCGCGCATTTGTAAGAAAACCGTGCCGTCCTGATCATCAAAATGCTGGAACACAATATCACCGCCGTCTTGAGCAACCGCCGGACGGACACGAAGATCAATCAATTCCTTTATCTGCTCGACAATCTCTAATGTCTCGCCCTCATAGACATGGCCTGCCCCCAAATCCTCTTCAATTTGTTGGGTCAGCGGCACACCGCCAGCAACATAAAAATCCATAATCGCGCCCAGCACGGCAGGCTTTAAATGTTTCCAATCGGCCGTATCTGCGCGTGTCACAGATATATAATCCTGCCCAAAAAACACGCGCATCACATCCGGTATCATAAAAAGCATTTCCGCAAGCGGTGCGGCCGATACGTCTCCGCCGCGTTCAATATCGCGGGGTGGTTGGCCGGGCTCGACAACAGTTTTGCCGGGCAGGAATTTCAAGGTCGCCGGATTGGGCGTTTCTTGTGTCTGGATAAACATGCTATATCTCCGTTTGTCCTAACATGGAGATTAGCAAGGCGAGTTGCAAGATAAAGAGAGAGCCATTTTGCTAAATTTTTGCGCTGATCTCTTGACCCCGCCCCGCGCCGGGCACATCATTAAGCCCGAATGCAGCACATTTTTTCTAAATATCCTCTCTTGATCTGTGCGCTGTGGTTGTCGGGCTGTGCAACCACGATTGCCACGCAATTACCTGAAATAGCAAATGCAGATCTGGACCAAGAACAAATCACGCAAGAAGAACTGGCCTTGGAGACATTTTTAGACCAGCGCGAACAGCTCACAAGGGTTTCCAATAAAGTTCTGCTCGCCAATAGCACGCTGTGCCCCAAAACGAGCTATGAAATTGGCGTGCGCACACATAGTCTTAAATCCTATCCGAAATCTCTGCGCGAGAGGGCGAAAGAAAATTTAGGCCTGACAGAGACATCCCAAATTTCTTATATTCGGCCTGGCTCACCCGCTGATAAGGCAGGCGTAAAAATCGGGGATATCATTCTTGGAAAAGGCGGTGTTAGCTACGGAGCCTCTGACAAAGCCTTTCAATCGTCTCTGCGTCAGGCTGCCCTTACAAACGGAGTGCAAAAGGTTACTTTTAAACGCGGCACGAAATTTATAAGCGCCCCCATCAAGCCGCAACCCATTTGTGACTATAAAATCAAACTCTCAAACAGCACTGCAATTAACGCCTTTGCCAATGGCAATACCATTACCGTCACATCGGGCATGTTAAACTTTGTCAAAAGTGATGACGAGCTGGCTTTATTGGTGGGCCATGAATTAGGGCATAATACAATGGGCCATATTCGCAAGATTATCAGCAATTTTGTTTTAACCGGTTTTAATACAAAATATACGCGCCCTTTTGAATCAGAGGCCGATTATGTCGGCATGTATTATTTAAACCGGGCGGGGTATTCCGATGATAATGTCGAGGATTTTTGGCGGCGCCTGAGTACAATCAATCCAAAATCTATAACACGGGCGAAAACACATCCCACATTTCCAGATCGTTATTTACGCATAGCCGCCACACGGGCTGAAATAAGTCGTAAAAAAGCCGCTGGTGAAGACCTCGCGCCAAATTTCATCTCAGGGGACTATTTCTCTGCCCCGCCAGCAACCCTTAAAGACACACCATAAAACCCCAAATCTAACCCTCTTCTTAAATAACTCGCATTTCCAGACTTGAACTTTACGCGAATTAGGGCCATGTCCCCGCCATGCAAGCCATAAATGAAAATTCAGTGACGATATTTCAACTCGACGACACAGCCGTACGGGGCCGCTCGGTTTGCTTAAGTACGGCTCTTAATCAGGCCCTCTCCGATCAGAGTGGTAAAATAGCGCGCTATCCGGAAACTGTTTCACGCCTTTTGGGCGAGGCCATGTTAATCGGGGCTATTGTCGCGCGAGCCTTGAAATTTAAAGGCAGACTCGTCGTGCAATGCCACGGCACGAATGAGGGCGCGATTTCACTCCTCGTCGCGGATTGTACAACAGACGGACATATTCGCGGCTATGCACGTTGGGATGAGGCGCGGCTAAAAGAGATTGAGCTGGATAGTCGCAATCCGGGCGCGCGAACCTTATTAGGGCCGGGCACATTTTCCATGACGATAGACCAAGGCCCCGAAATGGACCAATATCAGGGGCTGGCCGCGATAGAAGGTCAAGCCTTATCAGAATGCGCCGAGCATTATTTTTTACAATCTGAGCAAATTCCTACACGGATAAAACTTGCCTGTGGCCAGATACAAATTCCCGGTCAAGCCCCGCAATGGCGGGGCGGTGCCATGATGATACAACGAGTGGCCGAAGATATAAGCCGGGGCGACACAGATGAGACATGGCGGACGGCCAGCGCTTTATTTGATACTTTAACAGATGCTGAATTGCTCGACCCTGAGCTTTCGCCTGACGCCCTGCTCTTTCGCTTGTTTCATGAAACCGGCGTGCGGGTTATTGATCGACAAACTATCGAGGCGCGTTGCGCGTGCTCTAAAGAACGCTTAAGCGCAACCTTATCGGCTTTCACCCCTGAAGCGCTCAAGGATATTGCCGAGGACGGAAATATCACGGCTAATTGTGAGTTTTGCAGCACGGATTATAGCTTTCAACTCAGTGATTTTATCAAGACTTAATCCGTCTTGATTAACCTCGCCAAAAAGCAGGGGTAAACACAACAAGTGCTGTGACAATTTCAAGACGTCCCACAATCATGCCTGTCATCAACACCCACTTTGCTGTCGAAGGTAATTGCTGATACGTACCAGAAGGTCCAATAATATCACCAAGACCAGGCCCTACATTGGCAACGGCACTGGCTGCACCTGACCAAGCTGTCATCGCGTCCAGTCCCAATAGAGACAGAGCTATCGCGCCCGCCGCAAAGCACATAAAAAAGATGAAAAAATATCCCAGAACGGAATAGACGACTTCTTCTGGGATCGGCTTACCGCCATACCGCATCGGGGTAACAGCGTTTTGACGCGGCATTTTAAGCAAATAGGCGCGCAGGGCTTCAAAGGCGACCTGATAGCGAAATATTTTAATCGAACAGGCCGTAGACCCCGCGCAGCCTCCGATGAACATAAAGGCAAAAAACGCCGCCACCGCAAATGTCCCCCATGTACTATAATCGGCACTGGCATAGCCCGTACCAGTCACAATCGAAACCACATTAAAGGCCGAAAGACGTAAGGCCTTAGAGCGTGTCATTTCAGAATTTAACCACAAAAAGAGCGTAATACTCAGAATGAGCAAAATCATCACCCCGATAAAAGCGCGAACTTGTGAGTCTTTAAAAGGCGCTTTTAAATTTCCCTTTGCCATAAGTAGATAAATACCAAAGGGCATGCCGCCAGCCATCATAAAAGCGATACAGACCAGATCAGCCCCGTTATCCGAAAAGCCGCCCATAGAAGCATCCGATGTCGAATAGCCGCCTGTTGCCAATGTCGTCATGGCATGGGCTGCGGCATCAAATCCGTTCATGCCCGTCAACATATATCCGACCCCGCAAGCGATGGTCAGGCCGAGGTAAACCAAACCTATACCGGCTGCGATACTGGCCGCTTTGGGTAATATTTTTTCTCCCATATCCGAGCTTTCCATTCGGAAAAGCTGCATACCGCCAATTTTCAACATTGGCAGTATGGCCATAGCGGTGACAATAATCCCCACACCGCCGATCCATTGCAATATGGCCCGCCACAGCAAAATCCCCTTGGGCATATTATCTAAACCCGTCAATATTGTTGATCCTGTTGTCGTGATACCCGAAACCGCCTCAAACATAGCATTCGTCAAAGAAAGCTTTACGGGATCAAGCATAAATGGAATTGCGGCAAAGGCCGAAAGCGCCACCCATGATATGAAGGTTAAAAGAAATGCACCGCGCGCGCGTAGGTCGGGTTGCGGTGTATATGTGGCCAAAGCCAGAACCGCGCCAAATAAAGTTGTCAATATGCCGGAAATGCCCAGAGCGCGCCAACTCCGCCCGTCATAGAGCATATCCACAATCATTGGCACGAACATCGCCACACCCAAGGCGGCGATCATCAAACCAACTACAAAAAAGACGGGGCGCAAATCTGGCATATGACCGACTTACTCGACCTAAGACGTTGGCGCAAATGCCCAAAATATTTATTTCGGGCCTTTAGCTGGCTATTTGTAGCTATGTGTAACGCGCCCCCCATTTTTATGCCTATATTTGGTGTTAAAAAACTCTAGCCCTTAGATGGGGTTATGCTATAACAAAACGGTTTTGACAAAACCAGATCACATAAATCCTGCCGATCAGCAATATCAAGCCCGTCCGGGACGTCCGGGGCATTTGGCCCCTGAAAGCACGTCGCGCATTACCCGCCGTATCACGACCATTGCTGTTATTGTAGGCATTATTCTTGCCGTAGGGAAAGCCTTATTGTGGAACACGACTCACTCTGTAGGTGTTCTCTCATCACTCGTGCATTCAGGTCTTGATCTTTTCGGGGCGCTTTCGACATTTTTTGCCGTGCGCTATGCCGCCCGCCCGCCTGATAATACTTACCGTTTTGGACGAGGCAAGGCGGAAAGTTTTTCGGCCGTCTTTCAAGTCTGTCTGATTATATTTTCGGCCAGTCATCTATTAGAAGAAGCTATTGAGCGTTTTTCCGCCCCCGAACCTGTAGCCCATATTGGCTTGGCTATAGCTGGCATGGTCGTCTTTATCGCTCTGACTTTATGGCTGATTATCGCCCAGAGCTGGGCAATTCAAAGTACAGGCTCTGTGGCGATCCGGGGTGACAGGGCACATTATATGGCCGATATGTTGGCAAATATTGTTGTGTTGATCGGACTAGTTTTATCCACTATGGGCGGTTTTATACGCGCCGATGCCTTTGTCGGAATTATCATCGCGCTTTGGCTGTTCTGGACAGCTTATAAGGTTGCGAAACTGGCATGGGGGCAATTACTGGACCGGGAACTTCCTGAAGATAGCCGTGAAAACATTCGCGCTATCGCCTTGCAAAATCAGGCTGTACGCGGGGTCAAGGATTTACGCACGCGTGCGTCCGGGCCGCATATTCATATCCAGATGCGTCTTGAACTGGATGACCAGCTCTCATTAAAGGACGCCCACGATATCATCATCGAAACAGAGCAACGCCTCATGCAAGCCTATAAGGCGGCAGATATTCTTATCCATCCACATCCTGTGGGCTGTGGTCATACCCATGGTAATATTAGATTTCGCGATACAACAGAGCAGGGTTAACGCTTCATTACCCAAATGGATTTAAATGAGTGCCATGAGATCGCTTTATCATTGGCCCCTAGACCCCGCTTCGCGACAAGCCCGCATCGCCTTGGCAGAAGCCAAGCTGAAATTTAAGCTCATTAATGTCAATCCATGGGAGCCCGAGGAAGATTTTTTGGCCCTGTGTGCAGAAGGCTGTCCGCCCTGTCTGGTCGATGTTGTGGCAGGCGGTAAGGCGATTATTTCCGGCGCGCCCGCTATCACTGAATATGTCCATGACGGGGCCACGCGGTATAAATTACTGCCAGATAAAATTTTGGAGCGCGCGGAAATACGGCGTATCACCCATTGGTTTGATCATAAATTCAGCGCCGATGTAAATGCCTATATTTTACATGAACGTATTGAAAAAAGTCTGGCAGGTGGTAGCCCACCACACCCGCCGACACTCAGAACCGGACGTGAGCATTTAAACTATCATCTTGAATATATGACATGGCTCTTGGAGCGCCGCGATTGGATGGGCGCAAAAACCTTTAGTCTGGCGGATGTAGCGGCAGGCGCGCATATTTCATGTCTGGATTTTCTCGGTGAGATTAATTGGAAAAACTGGCTGGTGTTAAAATCATGGTATCAAAAATTTAAATCACGTCCCAGCGTGCGCCCTCTTCTGGCTGACCGTATCCCGGGACTTGTTCCGCCTCGTCATTATGCTGACCTTGATTTCTAGGAATAAAGCGCAGTGAGTGCGCAAACTGACCCGCAGGCCTTAAGCCGCGCCGTTTTTAAACGCGCGCAAAAATTAGGCTTTACGTCGCCGCGCATCGTCGATTTAGAAATGTTCGGAAATACGGCCGGTGACGGTCTGGCCGAATTTATTTCCAAAAACCATCACGGCACGATGGCATGGCTTTCTGAAACCCTTGCGCGTCGCCAACATCCTCAAAAGCTATGGGCGCAGGCCCGCTCGGCGATTGTGTTGGGTTTAAATTACGGCCCCGAAACAGACCCGATGGCAACACTCGAACTCAGAGACAAAGCCACAATTTCGGTCTATGCCCGTAACCGAGACTATCATGACATCATGAAGGGCCGTCTGAAAGAGCTGGCCGGGCTTATTGCGCACGATACCCAAAAGGACGTTAAAATATTCGTCGATACCGCCCCGCTCATGGAAAAACCCCTTGCTGAAAAAGCAGGACTAGGTTGGCAAGGCAAACACACAAACCTTGTCAGCCGCACGGAAGGCTCATGGCTATTTTTAGGCGTGATATTAAGCGCTGCGAAACTTACGCCAGATACGCCTGAAATTGATCATTGCGGCTCGTGTACGGCCTGTCTGGATATTTGTCCAACCAACGCTTTTCCCGCGCCTTATAAGCTCGATGCCCGTAAATGTATTTCCTATCTCACTATTGAACATAAAGGGCCTGTGGCCGAAGAGCTGCGCGTGCATATGGGCAACCGGATTTATGGCTGTGATGATTGTCTGGCCATATGTCCATGGAATAAATTCGCGCAAAGGTCTAACGAGATAAAACTCGCTGCCAGAGATGACCTTAACGCGCCTGACCTTACCTATCTGGCCAGCCTGAACGACGCCGAGTTTCGTCGTCTGTTTTCCGGCTCTCCGATCAAGCGTATTGGACGAGATCAGTTTATCAGAAATGTCCTTTACGCCATCGGTAATAGCGGGGCAGGCCCTGACACAGAATTGGTGCGTGCCGTGCAAAATCACACAGATGCCAAAAACGACACCATCAAAGACGCGGCGCGCTGGGCGCTTACAAAACTAACACCAAACCCGAATTAATCTCCGCCATACCTTTTCCGCCACACCTTTAACGTCTTATTATTTGGTTAACGCCTCATACTTATAGACGTATAAAGAGGACTATTCAATCTGTAGGCGTATCCTATGAATGATCACTTAAATCAGGGCGAACGCCTGCACTCAAAAACTTGGCCAAATAACAGGCCCGACCTAAACGCTGACGATATTGATGGAACAGCGCTTTTGCCCAAAATCATTGACGTCAATTTCAAACCCGCAGTCATTATATGCTGTCTTTGCGCCTTTATAATATCAACCGCACTCTCTTCGACTTGGCTATATTACATGTGGACGGTTTATATTTTAGGCTTTGTCGTTGCGCTTTATATGCTGCTATCGGCCTTCAAACTCTCGGCCTGTATTGTCCCCTCGCCTCAAGACCCTCATGACGCGATTGAGCTTGACTGGCCGCACTATTGTATTCTCGTACCGCTTTATAAAGAAAGCAAGGTTGTAGATTCCTTGATTACTCATCTGGACCGCTTGGACTACCCAAAAGACAAATTAGATATTCTGCTTATTTGCGAAACAGATGACACCACCACACATAAAGCTTTAGAGCCTTATATTGGCGAACCCTATTCACTGATTATCGTCCCTGAAGGCGGGCCAAAGACGAAGCCAAATGCACTCAATTACGCGCTCCAAAACGCACAAGAGCTGGGCGCAATGACATATCCGCCAGACATCGTCACCATATATGACGCCGAAGACCGCCCAGATCAGGCCCAACTTAAAACCGCGGCAAGAGGGTTTTACCAAAATCCGCATTGGCTGGCCTTACAAGCGCCATTGCGCTTTTATAATACCAATCAAAACTGGCTTACCCGACAATTTGCCCTGGAATACGGCGCGCATTTTTATGTCTGGACACCTTGGCTGGCACGCCTGTCCTACCCTTTCCCCCTAGGCGGTACAAGCAATCATATTTTCGGACTTATGTAGCAAACGCACCAAGCGTTTCAACAAAGTCCTCGTATGTGAGGAATAAATGATAAAGATTTTATGTTTGGTTTGGGTTAGCGTATTTTCTAGTTTGTTTTGTCCACTCAAGTCTGCGAGCAGCGGGGTCACCTTCAATTCTCTCGCAGAATATACTTTCGAAAACCCGAGCTTCGCCGTCCTGAACCCTTATAGAGCCAGAGGTCTCAAACCAGTTTCCATATATGTCCAAGTAGAAAATACCAAAGAACAATTCCACCGAGAGAAGGGCCACAGGATAGTCAAAAGTGTATGCGACTGGAAAGAAGCATATAAAACTTCCATCTCCAGCCCTTTGAAGCCTCCCACCGCCGCTACCCCTTATAGTCTGACCATCAGGCAACAATCCTTCCCGAAATACCGCATTGTGCATTATTTTCGCGCATGGAGTTCGGCCAATGTTCAGAAGGTTAATCTTGATAACCAAGTTTCCAGCATTAAAGACATCATCCTCGGTCAGCTCAGCTTTTTCTATAGTGATGTATGCTCTATCAGAATCTTGGGCTTGTCGGACAGCGTTAGCTGCCGTTCTAGCAGCTTTTTGAGTGGCACTCAAAGTACACCACAGAAGAATAAGGCCTCCCAAAGCAACAATAACGCCGCCATAAGCAGCATTTCTCATGTCGACTTGAGCTTTATGGTCTCTGATTTGGTGTTGACGGTCTTCGCGATAATGGTCTTGCCGCTTACATATATTGGGGGGTATGGGCTTACCATACTTACTGGGGGGACAGATAAGCGAAGCGTTCTCCGTGGCGTACTTTGCCTCGTGCTCCGAGTATTGATTTTTGGCGCGCTGCTTTGGAAGCTCTATACTGTGTAGATTTATAAAAAAGATGGCCAGCGCTGTTAGCGCTGCAATAATTCCCAATGCTACCCACGTCACATCAATCTTCATACAGTAGGCTTACAACCTTAATTCACCAACTCCAATAGCTTCTAAGCAATAGATTAGAAATGAGGCGCTAAACTTACCACGCGCCAGCTTGTTTCGGATATTCACTTCCTTTTCGTGTACACCAATAGCGTCTAATTTTACGACAAGCTCTTTGTAAGTAACGCCTGCACGCTTTAGCTCAGCTTTCAATAAATTGGCCGCTTTGGCCTCATATTCGTCTTTTTCGGGCATAAAAGTACCTTAAATTATTATAAAAGTAATATAAACGATACATTTGCCCTTGTAAAGAGTGCATATAAGCACTATATACGTTACATAAGTAACGGAGATATAGACAATGCAACATTTTCTTTTAAGCGCTAAAGGCAGAAACCTAAGCCTAAAGAAAATATATAAAATGGGCGAACAAGCCGCCTATGATCTATTTAAGACTATTCGCTGGTCTGAAACAGGCGGCGAGGCTGTTTGTCCTAAGTGTGGTTGTACAGAGTCGTACGACATAACAACTCGCCGTAAGTTCAAGTGCAAAGGCTGCCACCACCAATACAGCGTGACTAGTGGGACAATCTTTCATAGCCGCAAGCTAGACTTCGTGGACTTGCTCGCTGGTATCTGTCTTTTTGTTACTGGCTCCAAAGGCATGAGTTCCGTTCAATTTTCTCGCACAATGGACGTTCAATATAAAACCGCATGGGTTTGGTGTCACAAGATGCGTGAGTGTCTTGCAGATGAAACAGATCACGAAATCCTAGAAGGCGAAGTTGAAATTGACGGTTGTTACGTTGGCGGTCATATGCGCCAGACTAACTACAAGATTGACCGCAAAGACCGCCGCCGCCTTGCTAATCGTTCGCCTAATCGCCGTGTCGTAATCGCCCTACGTGAGCGTCATGGCCGCACATTACCATTTGTTCGCCGTTCTGAAAAAGAGGGTGTTCAAATTGCACAAGGCATAGTCGCACAAGGGTCTACAATCGTCGCTGATGAGGCAACGCACTGGGACGCGCTAGAATGGGCATTTGAAACGAAACGCATCAATCACAGCGAGGCTTACAGCTTTGGTGATGGGACACACACAAACTGGGTCGAGTCATATTTCGCCCGTCTTCGTAAAATGGTTCGCGGACAACATCATTGGGTTAGCCCTAAATATCTATATCAGTATGCAGAACACGCTGCATGGTTGGAAGATCACCGTAAAGAAGGACTTTTAGAGCTTTCACAACGTATTGCCCGCGCTTCCTTGCTTGCTCCGAAAAGCCGTAAGTTCAAGGGATATTGGCAAAGGACAAAATAGAATATTATCCACATAAAAAGTGGACTTAGACTCTGGACTCATCTGTGGAATCAATAAAATAATTTGGCCGTAATGCGCGAACATTACGACCATAAGTAAACTTCTGATTTGAGCAGAAGGTGTCTAGACTTATTTTGTATTGCATGAAATGGGTCATCACTCAAGCTCATAATCAGATTCAATATAAAGGAATCTTGATATGTTTGATGATATTCAACCGTACAAAGAAAGAATACCAACATTTGATGAGGCTGTAGAAGTACATAGGCTAGTCAAACGAGGTTTTCCAAATTCACAGATAGCTGCATTGTTTAAAACCAATCAGGGTCGCATAAGTGAAATTAGAACAGGTAAGCGTCATTATGGCTCTTATCAGGTTGCTTTCGGCTAACCACTTCGGGGCCGCATCACCCATTGGATGGTGCGGCTCTCATCTTGTTTACCTATAACAACGCCTTTTTCGCGTTGTACTCTTAAGCATTTAGATATGCGCCTTGTCAGATCACTTACAGCGCGTCTGTCCCTTATATCGTCCCCAGATGTAGCTAGGACGTTTTGAGCTAACTCACGGCTTTTGAGAGGTCTTTCTGCGTGTCTTAGTTCAAGCATTAAAGCGCCAAGTAGTTCGCCTTGTCCAAATATGACGTTTCTGCGTTGTCTGGGCATTATGCTGTCCAGATCGCCTTCATAACCGACTAAGCGCAATGTCTTGTCTAGCGCCTTAATGTCGTTTTTAATTTCAGCAAGCCGCTCTGTTATAGCTTCGGCTTCATTAAATAGATCACCGCGCTTACTTAATAGCCCTGATTGTATGGTAGTTTCTTGCATGGGCTAAACATAGCATGATATATAGGGTTTGTGTTGGTGCGTTTGCTACATAAGTCCGCATATTTTATATTCCGCTCTAGAACGTATTGGGGGTTGGGATAGCCATAATGTGACGGAAGATGCCGATATTAGTTTTAGAATCGGGATGTTGAAAGGTGAAATCGGCTATATCTCCTGCCCGACATATGAAGAATGTGTCATTAATTATAAAAGCTGGCACAATCAAAGATCGCGCTGGATGAAGGGATATATGCAGACCTTTAACTTACATGTTCAAGCCCTGTTTAAACCCGGGGGTTGGCACGGCTTTAAGCGCGGCTTTTGTCTGCTCATCACTTTGGGGGCTGCCTTAGTTTCAAACCTGTTTCACTTACCTTTTATTGTGTTGATGCTCTGCACAACCTTATTGTTAAATCTGGATGCTGGCTTTCCATATATACCCATATGGTTTGCTTATAGTCTCGGCATTGGATATTTTTGTAGCCTGCTTTGCGGTGTTATCGGCGCGCTCAGATCCAGACAGTTTAGCCTTCTACTTTCTGTCCCTTTTATGGCCCTTTATTGGCTCTTAGGGTTTTTTCCAACCCTCACGGCCTTAGTGGAATTAAAAACCCGACCCTATTACTGGAATAAAACAATGCATGGTGTTACAGACATGTCCTAACCGATAGGGTTATTTCTAGCCTTACAACATTCAACCCCAGAGATGGCATGTCCCCACAAGAAGATTTGCTTTTTACCCTTTCAGCATTGGTTCTATTTGCTGGCATAGGGTTTTTTGCCTTTCGCAAACATTTTGCGGAACATAATGAACTTAAACCGCGCATGGTACCTTGGATGTTTATTAGTCTTGCCTGCATTGCAACAATTTTCATGCTCGTCGTGCATCTGGTAAATTTGTTCGGTTTGGAGACTGGCCGCAAATGAGCCTGACACGCCTTTTCATATTGACGTTTCTGACCTTAACGGCCTTTGCCGCCAATTCCTTACTCGCGCGCGCAGCTTTGGCGTCAGGACAGATGGGCGCCGCAGAATTTTCACTTATCCGGCTTATTTCTGGGGCTGTTATCTTAACAGGACTGATTAGCCTTAAAGGCGGTGCTGATCAGTCTCACCAACTCGCACATACGCCAAAAAACCTCTCCTATATATGGGGCGGGGCGGCCGCATTATGCCTATATGCAGTTTTCTTTTCTTTTACCTATCTCGAGCTTAATACAGGCACAGGAGCCTTGTGCTTATTTGCGGCTGTTCAACTCACGATTATCGGCTATGCGGGCTGGAAAAAAGAGCTGGGGCGCAGAGATATTATTGGCTCTCTCATTGCCTTTACAGGGTTTGTTATTTTAATCGGACCCTCTATTGGCACACCTTCCGCCCAAGGCTTTATCCTCATGTCCATTTCCGGCATAGCCTGGGGCGTCTATACTTTGCTGGGGCGCAAAGCCAGCGCACCGCTCCTCCATACCCAACAAAACTTCATCAGAGCCAGCCTCCTTGCTTTGCCCCTCATGGTGCTCATTCTCCCCGACCCGCAAATAACGACCCAAGGCATCGCATTGGCGATAGGGTCAGGGGCTCTGGCTTCCGGGGTCGGTTACGCGATCTGGTATAGTGTCTTACCGCATTTAAAAGCCAGTCTCGCGGCCAGCCTGCAATTATTAGTCCCCATAATCGCCGCCTTTATGGGACGTCTGTTTTTAGGCGAAACACTTTCACTGCGCTTTTGGATATCCCTTATCATCATATTGGGCGGGTTGTGGATTGTCACAGCTATGAAGAAAGCCGAACCGGTAGAACGGCCCCTCTCTAACAGATAGGGCCGTTCTTTACGTCGTGGAATGAGACCTTAACCTGACAAGGCTTTGGCCAAAGGATCAGCATTGACATCCAGCCTATGCGTTTCGCGCATTAACTGCTCGCCTAATGTCTGGGCCAGATTTTGTGTCTCGCCAATTTGTGTCACAATACCGGTCTCGATCTCGATCTGAACCTGATTAGTGATCACGCGGCCATCATCAAGCAAGGCTTTCACCTCTAGCGCAAGCATGTCTTGGTTCAGGGGTTTTTGGATATAAACCATATCATGACCTTCAGCATGATTGACCCAGCTTGGCAGGCTCGCTCCATTCGGCGCGTTTACCACCCATGACGATACAGTTTTATCACTGAGCACATCAAGGCTGGAGCCTAATTGCACATTGACAATATTGTCATAAACAATGGCTTCAACAATAATTGTCGCGCCCTGTTGGGAATATCCGGGCATATCCAGGAGAACCATACTACCGCCAAGGAAAGGCGTTTCACCTGAGCGTTGATCAGCACTTGTCTGTGTGAATTGCTCGAACCAGTCTTG
>CAZNCJ010000001.1:0-128989 GCA_964571595.1 uncultured Caulobacterales bacterium | reverse complement strand
GATATCGTAAGTCTTCGCAATATAATTTGCGAGACTATCGGCCCGACGAAAAAAACCATCATAGCTTAGTTGCTGCGCGCCTTGCCTTATAAATTCGAGCGACCCGAATTCTCGCGCTTTCTTAAAGACGCTAACCAATGAGCTGGGCGCATTTTGAAAAACGCGCACAGACCCGTCTTGCACGACCTCAAAGGGGGCGCCCTTGGCCATTAAGCTTGATAGAATTGGATCAGTTTGCGACATTAAAATTTCACTTGGGCATTAATATTAGCACACTATATTACGCATTTTGCATTATCAATCCTTGTCAACGTGCATTTTGCGTATTATTTTGCTTTATTTTCTACGCACTCAAGTCTAAATTATTCAAAAAGGAGAGCGAGCTTTGAATGATTTATCTGGAAAGACAGCCCTTATTAGCGGCGGGAGTGACGGCATTGGTCGAGCCATTGCCGAAAATTTCGCGGCTTCAGGCATAAACGTCCATATATGCGCGCGAAATGAGGATAAGCTGAACGCTACACAAAGCACTATTCAAAAAGCAGGAGGCGCATGCACGGCGCACGTTTTAGATGTGTCTGATACACGAGCTTATCACTCCCTCATTGACAAGATTGCCAAGAAAGACGGCTTAGACATTCTGGTCAATAATGCCCCTCATGTTGGCTTTGGCATGATAAGCGATACCGATCTGGAAGCCTTTCGCCAAAACTTTCGCGTCAATATGGACGCCCCTTATATCGGCACACGTGCCGCCATGGAGAATATGAAAGAAAAGGGTGGTAGCATCATAAATATAAGCTCGATTAACGGAGAGCGCGCCATGGCAGGCATGTCTGCCTATTCAGCTTCAAAAGCCGCCCTCATCCATTTTACCCGCGCAGCCGCTATAGAAGGCGCACGTCAGAACATTCGCGTAAATGTCGTGACCCCCGGCCCTATTATGACGCCCGGCACCAAAGCCTGGTTTGATTCTGATCCTCAGGCCGGACAAAAAATTGCCGAAGCCAATCCGATGGGACGCATTGGCGAGCCCTCAGAAGTGGCAGAGGTCGTAAAATTTCTCGCCTCAAATGCTGCCTCTTACGTTACGGGCGCAGTTATTCCAGTCGATGGAGGCAAATCCAATGAACTCTATGTTCCGAGCTAGGATATCCACATGCGATTAAAAGGTAAAGCCGCGATAGTCACAGGCGCAGGCCAAGGCATTGGCGCGGCTATTGTAAAAAAACTGGCCAGAGAAGGCGCGAAAGTTGCAGCGCTGGATTTAAATATCGAAAACGCAGAAAAACTTATCTCGGAGCTTGGGGGAGATCACATTGCCTTAGAAGCTAATGTGGCCGATAGCGCCTCTGTCATAAAGGCCGTCAGAAACGCTCGTAAAACTTTTGGCAGACTGGATTTCGCCGTAAACAATGCCGGTATAGGGCAAGCCAAAGGCGACGGCTCGGATAAATTTTATGCCTCAATGGCGGAGCGAAACGCACAACTCGCCAAAGGAGAAACACCGGATGTATTTGTCGATCACCTCATCCATATGGAAGACGAAGGTTGGGCCTCTGTTCTGGCGGTTAATTTAAACGGCCCTTTTTATGTGTGCCGCGAAATCACACGCATTATGGCTGAGGACAAGCGCGGCGGCGCGATTGTCAATATTTCCTCCACCTCAGCTCAAAGCGGGGAAGGCTCACCCCATTACGTGACTTCAAAATCGGCCCTGATTGGACTGACCCGTCAATTAGCCCGTGAATTAGCCCCGCGCGGTATACGCATAAATGCTGTGGCACCGGGACCGACAAATACACCCATTATGGCAGGTATTCCCGAGGAATGGATTACCTCCATGGAACAGTCCGTACCTTTAGGGCGTATGGCCGATCCCGCAGAAGTCGCGGGTGCTGTGGCCTATCTTTTATCTGATGACGCCAGTTTCGTGACGGGTTCAGTGCTTGTGGCTAATGGTGGTAGCTATTGCTTCTAACGAAATGTCTCAGCCAGAGATTTACGGTCATGCTCTGCCGTTCTTCCGGCCTTGAATATATAAAACGCCGCCGGAATACCGCCAATTAAAGTCAAGGCCATTGAATATCTAATAGCATCAGCCCCGTATCTCGCATTGAGATAATCATTAAACCATCCCACCACCAAAACGCCCAAGACCAAACCAGCAAATGTAAGCGCAAAGGCCCAGATAGAAGTTCCGGTAGCGCGCAATTGTGCTGGTAATAAATCTTGAAGTGCCGCTTGAACCGCCACTACCCAGCCTGCGCCTAAAATACTGGCGGGGTAAACTAAAGCCGTGGCTAAATTGACATTGTTAGAAAAACACATTGCGATTGCGATGAGCGTAAACCCGAAAAGCCCTGCTGCTGATAATCTATAGGGGGCTTCTACGTTATTCTTGGCAAATAAGTCGCATAAAAACCCCATGAGCAATACCCCAGCCATACCGGCAAGCAATGCCGCCGTCCCGTAACGCGCCCCTGCAGACTGATTGCTAATATCAAATATGCGCTCAAACATTGCGATCGCCCAGCTTCCAAAAGCTATCGTTGAAAACCCGCCAAAAAACGCCGCTATTACAAGATATTTAAAGGCAGCATTTGCCATAAGAGGTTTGTAGACTTCGGAAAAACTATAATGTTTTTGAGAAGAAAATTGTGCCCCGTCCAACCGTCCGCGCTCTGGCTCTTTGACTAAAATCACGGTGAGTATCGCCAAAATTATCCCGGGGCCTCCAAGCCATATAAATGTCGTTTGCCAATCATAACTTGCCGCTAAAGCCGTGCCGCCAATATTACCAAAGGCACCGCCAAAATACACACCCAAATTCATAACGGCAAAAGCAAAGGCCCGCTTTTTGGGCGGGAAATAATCTGAGAGTAGCGAATAGGCTGGCGCTAAGAACGCCGCCTCACCTATACCCACTCCAAATCTCGCGACAGCAAACATGCCGGGTGTCTTGGCGAGGCCCGACATCATTGTAAATAAGCTCCAGATAACGGCGCCCCATGCAATTATCCACACACGGTTATGCCTATCCGCAAACCGCGCAATCGGAATGGCGGCTAAACAATAAATAAAGGCAAAAGCCGGCCCGATAACAAAGCCCATATATGTATCGGAAACCTGATATGTTTCCTTTATCTTTTCGAGAAGGGCATTAGCCAATGTTCGGTCTGCATAATTGATAAAATATAAAAGCAACATCATCAAAAGGACTAGCCACGCATAAGCCCGCTTGGGTGGGGTAGCTGCCTTTTGGGGTTCAACTGAGTTGTCTGACATAGATTTCTATCTTTATATATAAGAGCCTAAGAATTTAAGCCGAAGTCACAATGCGTAGTTTTTTTATAACTCTTCTACGCATTTTATACGTTTAAGCAAATAAACAAGGTGATTTCATCAATAATTATGCTAAAAAAGTCGCATTGGAGAATATAGCATGTCGACTTCTAAAGCCTTTTCGCCGCTCAAAATCGGCCCCTTAACCCTTAAAAACCGTTTCATCAAAGCGGCTACAAATGAAGGCATGTGCAAAGGCGGGGTGATATCTAAAGGCTTGGCAAACTTCCATGAACGCATGGCGGCGGGCGGCGCTGCCTTAACAACTGTGGCCTATTGCGCCACGAGTTTTGAAGGCCAAACCTTTATCGATCAAGCCTGCCTCAATGCGCAAACTATTCCGGATTTTAAGGTTTTAACAGACGGTGTGCATAAACAAGGCGGGGCGGCCTGCGCGCAAATCACCCATGCGGGTTGTTTCACCTTCCTACCCAAAACAGCGTCAAGTATGAAACCCATTTCTTCCTCTGGTGGTTTCAACAAGGTCGGCGTGATGACGCAGCGCTATACTAAAAAGAAAATGAACCGTGATGATATGGACAAGATCGCCAATGAATTTGTGCAGGCCGCCATCCATGCGCGCGAAGCCGGATTTGACGCCATAGAATTACATATGGGACATGGCTATCTTTTATCCCAATTCATATCGCCCTTTTATAATAAAAGAAATGACGCCTATGGCGGCACGATTGAAAAACGCATGACTTTCCCCAAAGAAGTTCTTGGCAAGGTCTTAGACGCGGTCGGGTCTGATCTGGCGGTGATCGTCAAGTATTCTCAAACCGATGGCAAAGAAGGCGGCAATACGATTGAAGACGGTATTAAAATCGCACAAATCTTAGAACAAACAGGCGCACATATGGCCGTCCTGTCTAATGGTATGAATGTTGAGTCTATTACCGCAATGTTTGGCAACTCCCTTCCCGACCAAGTCAGAACTCCGCCTAAAAATCTCGTCATACGCCTTGGCATGGCTATTCAAAAGCGCACAGAACCGCCAAAGGTCGCGTTTAAGCCGCTTTATGTTTTCGACACCGCCAAACGTATCAGAGAGAGTGTGAAGATGCCGCTTAGTTATCTGGGGGGCGTGACCTCACTTGATAACGCCAACGATATTATGAGCGCAGGATTTGATGCTATGGCTCTAGGCCGCGCGCTAATATTTGATCCTAACTTTATCAATCGTTTAAAGGACGGCTCTGCACACCAAAGCGGATGCACAGCATGCAATCAATGCGTGACTATGATGTACACACCGGGCGGCACCTCCTGCATCGACCCGAATGGACAATCTGGACATGATGCAGGCTTGAATACGGTGCGCGCGTCTGCATAATCGCCTATATGATTACCCCTCTTTCTTCTTCCGAGCTTGTCGCCCTCCACAATGCGCAGCCTGTCTTAGATCAATTTGGCCCGGATAGTGACTTTCCCTTTTTAGCCTTTGAGTTCGACCAACAAGTTGAGGCCACTTTAGGCTCGTGGTTGACCTCTTTGCCTTGCCCCGTCATCGGAGTGAAAATGCATAAGATGAGCATTAACAATGCCTTACAAGACTATTGTGATGTCGTTCTTGAAGACCCAAAGGACTTAATAGCCATAAGTAAAAACATCTTACACGCCCCGAAAGCCGCCATGGTTTTCGTCCAATTACTCAGACTGCAACAAGGCCTACCTCTCAACGCGGCCCTCACCGCCGAGAGCTTCGCTTATGCCAGCTTACAAAACGGGCCAGAGTTCACGAAATGGAAGAAAAACGCGAAACCCGAAAATTTACCTTTGATAGATGCACCGGACCTGAAAATCACGGCTGATAAAGATCGTCTTTCCATCACACTTAATCGTCCTGACACGCTAAATGTTATAGGTATAAAAATGCGGGATGAACTTTGCGAAATTTTGGATATGGCGAAAGTCGCAAATTACGACCGTATTGAAATTTCGGCCGCTGGTCGCACCTTCTCCACAGGCGGAGCAGTTGAAGAGTTTGGGCAGGTTTCTGACCCAACTACTGCCCATTGGATTAGAAGTCTGCGCTTACCTGCTACCCGTCTTAGCGCACTTAAGGATAAACTCCATATTCACGTCAACGGCGCGGCTATTGGAGCGGGCGCAGAAATCGCTGCTTTTGGAAACCATGTCAGCGCAAGCCCAAAGGCATGGTTTCAATTACCCGAGTTAAAATACGGCCTTATTCCGGGAGCTGGCGGAACCGTCAGTCTCGGCGTTCGTATAGGCCGACATAAAACGGCCTATATGGCCTTATCCATGGGAAAAATTACTGCCAAAACAGCATTGGACTGGGGCTTGATCGACGAGATCAAACAAAGGTCTTAAAAACGGACTTCCCGTCTATCCAAGTTCGCATCACCTTTACATCTGATAAGTTTGATCGGGCCTTGGCCCATCCCCTGTCGAGTAAGCACAAATCCGCTATCTCCCCGACTGCGATTTTACGTGCCGGTGCACCGGCATTATGAGCGGGCTTGGTATATAGTTTCAGCGCCGCCTCCGGACTTATTGCCTCTCCGAAATCTAAACCTTCAGGGCGGTTAACTGCAGCGTCCATTGCCTTCCATGGATTGGCATCGCCAAAAGGCGTATCACTGCCAGCAGCACATTTTAAACTTTCAAAAGATCTCAAGCGCCAGAGATTTTTATGCTCGGCAATCGGCACATCCTTAAGATAGGCCTTGGCTCTTTCAACTATAAAATTCGGCTGTGTGACAATGATAAGCCCTAAGCGTTTCATCCACGCAATCATATCTTCATCTGCAATCGCGGCGTGTTCAATCCTATCTCCCGTCATGGGTTTGGTCTCTTCAATCGCCAAGAGCATAAGCATAAGCTCGGCGCGGGTAACGCAATGCGCGGCGACTGGACGCCCTGCCCCGTGAGCAGTCTTTATTTCACGCACAAGACTGTCAAGGGCTGGCAGATTATGGTCATGATAATGCAGCTTTAAAGGCCCGACATCGGGATGATTTATTTCTGACAAACTTGCCTCGCCCATTATTGAGAGCTTTAACGGGCTTGCCTTTTTTTGATAATGGGAGAACATCGCCACATCATTACTGGGTGTGACTTCCGTCACCCCGCATATACCCCAAGACAATAATCGGTCTATAAGCGGCTTGAGCTCAGGCAAGCTTTGACCTCGCCGCAATATAACATCCCCATCATATAGCCGACCATTCTCGGGATGCTTAAGGCCGTAAGCCTGCATAGCAAGGGAATTGAAAATCCATAGCCTGCCGCTTCGGTGTTGAATACGCACAGGCATATCAGGCCCGTAAGTGTCTAACCATGCCAGATCAATATCGCCCGCAACGCTCTCGTGATAACCGACCCCGCGAATGTCTGCCGGTGCTCCGCAGGTGTTAAGCCGTCTAATTAATTCCTGTTCCGTGTTCACATCTGGCGGGCCACAGACCAAAGAGTTCATTGCCGCTGCTGTTGCATTTAAATGGACATGATGGTCATGCAAAGCCGGTATGAGTGCGCCGCCTTCCCCGTCCAAATCAGCCTTGCCGTCCAAGGCACCTATCGCGTCAATCATCGCCCCTTTTAAGCGGATATCCGTTACCTGCCCTCTTATTTCGACATTACGTATCAACATAGGCGGTGCGTGTCCGCGCCCAAAGCCTTGGCCTCATCCACGACCTCCCGCATCGGATAGAACTCATAATCACTTTCTTGGAGGAGAGCATTCCACCTATCCGATCTGCTCTTTAGCGCGGACAAATCAATCTCTCCCATGGCACGGCGCAGTACATCTTGCATGGATATATCTATAACCACCCCGCCGCCTTGTTGATATAGCCCGTATATAGCTAAGGCGAGATGCAAACCGCTTACAGGGTCGGCAACCGCATCGCCAACAAAACACGCTTTGCCATATGTCTGTTGCATAACCTCACTTAGACCTGCTGCGACACCAATATCATCCCCGAAGGCAATGTGGTTTGCCTTTTGCCCATAGGCCGTCATACGTGCCCATATTTTTCCCGGTTTTCTAGATACAAAATCTGATGCATCTATCCCCAACTGTTTTAAAGCGCGCGGACGTGAGGCTTCAATGACAATATCAGCGCGTTCTAAAAGATCACGCAAACGCATCAAATCTTTCTCATCCTTAAAATCAAGCGCTACGCAATCCTTACCCGCATTGATCAAATTATAAAATCCTGCGTGACCTAGGCGCATTCCGTCAGGACGCTCTGGGCCTTCGACTTTTATAACTGTTGCGCCGCACCGCATGAGAAGACTACTGGCCAAAGGCCCTGCCCATAATCCAGATAAATCCACAATAAGCGGGCCGGCTTTTGGCAATCCAGATTGATAGCGCCGCAAGGAGAACCAATGCTCTGGCATGGGGACAAGTTCTGACTTACTCAGCGCCAAACCCATTTCAGCTCCGCGCCTAACCAGCTCGCGCGATAAGCGCCCACGCACGTGGCTGGCAATTCTCGACCAATCCTGAACATCATCTTCTAGCCAAGCCGGGATTAAATCCCAATCATCCTCGCGCACAAGATTAAGCGCAATCAAACCGTCAGAAGTTTCGAGCAATTTACCATTGCCCCCTGCCGTCTGACGGCCCTCACATTGTATTTCGCGCAGCCTGGCCCGCTCCCCCATCAACAAAGCCCCCGATATGGGCAAATCCGCATGAGGCGCAAGTGTCTTAAGGGCGAGCAATGCCCCGTCTGCATGTGCAATTAAAGGCAGTGGCAAAACACCGCCCGTAATATTAGCAAGACCAGATTTATGCCAACTCACAACGGGGTGATCGCACAGAGTGTTTATATTCTGGTCAATCCCTAGAGAGGTGAGTAATTGTGTGCCATATTTCGCTGCGTGATCACTTTGCAAAACTGTCTCTTATAATACGTCGCAAGAGCTTGCCCGTTTCATTATAAGGCAAGTTGTCGACGCGCTTAATCTGGGACGGTAGACGTGAAGAGCGTAGTTCTGCACGTATAAGATCACACAAGTCTTTATCACTTACCTCAGAAGCACATACTATCGCAAGCCCGACAGCCTCGCCCCATTCCTCATCAGGCACAGCCACAGCAGCGACGTCTTTTATAGCGCTATGGGTGCGCACAACATCCTCTATTTCGCCGGGCGAGATATTTTCTCCCCCGCGCACTATCACATCATCCGCGCGGCCATCTATGAACACATAGCCCTCAGCATCGACAAAGCCCCTATCTTTAGTTGGGAACCATCCTTCATCATCAAGCTGCGAACTTATCCCTTTATATTCACCGCTGACCTGATCTCCGCGCACCCATATCAACCCAGTTTCCTCAGCTTGGCAGATATCCCCTGCCTCATTGCGTACCTGCAATTCAATGGTTGGAATGGGGCGGCCAACACAGCCCAATCGACGCCGTATAGAGGGATCAGAGGAGGATTTTGCCAGCCTGTGATCAACAGGGCCGAGCATACATATCGTTGCACTGGTTTCGGTTAAGCCATAGGCATTAGTGAAACTCACATGCGGCAAAAGCTCGAGGGCTTTATCTATGATTTTCAGAGGCATTTTACCGCCGCCATAAGCTATAAATTTCAGCTCGGGCAAATCCAAAACCCCGCCTGCATATTCAATAATACGCTGCAACATTGTTGGCACTAGAAAAGCGTGGGTTACTTTTTCCCTTTGAGCCAGCTCAATCCAGTATTGCGGCGAGAAATTGGGCAATTGCACCATTCTGCGTCCCGCATAAACGCTGCTTAGTACGGCTGCTATTCCCGCAATATGATAAGGCGGCACAGCAATAAGTGTGGCTTCCTCTTCCATTGCGCTCATAAATTCTACCGTGCCAAAAATATAGGACATGAGATGGCTATGACGTAAGAGTGCGGATTTAGGCTCGCCTGTCGTCCCGCTGGTAAAAAGCTCAACCGCGACAGCACCGTCACTATCTGGCGGCTCCGACTGCGAGTTAGTTTTCTTGATATCCTTGGTGAAAACCACAGGTCGAATTCCCGCAGCATTTGTCTTTCTATCGGTAAGTAAAGCCGCAGGTGTTATGCGTTCGATCAGTCTTTTTAAAGGCGCATCTGCCAGTCTATAATTCAGGGGCACAAAAGGTGTTCCTGCCAGCGCAGCCCCGAAAAGTGCGGCGGGAAATGCTGGAGAAATTTCAGAAAGATAGCCGAGCTTTTCGTCAGGTTTCAGCTGCGCTGCAATATCTTGCGCAGACTGTGCAAGACCGGAATATGTCATCACCTCACCGTCGCAGTATACAGCTGCCCGATCTCCCATAGCGTCCGACGCCATTTGCAAGAAGAGATGAATATTCATGACGTTAAGTTTAGTCCGATGATGGGAGCTTTTTGGCGGCTTTTATCCCGATCTCATAGCCTTTGACAGACAGGCTACCCTCTCCGGCGCGCGTACATAAAAACTCCATGCTTTCATCCGCATCCGTATAGCGCTTACCTACCAGTGTTCCTTGATTTGCGTTAGCAGCAGGCGCGCCAAGCTCAGCTGGATCACCGATCTGCATGGGCTGACCGCCACATGATATATCTAGAGGTTCTGCTGGCGCTCTCAATACCATGATCTGGGTCTTGCAAACCGCACTGGAGAGCTTTGTTCCGGGTTTAAGAATTTCTGCCATATTTAACGTCCCAATATTGCACCCGCGAGGCCAGAGGCCAGAAACGCGGTTTCTGCATTTTTAATCTGATTAGCGGCACTGCCCCTGACTTGGCGCACACCTTCTGTTATATTATTCAAGCCGTGTATATATCCTTCACCCATCAAGCCTCCATTGGGAGATAAGGGTGACTTACCGTCTAGCTCAAGATGTCCGTCCTTGACATAATCATTAGCCTCGCCAATTCCGCAATATTTAAAACCCTCTAATTGACGCAAAACTTGCGGAGTGAAATTATCATAGATCATGGCGACATCCGTATCTTTTGGCGCAAGGCCCGCAGCGGCTTCCAGACGATCAGCGACTATTTCGCTATTCTCATTTCTTATCAGATCGCCCGCATAGAAATCAGAAATAATTTCATGATTAAACAACATGGAATATTCCGCCCCGAGAATTTTAACAGGTCTTTGCTTAAGGTCTTTAGCCATATCTGCGCGCGTGATAAGTATAGCAACGCCGCCGTCACTTTCCTGACAACAATCCAGCAGGCGCAGCCAAGGCTCAACAATCCAACGACTTGTTTGGTGATCTTCAAGCGTTATGAGCTTGCCGTAAAACCATGCCTCCGGATTTGTCGCTGCCGCTTTCCGGAATGTGACTGAAATACGCCCCAAATCTTCCGAGGTCACATTATATTTGTTGAGGTAATGACCACAGGACAAGGCTTCCCATGAGGCCGGTGTCTGGGCACCAAAGGGAAAACACCACTCCATAAAGGTAGAACTATGCGCATCGGGTGATAAATTGAAATGCGGTTGACCAAATCTATATTGGCTGCGCTCATTCATGGCGCGCCAGATAAGGAACACATCACACAACCCTGATTCAACAGCATTTTTTGCATGTACAATAGTGGCTACCGACCCTGCACCGCCCTGAGGCAAGCGCGTGGTATATTTGACTTCCTTACAACCGAGTGAGCGCATCACATCGACCTCGTCAGAATTATCAATGTTAAAGGTCGTCATCCCGTCTATATCATGCGGGTTAATCCCTGCATCCTGACAGGCCGCCAATATAGCCTCGGCCGCTAATTGCTGCTCTGAGCGCCCAGACGCCTTTGAAAACTCGGTTTGGCCGATACCGACAATACAGGCTTTTTCGTGCGCGGCGACCATTAGCTTTTATCCGCTTTAAATACAGGTACAGCCTTTTTGCCGCTTGTCGTGGCAAAGTCGACTGTAACGGCCATGCCGAAATCAGGTGTACCCTCACCGACAAAATTTGACACTAAGCGCGGACCTTCCTCTAATTCCACCAAAATCACATATGGGCTTTCTTCAAAGCCGAAACTGGCAGGGCGAACCTGCCGCACCCATGAGAGCACCTTGCCGCGTCCCGAGAGTTTCTTTGATGTCTTCTCAGTGCTATGACAATCAGGGCACATGGGCCTTGGTGGATGCCAGAGCTTATTGCATGGCTCGCATGTTTGGACACGTAGCTCACCAGCCTCGCATGCGCTCCAGAAAAAAGCCGTATCAATGCGTTGTACGGGATCAGGTCTCATTATAGACCCCACGGATTTTGCAACTCTTTTTGACCCGGCAATGGCGGGTCACATAAAATAGCCGCTTCATTCGCCATAGCTAATATATCGGTTTCGCTATACCCAATTTCTTCCAATATAGATTTGGTATGATCGCCCACGATCAAAGGCGGCAAATCTATAACGCCCGGCGTATCTGAGAGGTTATACGTCAGACCGATTTGCTCGAGCTTACCGACATACCGGTCTTCATAATCTACCGTCCACTTCTTGGCTCGATAATCAGCATTATCGAAAATCTTACGCGAGACTTCACTATCAGAAATAGCCGCTGGCACACCCGCTTTGGCAAGGTCCTTCATCAGCTCTGCTGCGCCTTTAGCACTAAAGGCCTCGACCTTATTGTCTCCCGCCAGACCATCCAGAGCTGTGCGGTGCAGGGAATTAATAGCCGCAATCTGTATCCATTGACCATCCGCGCATTTATATAAGCGGTAATAATCACCATAACCCGTCTGGTCAGCATTTAATCTGGCGCGCTCAACCGCGCTCCCATCAGGTTTTGCGACCCCGTAGCTGGTATTGAGCAAGCAGGCATTAACAATAGACGTGTCTACAAATTGTCCTTTGCCTGTGCGCTCACGTTCCATTAGTGCATTACAAATGGCAGTCGCACTTAAAAAGCCGTTCCCTGTATCCCCCAGCGAGGTTAAAGCCCAGACGGGATGCGTGCTTTCGCCCGCCCATAGCGCCCCGTCCTCATGTTGGACGCCGGCCAAGCACGCACCTGTCTGATCATTGCCCGGAAGGTTTTTACGCGGCCCGTCCTCAAACCCGCGCGAATGGGCATATATAAGTTTCGGAAACTCTTTTTTCAGGGAGTTATAATCCAAACCCAGTCTCTCAACCGCTGGATAGCGCATATTGTGCTGCACGACATCGCATGTCGCGATAACCTTTTTTAACGCCTCCATACCTTTGGGGTGTTTAAGCATGACCGCGAAACTTCTTTTGCCGCGATTTGCCATGGCTGCAATATGTGTCTTGTGCCAGAAACTATCCCAAAGCGTATTCATCTTAATCACGTCAGCGCCCATATCGGCCAGTAATTGACAGCCAAAAGGCCCGGCTATGGCCAGTCCGAGATCAAGCACGCGAACACCGTCCAGCGGGCCCTTACCCGTGAGCTTGGCGGGCACAGCTTTTTCTTCAACATCAGCTAACCCCTTGGCAAGAGCTTTGATTGTTTCTGTATCGGCTCCGCGCGCCCGTTTAGGCCCCTGTATCGCGCCTTGGGAGTTTTCAAGACGATAGGTTATTCCTACCTGATTAATCGGCCCCAAATCCGGGTCATCAACTGTTGCCACGCATTTATCGGCAATCAAAAGCGGATCTGTGAGGCTCTCTTCCAAAGAGCGGCAAGGCTGCATTGTCATATTACCAATTGCGGCCGCCTCGACCCATTCATCACGGTCAAATTTAGCAATAGCTTCGGCCAATATGGGTTGATAATGGCTCATAACCAGTAATTCTTCAGGGCCGATACCAAATCTGTCAGGGTCATTTTGCACTGTCAGATCGGGAGAGGCATTCAGGCTATCACCTTTTGAGGCTTCTAGAATAAAGCGCGGATTAGGCACCCAATTATGCAGCCATTTTCCGTCCTTGCATTTGAAGTGTCCCTTTGGTGAGCTTGACCCCATAATCCATGTATTAAAACCCGGAGAGTCGACATTATCAGCCCGCTGCCAAACCCCGCTACCGCACGCCAGAGCCCCTTGGAGAAGCGAGGTGGAAACCTTTTGCCCTCGCCCCGTTTTTTCACGCGCAAAAAGTGCAGCCGAGATACCCGTAATAGCGGAGAAAAACGCGCCCATACTCGGCCATTTTGAAGCCAGATGTAACGGGCCTTCACGGTTCGCGCCCTGAACACTATCCGGGTTAACCTCGATCGCCTCTGCAAATGGGTCTTCTTTACCCATCATGTGATAAAGCGCGCCTTCCGGCCAGCCGCGTTGCTCATATTGCAAACCAGATGCTGCCGCCACGAGCGCGTCATAGCCTTTGCGATCATCATCTTCGCCGTAACCCGTAATCGACGCATAGATTAGTCGTGGATTGATTTTCGCAAGCGTGTCGTAATCAATCCCAAGTTTTGCGGTTTTGCTCGGAGACATGCTCTCAATGAGGACATCTGCCTGACTGACAAGTTTTTTAAACAGGCCAAGATCCGTTTTATCTGTCAGATCGAAAACGGCATTTTTCTTGCCACGGTGCCAGACTTTATAGCCCAATAAATCACCAAATGGATCACCCTCTGGACGTTCTATACGTGTCACATCCGCGCCGTGATCGGCCAGCAACATACCCGTCATAGGGCCAGATATACCCCAACTTAAGTCTAGAACTTTTATACCGTCTAAAACCCCAGCCATCTTACACCTTGCTAACTTTAAATCTTCGTTATAAATAATTTTCGAATGTGTTTCTAAAATAATCGCAACGGCGTTACAGTCAAGCAAAAAGGACGAGAAAAGCGATGGTAAAAGTCTTGGTCACAACAATTTCCGGTGACGAAAAATCCATAGATGTGCAAGCCAGTGGTAGCCTTATGGACGCGCTACGCGATAATGGGTTCGTAGAAGGCACGTGCGGCGGGGCAGCGAGTTGCGGGACGTGCCATGTTTATTTCGCAGATAGCTCTAAAGCGGGCGAGCAAACCGAAGATGAAGGCTATATGTTAGAAGGCTTGGCTGAATATGTCGAGATCAAGGAAGGTTCCCGCCTGTCCTGCCAAATCAGTCTCACAGACACACTAGAGGGTGCGGCCATTGAAATAGCCCCCGAAGCTTAAAAAAAATATGCCGACACCTCTTAACGCGCATATTAACGGGTTAGATTATTGCGCAAATTATAGCGCTCCAACTCAGTCTGTTGAAAATTCCGTCTTGCTAATCTGTCTGCCCGGCGGGGGAAGTTCTGCGTTATATTTTGATCTGCATCCCGATCATAGTTTCACCCAAAACATAACCGCGCTTGGCCACCATATCATAACAATGGATCATCCGGGAACCGCCAGTAATAAGAATGCACTCGGCACGGATTTCCTCACCCCGCGCAAGGCCGCAGATAATATCCACCTCAGCCTTATGCATTTTATAGATGCGCTAGAGCTGTCTCATTTACCCCTTATCGGGATCGGACATTCTATGGGCGGTATGACGACAACCTTAATTCAGGCCCGCCACAATATTTACAAGGCCATTGCGCTTTTTGGGTCTTCGGCGGGTGGTCTGGATTGGGGGCTTTCAGATGAGGAAAAGCTCTATATCAACAAGCCTGATGAGCTTGAGCGCGATCTTGAAAAACTTACAATCGGTAAATTCGGGAGAGCCTTTACCGAAATTCCGGCGGGGCCAAGCGGTAAATCCATTACATTTGGCGGTGAAACTCAAGCGCTCACACAGGCCTTACGCAAAGCCGCTTGTGAGCTTTTCGGGGCTGGCGGCATGATGAGCATGGTACGCGGAAGTTTCAGCCAAGAAGTTCTCGCCATTAATGTGCCGATATTTTTTGCCTTTGGCGACCATGATATTGGTATCCCGCCAAGTGAAGCCCCCAAAGCCTATGTAAATGCGCCTGAAACCGAACTGCTCATCCTGCCCGAAACGGGACATAATCATTTTGCGTTTAAATCTATCTCGCTCTTATCTGAGCGTTTTCATGACTGGTTGAGCAAGTTGTCAGGTAATTGACTATAATTTGCCTTCAACCTGTCTGATCTGGGAATTTAGCCAATAGATTTCATAGGCGTTATTATGTGTTGATTTCGCCCTCACTAATAACTGCTCCAAGGCCTCAGACTTTGCCTGCAAAGCCGCCTTATTATCAGGCTCTGACTCCAAGACTATAGCCAGTAAGTGCAAGGCCTTAAGGGGGCTTTTTGCCTCCAGATAGGATTGCGCGCGTTCTGTCAAAGCGCCTTCACCCGCAAGCTGGGCAATATCCCCGTAAACAGTTTCGGCGCGCACAGGATAAAGTTCCGTGGTTTTATCAAAGTGGAACCATGTGGCGTAATATTCCCATATGGATTTCACCGCCCAGCTCACACGGCCATGTTGCTGGGTTAAAGTCAGCTCGGGCGGAAGCGCAATCTCCTCCATAAGCTGCTCCATAGTCTTACCCGCATTCATCCCGTCAATCACCGCCTTATGCACATAAGTAACTGCATCGCGCATTTTAACGAGCCCTTCGCGGATAAACCCTTTTTGGGAAATAGGCTCCCTATGGCTAGGGACAATCAAATCTGGGTCGAGCGCGATGATTGTCTCAAGTGATTGAATATATTCAACAGGCTTTCTTATCTTCTCTCCGCGCATAGTGAAGATATTCGGGAATTGCGGAAATAAAGGCCCAAAAAAATCGCCTGCAAATAATATCTTTTTGTCAGGCAACCACAAAACAAGGTTATCTGCACCTTCGGCGCCCGGCAGCGCCATAAGCTCGAACTTAACCCCGCCTTGTGTGAATTTATATGGTCTGCCATTTTCAACTTTAATTGTCGGCGTTAGCCCCCCATAGGCAATCAAGCCGATACGCGGCGGGCTTTCGGGAATGAACGGGAATAAGAGGCGATTACGTGACCAGAAATAGTCTTGTAATTCGGTGAGATATCTTTGTTCTTCCTCAAATTCAGCGTGGGTGATAATATCGACCCCGTCCTCATGCCAGAATTTCGTACCGCCCGTATGGTCGGCATGGGAATGTGAAAGCACAATTTGCTTGAGGTCAATCTCGCCTATTGCCGCCTTTAAAACCTTTATCTGTTTAGGCACTTGCGTGGCCAGACCTGTGTCGAACAAGACATCCCCGTCAGCTGTCGTGATGATATGGGCATTCCCGACACCACTGGCTTGCCAAATACCGTCTGCGATCTCACGTGCCTCTATAGGAATATTGATGAATTCGGCGGCTATTGAGCCTTCCGCGTCAGGATTGGATGCAATGCGTTTGGCGGCGACATCACCAATTTTATCTACAGCATTGATTTCTATGTTTTTTTTAAATGAGGGCGAGCAAGAAAATAACAATCCGAAAAGGAGCAGCCCGATCAGGATTATTCCCAGAATAAGTTTCAGTGACTTAATCATAAGCTATACGTCCTTTATCCCCGTGGCGTTTTTGTAAAATTTTACCTCGCACGCCCGATACATACCCCTCATAAGCTTCGTCATTAATTGTTTGAGCAGATTGTACGCTTTTTGCGTAATCAAGCGGCGCCCGCCAACCCGGATGGGGTGTCAGGGCAACGCGCACACCATTTATCGGATGTTGAGCACGCCATTTTCTAATCTTATCAGCCATCTTTTTAACCCTGTCAGGATGAGTTTCGGCCAGATTATCCTTCTCATAGGGGTCAGTTTTTAGGTTAAATAAAAAGTTCTCTAGCTCTGTCTGGCTTGAGCCGTGATCTATGATTTGCACCAGCTTCCAAGGCTCTTCTATCACCGAGACATGATAGCGATTAAATAAGGGCGAATTAGACGCAAAATATAAATCACCCGCACGCGCTTTATCGCCGTCTTGGGTAATGGCTGACCACCGACTTTTTCCGTCCAGTGGCTTTGTCTCTCCCATCGGCACATTGGCGGCCTCTGAAAGCGTTGGAAAAACATCCATTACAGAAATCACATTCTCTGTGTGCGCCCCCGGTTTTACCTGTCCGGGCCAGTGCAAAACCGCGGCGACTTTAATGCCGCCTTCAAATGTCTCGAGCTTCCCACCTCTTAAGGGGCCATTATCAGCCCCAAAGGCTTTCAGCCCGCCATTATCAGAGAAAAACAAAATAAGCGTATCCTGACTTAGGCCTTCCGCGTCCAGGCTTTCCAATATCCGCCCGACAGCTTGATCTAAACTATCCACCATAGCGGCATAGCTGCGTTTAGGCGTCGGTATATTACGACGATGGGAATATTTCGCCTCAAGTGCTTCGGGCGCTTGCATGGGCGAGTGCGGGGCCAGAAACGGCACATATAAAAAGAACGGCTTGTCTGGATCTCTCAGCTCCGAGATATAATGCGCGGCCTCCGCACCATGCATATCAGTAGCGTAGCGAGTCTCCCCCACAACGGATTGCCCATTTTTCTGGAGATCATAGCCTTTGGCAACTGTGTAGTCAAAATAATCTATCTGGGTGTTTAAATGGCCCAAGAAATAATCAAAACCGCGCGCATTCGGTGTCAGCAATTCGTGACTATGGCCCAAATGCCATTTCCCTATCATGGCGGTCTGGTATCCCGCCGCCTGAAAACTTTGCGGCATGAAATGTTCTTCAGGAGACACACCCCCATTTTGCCAAGGTTGAAACCCCGCATAAATAGAGCCTAATTTCATCGGGTCACGCCCTGTCATCAAGGCGCTGCGCGTGGGCGTGCATATCGGCATGGCGTAGAAGCGATCCAATACCGTGCCTTCGCGGGCAAGCCTGTCTATATGAGGCGTTTCAATATCACTGCCCCTAAAGCCAAGGTCAGCCCAACCAAGATCATCTGCCAACATGATAATTATATTTGGGCGCCCTTCAAAGCCAGAGGGAATGAAGGGGGCTTTATTGGACAACGCCTCCGCTTCATTTCCTTCTGACTGCGCCTCGTCCTGACCTGATGTCTGGGTGGGTGAACAGGCTATCAATGCCGTCACGATTATGAGGCACAAACCCCAAACCAATCGCCTGCTTTGACCTAAACTTACCGACATCTTATTTCCCATATCATAAGACTATAATCATGGAGCTTCGGGGTTTTCTATATTGGGTTCGATGCGCAAACGTCCAAATTGCGTCCCGACAAATATGCGCCCCTTTTCATCAATAGTTGGGCCGGAGAACGCATTATTATAGGTCTGTCCACCAATGATATAATGAAATGTCGGCTCACCCGTCAGCCAGTTAACGGCTTCGAGCGTCCATTCATTTTCACGTGCACCGATAAAATAGACCTGGCCTGACCCCGTACTCACCCAAGGCACTCCATTGGGCGAGGAGATCGTCTCGTTCACCCAAGCCTGCTCAAGACGTTTGCGGCGCGGATTCCATTGGAATTTTTGAATACCGTAGGGCTGGAAATCAGGATTACTCCCCAAAGGCCCGATCGTCACCCCGCGCCCCACGCCCGATTTGGGCATATACCACGGCACATTACGCGGCGTGTTATTAACCGCAAAAGCCCCGTAACCCGCAACAATGACGGTCTGTTCGGATTGAATAGCCTGTACGTTCAACTCACCCATATCGACCGGTGCCTGCCCCGCTATACGGTTTGACGGTGCGCCCTCTAGGGTCTGCCAGCCTTGCGGAATAGCATCGCGCCACATCAAAACGAGGTTCATCCGAATATCCCCGTCTGTGAGAACAACAAAACGATCCTCATCCCCAAAGCCCATTAAGCTCGGCGTAGCCCCCGTACCCTCGCCCGTGCCGTTACGATAACGAGCCGTCCACGCCCCGTCCGTCTCGTCCGTTGATAATCTCTCCCCCGTCCAGACGACTTTGTGCATATGGTTACGCGAGGCGATATAAATTCCGCCCTCATCATCAATAGCTATTGAATTTCGGACCCAGCCATATCCTGTGCCGTGCGTGCTGGTCTCTTGGCTATCGGCGTGCAAAAGACGAACCGAATGATGCTGGGTTAAATCAGGTGAAACAGCAATGAGATGACCCTGCTCTGTGGGAAAAATAATCCACCCATCATAAGTCATATTCATACCTACGCTGGCGCCGGCAGCCTCAAAGGGGAGTTGGAAACGCGCCTTTTCAACGATCTTAGAGCTGGCATCTCCGTTAACCGCGTCACCATAAGCCACAATAGAGCCGTCCTTATTGGCAAAATAAAACCAATTATTTGCCCCCACCATAGCGTAAACCCCTGAGAGGCTTTTTAATGGCCATAAGGCTTTCATGGCGGTGAGAAGCGCAGAGCCGCCATTTTTTTTATCAAGTTTGGCAGAAATCTTTTCTGCCCAATCCTGTGTATATTTTTTAGCCGCATCTGTCGGGTAATGATCTATAATCTCATAACTCTCATAATCGAGCTTATAGATACCATTGACGCCATTGGCCCATAAAATACGACGCCCATCCGCATATTCACTTGATGTAAAAGCCCCGAAATATCCGGGCCCTAAAAACTGATAACGTAATTCTTGCGGCTCTAAACGCCGGGTCTTATCAAGTGGCCCCGGCAGTGGTGTCGCGTCCTGTTGGGCCGGATCACCATGGGGCAATGGATTCACCCCGTTCGCAGCAAAAGGATTGGTCGGCGCAAAGGCCATATCAAGCGGCGCAGCTTCGGGATTTTGCATTTGGATAGCCCGTGGGAGATTAAGATCGCTCCGGTCAGGCAACGGCCCGGGACTGCACAAACGTATAAAGCCTATGATTAAAAGGAGTAAAAAAACGCCTGCAATTAGTCGCCGAAATGTCATAGTGCGCCTTTCCACTCACAATTATATGCGTTGTAGAATTTTATTATGACTACGCATTTGCTGTTTGAAAAGTAATTATTTATCCATTTGCGTATTTTTACAACTCGTTTATTACGCATAGATAAGTATGACACAAATTGAACGCCTTGAAAAACTAGAAGCTGAAAGCGCGATCAGAGCGCTCAAAGCCCGCTATCTGAACGCCTGTGATAAAAAAGATGCGCAGGCCATGCGCGACTGCTTTAGCCCTGATGCCGTGATTGACTTTCCACCTCTCGGAGAATTCGATCTTGACGGTCTTGTCGAGATTTTCACGACACTGGCTGTAAACACATCTATCACGGATGTGCACCAAGGCCATAATGCGGAAATCACCATTACAGGCGATAGCGCCAAAGCCATTTGGAATTTCAGCTATGCGACCTTTAATCCTGAAGATCGCAGCTTTCGCCTTCTCTCGGCCTTTTACCATGATGAATATAAAAAGACCGATAAGGGCTGGCGCATATCCTATAGTCGCTCAGACCCTCGCGCCTTTATTGATGGCACGTTATCAGAGGCCGGTCTTAAGGCAGAATTTACCGCAAGTTAGAAAAGGGAGACAGATATGCCTATCGCCGTTATAAGTGGATCCGCATCCGGTATCGGGGCCAAAACAAAGACACGCCTTGAGGCCCAAGGCTATGACGTTATTGGCATTGATCTAAAGAACGCCGCGATAGAGGCAGACCTCTCGACAAAACAAGGACGCGCGCAAGCTGCATCGCAAACCTTAGAACTGGTCAAGAAATCTGGCGACGGTAAAATTGACAGGCTCGTTCTGGCGGCTGGTCTTGGCGGTCATCTTGATGACGGCGCACTTGTCGCTAAGGTCAATTATTTCGGTGCGGTTGAATTGCTTGACCAGTTAAAACCTGCCTTAGAGGCCGGGCAAGCGCGCTGCGTTGTCATTTCCTCAAATTCCGCGCAAATGCGCACAGACCCGAACACCCCTTTTATACTCTCCATGCTTGATGGCGATGAGGACAAAACCATGTCTCTCATAGGTGATGCGCCTGCCACCCAAACTTACGGAGCCTCTAAACATGCCGTTGCGCGCGCGGTACGCAGACGCGCTGCAGAATGGGGGCAAGCTGGCATAACACTAAACGCTATTGCCCCCGGCATGACGGAAACCCCTTTATTTCGCGGCGCTGCGGATCATCCGGTCGTGGGAAAAAGTGTCGAGATGATACCTATTCCAAAAAAACGTGTTGCAACAGCCGATGAAATTGCTGGCGTGATCGAATTTATGCTCTCGGACGCGGCCGAATATATGCAAGGCTCTATCATCTATGTCGACGGCGGCACAGATGCCCAACTCAGACCGGATGCGTTTTAGATGGTCACGCGCGTCGGAAATGATATCTTCTTTGATGATCTCGGCGCGCCTGAATATAGCCGTTTACAAAAGCTGGTTATATCACTGGGCAAGCACAATAAAGTTGAGTTTTCAGAAGCTAATATTTTAAACGATGCGCGCCAAGCCACCGGACTTGATGATTTCGGCCCTGACCATTTTAAAACGCCGCTCAACATCCTTATTGATGAATATGATAATGATCCCTTTATCAGCTCTATTGGGCGCGCGCAGGTGTATAATGATCTTGTGCGATGTGCTGCTAACCGATTGATCATTCAAGACAGGATAAATAAAACCCCGCAATTATCCTCGACACCCCTCACGCGGCCTCTAAGTGTTTCGGGATTGCCCCGCTCTGGCACAACGCATCTTGTCAACCTACTTGCCGCAGATAGCCGGTTTCAAAATCTCCCGCTCTGGGTCGCACAAGAACCCTTTTGCGCCCCCGGTCAAAATAAATCTGGCTTAGGTTTAAAACTACGCGCCAAGTTCCTTAATCGCTTGCTCAAAAACGGTGATAGCCGTACCGATGACCCAAGATTTTATCGGTGCAGCCTACGCTGGTCGGGTATGAAGATTATGGGGCCGGAACTTGCCAGCATGCACCCCATGAACCCCGATCATGTGCATGAAGAGCTGGAATTAATGACATTTGATTTTGGCTGCAATCAATTTGAGTGGACATCTGTAACGCCAAATTACCGCGACCATTATTACGCCACAGACCAGACACCCCATTATGGCTATATGAAAAATGTGCTGAAATTATTGCAATTAGAGCGCGGGGACGTGCGTCCTTGGGTGCTAAAATGCGTTCAGAACCCGGAACAACTGCCAGCCCTTAACGCCGTCTTTCCAGATAGCGTGGCAATTTTAACCCACCGCGATCCTGTAGCCGTTATTCAATCCACCGCCACAATGCTGGCATGGGGCCACCGCATGCTGCGTACAGAGGTAAGTCCACGCGACGTTCTGGATTACTGGACGGATAAATTCGAAAAAATGCTCAAAGCCTGTGTCAGAGACAGACATGTCATCCCCAAATCCCGCAGCCTTGACGTTCTCTTTCATGAATTTATGGCCGGAGATATGGAAACGGTTGCCAATATCTATAATCTATATGGCCTTGAGCTTACCCGAAAAGCCAAAGGCGAGATCGCGGATTTTATCAAAGCCCAACCACGCGGAAAAAACGGGCGCGTGCGCTATAAACTCAAGGAACATTTCGGCATTTCAGCCAGTGAAATCAGAGAGCGCTTTGATTTCTATTTCAAAGCCTTCCCCGTAAAGATAGAAGTCCCGGATTAATCGTATTTAATACGGCCCTTTTCCCCGTAGCGCTGTTGCAATACTTGTGTGGCCAATGGCCCGAAGCCTGACCATAAATCCTCTGTCACCTCATCGGCTGGAATAACCGCATCTGCGTAATCAAGCGGGGCGCGCCATCCCGGATGGGGTTGAATTTTCACATAAACACCGCCAACAGGATGTTCTGCCATACGCGCATCAAGAATACCCTCAAGTCGCTTTAACTGGTCGGGGTGCTGTGCGGATAAATCATTTTCCTCATTCGGATCTTCCCAAACATTATAAAGCTCTGTGGTCAGCTTGGTTTCCCTGCGCAAATGATCGACATGCTGCACTAATTTCCACGGCCCGTCTAAAACACCGTATTGAAACCTGTTATAAACCGGTACGTTAGAGGTAAACACTAAAGGATCACCCCGATCTTTTGCCCCCTTACCCGTAATCGCGTCCCAACGATTAATTCCGTCCACATCTTTCGTATAGCCGGGCGTTACCCCCGCCGCTTCAGAAAACGACGGAAACACATCCAGCACGGAAATAACATTCTCATTGACCGTTTCAGCGGGCAAAACGTCAGGCCAACGCAGCACGGCATTTACACGAATACCGCCCTCATATGTATCGAGCTTTTGTCCTTTAAGCGGAGCATTATCGGCGCCGAAATTATAAAACCCGCCATTATCGGTAAAGAAGAGAACAATCGTATTATCCGCCTGACCTGTCGCGTCGATCGCATCCAGAATTTTGCCAATGGCCTGATCCAGACTATCCACCATGGCCGCATAGGTGCGCTGAGGCGCGCGCGGTGTGTCCAGCCTATGGCCGTATTTATTTTTATCTTCGTCTTTTGCCTCCATTGGTGAGTGAGGCGCTAAAAAGGGCACATAAAGGAAATAAGGTTTATTGGGGTCGCGCAGCTCAGTTATATATCGCTCCGCCTCAATCCCGTGAATATCTGTGGCATATTCTCCTTCATGATCCACCGGCTTGCCGTTAATCTGAAAGTCATGGCCGCCTGCAAATTTATGATCAAAATAGGAAACATCCGTATTAAAATGCCCGTAAAAATGATCAAAACCACGGGCATTAGGCGTGTGTTGCTCTATCGTGTGTCCCATATGCCATTTGCCGACCATAGCCGTGTCATATCCCGCATCCCGAAAACTTTCAGACATAAAATGTTCTTCTGGGGATACGCCGCCATTATCCCACGCCATAACTACTGCATTGGCCACTCCGAGCTTAATCGGGTCGCGCGCAGTCATAAGCGCGGCACGTGTGGGTGAACAAAAAGGAGTTGCGTAAAATCTCTCAAGCCGCATGCCCTCTTTAGCCAGACGGTCAATATTTGGCGTATGAATATCAGAGCCGCGATAGCCCACATCTGCCCATCCCAAATCATCGGCTAATAATATGACAATATTAGGCGGCGGTGCATCTGCGGCCCGTGCCTTTACTAGCTCGGCAATATTGGAAGTTTCAGTATTATTAAAACTATAATCAGAAGATGGCGATTTACGAAATGTCAGCTTGGCAAAAACAAACCCAAGAACAATCAATAACAATAATATCAGACCAATTTTCTTCATTATGCATTTACTCCCATTGCATGTTTTGCCGCCAAATATCCAAATGTCATGGCTGGGCCGATTGTACTGCCTGCCCCCGGATAGGTGCGCCCCATGACTGAGGAAGAACAATTCCCGATGGCGTAAAGCCCGCCAATGGCATGTCCTCTCATATTCAAGGCCTGTGCGTTTTCATTCACATCTATACCGCCTTTCGTGCCGATATCACCCGGTCGGATTTGAAAAGCATAAAAGGGTGGCTTGGCCAGCGGGGCCATGCAGGGATTGGGTTGTATGGTCGGATCGCCGTAATATCGGTCATAGGCATTACCACCTTTGCCAAAGTCCTCATCATTCCCCGTTTCGGAGAAACCTTTTACCCGCTCAGCCGTAGCGATAAGACCTGCACTATCAACACCCATTTGTGCCGCAAGTTCTTCCAGGCTATCCGCCTTTTTGACCAGTGATTTTATCCCTTTGGACCATTTTGAGTCAGGATGTACCGAAGTCGGGTAAAGCGGGCCGACAGCATATTTTTCACGGGCCCGACGATCAAAGACAATCCAGCTATCAAGCGGATGGGCCTGTAATTGATGGCCGACAACATCATAAGAAGCAGCCTCGTTTAAAAAGCGCTCACCTTTATTATTGACGATATAAATTCCCGGAAGTGCGCGTTCTGCAAATAGGACACGCGAACGGTCCTCACCTGGCACATGCACTGACGGCCCCCACCACGCCGCGTCCATAAGTGTCAGCCTCGCATTAATATCCTTGGCGGCATTATGGGCATCCCCGTGATTTGTACCGGGGGTAGCAGACCATGACTTATCTGTGGGTTGCGCCAGGTTAGCCTCGCGCATCTCCTGATTACTTTCAAACCCGCCTGCGGCCAATATCACCCCGCGGCGGGCTTTAACGGAAATAGTCTCTCCGTCTTTTTCAATTATCGCGCCCGTGACCTGTCCGCCCTCTTTAATCAAGGACGTCATTGGTGCATTTCGCCAAATCGGAATGCCGCGCTCTATCGTGCTGCGAAGACACATACCGACAAGTGCATTGCCTCCAGTGAGGCGACGGTGACGTTTGGTTTTACGCCGCATTGGAAAATCCAGCTTATAAGCCAGCATTTGTTTTGCGATAATCATCTGCCAGCCTTTATGGCGGGTAATGATTTTCTGGGCTTCAGGGATTGTAATAGTGAAGCCACCAAATTTTGTCTGGAAATGCGGTTCCCGCATATTGAGAAACTCGTCGCCCAACTTCGCGGCATTCATCGGGACAGGATCTAGCGTTCTATAGCCTTCCTTACCCCCCGGTAAATCTGGAAAATAATCTGCATAAGGTGTGGAGATAAAACTTATATAAGATTTATCCATGACATATTTCAGCATTTTCGGGGCATTTTCGACATAAGCCTTTAGGCGTGTCTCCGAAACATCATCGCCTATGCAGGCTTTGAGATAGGTAAGTGCTGCCTCAGAGCTATCACTTTGACCATGCGCGCCCATGAGGTGATTGCAAGGTATCCATATGCCGCCGCCAGATGTTGCACTAGTGCCACCATATTGATCAGATTTTTCAACAACAAGAACATCTCCGCCATTGTCATGCGCTGTTAAGGCGGCGGTTAAACCTCCTGCCCCTGATCCAATGACTAAAACATCGACTTCTTTGCTTTGCATTATCCCGCTCATTTTTCTTTAATTTGTAACCACAAGCCTGCGTGAAAGACAACATCAATGACAATAATTTGCCTATATTTTACGCATTTAGCAAAATTATCGGAAAAATAATGCCAAATTGCAGCGTAATAGATGCTAAACACTACGCATTTAACGTCAAAGCCATTTCAAAACACATCCTTTATTTGCTTTATTACTTCGGATAACAAATCCATAATACACCAAGACCCAGCTTATATAATTTTGTCTATTTTTTTAACAAACCACGCGTCTTGACTTGGTTTGAATTTTTTACTGCTATTTATTATCATAATTAAGTCAAAACCCTTTTCAGAATGATCAAGTTGTGGCAAGACAATCGCAATAAAAAATAGCTCAGGTGATCGGTAGTGAAGACCAAAAGCGCATCCCGTTTATATAAACCCTATGATGTAGAAGAACACATTCAAGCTGCGCGCGGACATATAGAAACGCGCCTTGCCTCAATTGTACCCTCTGCCCAGACATGGCCAACACGCTTACACGAGGCCCAAAGACATGCTCTGCTCTCTCCGGGTAAACGCTTTCGTCCGCTTTTATGTATCTTTACCGCTAAGGGCATAGGCTATGATGGCAGCTCTGCTGTGGATATTGGATGCGTAGCAGAAATGGTGCATGCCGCTTCGCTTATTTTGGACGATCTACCCTGTATGGATGATGCCGAGATACGCCGCAACCAACCCACAACTCATATAGCCTTTGATGAAAGCACGGCCATCTTAACAGCTACAGCCTTGCTCAATCGCGGCTTTGGCGTGCTTGCGCGACTAGATGATATAAGCGCAGAACACCGTATCGAACTTGTTGACCTTCTTTCTTACGCGGTGGGCTCGAAAGGCCTCATAGCTGGACAATTCGCCGATTTGTCAAACACGGACCCACAGGCCAGCCTCGCGGAAGTTGAAAGACTTAACACCCTCAAGACTGGGGCGCTTTTTGACTTCAGCATTGAATCTGCTGCGATAATTGCAAAATCAGATGCTTCTCAAAGAGCGGCACTCAAAGATTTCTCTCACCATCTCGGCCTCGCCTTTCAACTACTTGACGATGTCAAAGATCAGGTTATGTCCGACAGACAGGCCGAAAAATCAGTCGGGCGAGATGTGGGCAAAGCAACAATATTGGCTTTAACTGGATCGAAAGCCGCCAAAGAGCGTCTAAAAAGTTATATAGAATCTGCCAAAGAAGCACTTGCCCGTGCGAATTTAAACAATGTAGACTTGTTAAATCAGGTACTAGATACGCAATTCAGTTTCGCAAAATAATCACCTCATGCGTGAGCAAAATTCGCATAGCCCGCTAAGAAGCCTGCAAAAAACCTCGCGCAAACCCATATTAAGCATTAAAGATCTTAGCGTTCGTTACGGAGCCGAAACGGCTTTAAACAAACTATCAGTTGATATAAACCCAGGCGAAATAGTCGGCATTATAGGCCCGAATGGAGCTGGAAAAACAAGCTTTATCAAAGCCTTATGTGGCCGCCTTAAATCTGATGGTGAAATCAGGATTGCAGGCAAGGCCATTAAGAAAGGCCAAAGTCGACAAGAATATATCGGACTCGTCCCTCAAGACATTGGACTTTACGGCCATATGACCGCTCGTGAAAACCTGCATATTTTCACAAAGATAATGCGCATAAAATCAAACCTCGTCGAAAAACGTATTTCGGCAGCTCTTCGCGCGGTTGGCATGACGGACAAAGCCGACGCACGGGTCGATACTTTATCGGGCGGTATGAAACGCCGGATTAATGTCGCCGCCGCCATTATGCACCAACCCAAAATTCTGATTTTGGATGAACCTACAGCAGGTGTTGATGTACCGGCCCGCGATACAATTCATAAACTCGCCCGCCTCTTGGCAAATACCGGCATGGGGGTTTTACTCATCACCCATGAGCTCGAACAGGCCGAAGCCTTTTGCGACAAAATATTAGTGCTCGCAAAAGGGCGTAAGCTGGCCTTTGCCAGCCCCTCAAATCTAATGGCCCATTGTTTTGGCAATGCCCGAGAGGTCACTGTCAGATTTACCAAACCACCAAGTCCAGAAATCATCTCCGCTGTCACGCCTTTTAAATTCACTATGGGAGAACTCCCGACAATCTGGACGACGATGACGAATATCAATGAAGTCTCATTTGTAAGCGCTTTTATGGCAGCAGTTAAAAACGGCGATCAACATATTCGCGAAATCAGTGTAGGACGCCCCGGCCTGTCTTCTCTGATGTATCAGCTCGAAAAGACCGGAGTGTTGCCTCAAGCCAATTTGAAGAGCAAAGCCTCATGATTTGGGCGATTTTCAAAATCATGTGGTTACGTCTCTGGCGAGATAAAGGGGCTCTCATTCTCGCCTTTATCCTACCTGGTTTTATCTTTGCAATTTTTGCCGCTATTTTTTCCAATGCCTCAGGCGGCGATCTTGATTTGCGTATCAGCATGGCGGTGACCGATAGCGCCCCTGCCTCGGTCGCCTTTAGCCAAAAATTACAAGACACAGCCGATTTTACAATAACAAGCGACCCTGACTGGGCATTGGACACGATAAAATCCCGCGTGCGTTTAGGCCAAGATGATGCCGGATTTGTCATTAGCGGGGATATAACAAACGCCCAAACCCCGTCTATTACCATTATCAAAGACCCAAGCCGGGATGTTGCCGCAACCGTGCTTATGGGGCAGTTAAGACAGGCCCTTGCCGATCAATCCCCTGTTCAAAGTCAAAATTTATTCACACAAGTCAACGCATTAGAAACCGCAAAAGTCGACGGGCCGAGCGATCAGTCCGTTACATATTATATCGGCGCTACGGCTATATTATTTTTGCTCTTCTCGGCTATGCAGGGGGCGAGTATTTCTCTGGATGAGCGTAAATCAGGTATTGCTGATCGGCTTTTAATTGGCCCAATGGGATTAACAGCCATGACATTTGGCAAGTTTTTATTCCTGACTTTAATCGGCACTATCCAAGCCGCGATCATTGTCGGCGTAGCGCATTTTTTCTTTAACGTCCCCGTTGCCGATTACCTCCCCGCGCTCATTCTGGCCTGTTGCGGTTCTGCTGCGCTCGCCGCGGGTATAGCCCTGCTGACAGCAAGCCTTTCAGGCAGTTCTGCGCAGATGAATACGGTTTCCACATTTATTGTTTTACTGTTTTCCGCCCTAGGCGGGTCCATGGTACCGCGCTTTATGATGCCAGAATGGTTACAATCCATTGGAAAGTTTACCCCGAATAATTGGGCCATAGAAGCCTTCTACGGCATTTTGGCACGGGGACAATCAATTTTAGATTTGGTAAGTGTTTGGGGTATATTATTTGGCGGTGCTTTTATTTGTGTGATATTGGCAACGCTGATCTCGCACAGACTGATGAGGATTTAGAGGTGAAAAGCCAAAATCTAAAACCAGCAAATCCGGTAATGGGGCTGATACTCGCCTTTGGATTTATCCTGTTTTGGCTGGCTGTCTTTTTCTTCAATCTCTTTTTACATGATCTTGGCAGCGCCCCGCTCTGGCAAACTATAGGTCTTATCGCTTTGCTAAACTGGCTCTATGTCGGTGTATTTATCATCGCCCATGACACAATGCACGGCTCACTCTGGCCTGACCATGCGCGCTTTAATGCCATTATCGGGACGGGCATTATGTTTTTCTATGCAGGCTTTAATTGGCGGTTTATGCGCGAAGCCCACCACGCCCATCACGATTTCCCCGGAACAGATAAAGACCCAGACTTTAACGCAGAAAACCCCACAGCATTTTGGCCGTGGTATTTTAAATTTTTCACGACCTATTTCGGCCTAAGACAAATTCTTACACTAGCCGGTTTCACGCTCTTGTTTATCGCGCTAGGCGCGCCCTATTTTAACACGATCATTATGTGGGCCGTTCCCGCGATTTTATCATCATTGCAACTTTTCTATTTTGGCACCTATCTCACCCATAAGCACGGTGAGACATTCCCGGATGAGCATAATGCCCGCACTAATAATTATCCGGCATGGCTGTCCTTGCTAACTTGTTTTCATTTTGGCTATCACCATGAACATCACATATTTCCGCATGAACCGTGGTGGAGACTACCGCTGCGCAAGCGCCAAACCCGACAGCTCGAGAGCGCCTCATGATCGGTAACATTCTCATTGTTCTCGTCAGCATTATCGGCATGGAAGTCTTTGCACTTTATTTTCATAAATATTTTATGCATGGGCGCGGCTGGAGCTGGCACGAAAGCCATCATGTCCATACCGAAGGCGCATTTGAGAAAAACGATCTTTACGGGCTGTGCTTTTCGCTTATCGCCGCAGGTTTATTTATAGCCGGCTCGCTCTGGTATATGCCGCTCTGGTATATCGCGCTCGGCTTTACGATTTACGGCGTGCTCTACGGCTTTGTCCATGACGGACTTGTCCATCAACGCTGGCCGTTTAACTACACACCCAAAGGCGGCTATCTCTTCCGCCTTGTCCTCGCCCACCGCATGCATCACCACACAGTGACAAAAGACGGGGCCGTCAGTTTTGGATTTTTATGGGCTGAAAAACCAGAAGATCTGAAGGCGAAATTGAAGGGATAATATGGATTGGCTACCACTCATTATAACCTTCGCAGTTTTCTATTTTTTAAAGCTTAAGAAGAAGCGAATTACTTTTCCAATAGTGATAATGATTTATATTTTTTCGATTTTCCTAATTATCCTCACTCCCATATTTTTAGAATTGAAAGAAACAGGTCAAGGCGATCCACAGCTAGTTGCAGGTATGATTTCCGAAAGTCTAATTAGGTCACTTTACCGTACTATATTTGACGTCCCCATTTTAGCTGTATTATTTTGGTGGTCGAGACGTCAGCATATCTAGGGCCGTTCGTAAAAGCCGTTCCGTGGGGTGGCGACGACTGACTTTCGCGACAAGGCAGGCCCAATCGCGCCCAGAGCCAAGGCCATTTTCCGACCATTCGACGCGCTCACACGTGCCTTCCACGCCTCAGGCCCTCTTTCGCGTAAAGTCTCCCCGATCTCGCGGTACACACTAAGCGCCGCGCTAATTGCCCAAGCACACCGAAAGGGTAGTTCGCCAATACCGACCTTGGCGCTGTCATAATAGCCTTCCGCAATATCAAGCTGGGCACAGGCGGCCTTATGCAAGGCGGGCCATGTTTGCGGCTCTAACATATTGGAAGCCTTTATCGGTGCACCCGCCGCGCTGAGTAAGTCTTGCGGGACAAAAACCCGGTCTGCTTTGGCATCGTCAATCACATCGCGCGCAATATTGGTAAGCTGGAAAGCAAGGCCAAGGTCGCTGGCACGGTCCAAGGTCGAGGCTTTACGCGCGCCCATAATATTGGCCATCATCACCCCGACAACACCTGCCACATGGTAAGAATAATCCAGAATATCATCGACGGTTTTATAGATACGTTCTTGAGCGTCCATCTCAAAACCTTTGAGCAGTTCAAAAGCGTGTTTGTGATTTATATCATGGGCAGTGACAACGCGTGCCAACCCTGCAAAGACGGGGTTATCTGTAGCTTTGCCAGCCAGCACATCTTCGGTCTGCTGGCGTAAACCAGCGAGGCGTTCGCTTTGCCCCGTCTTATAGTCTGCAATCTGGCCGTGGCCCATTTCTTGGCCATCAATAACATCATCGCAATAGCGACACCACGCATAGAGCATGCTCGCATCATCGCGTAGCTCGGGCGGGAGAACGCGCGAGGCCAGCGCGAAGCTCTTACTGCCCTTTTTTATAGAGGCATGCCCATGCGCGGTAACGTCGTCCATATCAGGGTTTCGTTCCTCCGAAGAAGTCAAATTTGCCTAGCGGTACGCCGTTTTGTCTGAGGATATTATAGGTCGTGGTCGCATGGAAATAGAGATTTGGAAGAATGAAAGAGGATAGATAAGCACTGCCTGTAAAAGGCACATCGCCCATAGGCCCGAGCTTTACATTAAACTCATAATCTTCCTGCCCATCAAGTGCGTCTGGGCCAATTTTGGCAATATCCGTTTTGGCCTTTTCGATGAGCGTGTATAGCTCCTCAAATGTTCTTTCGCTCTCATCATAAACAGGCGGAGTTTGTCCCGTAATCCGGTACGGCGTCATTTTGGACATATCACAGACCATGATCACCTGCTTGTAAAGTGGATGCATATCGGGCGCGAGACGTGCATTTAGAAACACTTCCGCATCAATACCCCGCTCACTCGCATTGGCTTCACCTTTGCGCAAAATGTGTTCAAGATTATCCAAAATTCTTGGAATAACACTTACGGCCGTCGACATGGAAAGTGCAGACATATTTCCTCCTATTATAAGCTAGCTATTACGAGGCCAGAGTTCTGGGCCCAATCCTGATAAAACCCCGTCAAAATCACCTTCAATGACACCCGCCGTTGCTTTCGCCGCGCCGATGACACCCGGCACACCGGCTCCGGGATGCGTCCCCGCGCCCGTTATATACATATTGCCGATCACATCATCACGGTTATGCGGCCTAAACCAAGCAGATTGCGTCAAAATTGGCTCAACCGAAAACGCGCTCCCGAGATGGGAGTTCATAATATCCCGAAAGCCAAATGGAGTAAGTGTGTGCAGGACTTCAAGATTTTCATTCAGCCCCGGAATGGCATGCTGTTCGAGGTAATCCAGAATTTTCTGCGTATAAGCGGGCCCGATTTCATCCCAGTCCAGATCAGCATGCCCCAGATGCGGCACTGGTGCGAGCACATAATAAGAGGACTTTCCTTTCGGTGCCATGGAGCTATCCGTGACGCAGGGCGCATGCATGTAAAGCGAGAAATCATCAGAGAGCTTTCCGCCCTTACCAAAAATTTCTGCGATTAATTCCTTATAACGTGGTCCGAATAAAATAATGTGATGCTTAAGATGTTCTGGCGTTGGTTTTTTCAGTCCAAAATAAATCACAAATAACGACATAGAATGACGTTTCTTTTTCAATGATTTACCGTATTGCTCGCCGCGCTTATGTCCACGCAATAGTTTTGAATAGGTATGCACCACATCCGCATTAGAGGCGACAAGGTCGGCTTGCTGTGACCAGCCATCTTCGCAGCTCACACCCGTTACGCGGTCACCTTCTGTGTGAATATCCGTGACCTCAGCATTTAGGCGTAACTCCCCGCCAATATCTTTAAACAGGCTGACCATGCCAGCCACAAGCGCCCCTGTTCCGCCTTTGGCAAACCACACACCACCTTTGCGCTCTAGGGCATGTATCAAGGCATAAATCGAACTTGTGGCAAATGGATTGCCGCCCACAAGAAGAGATTGAAAAGATAAGAGCTGGCGCGTTTTTTCATCTTTTACATATTTGGCCACTTGCTGATAGACGCTGCGGTCTGCGCGCAAACGAATAAGCTGCGGGGCGGCAGCAAACATCTGACTCATTTTCAAAAAGGCGGTCGTGCCAAGCTTTTCATAACCCTCGCGGTAAAGCTCTTGGGAATAGGCAAGAAATTTCCGGTAACCTTCCACATCATCCGGATTGCGCTTGGCGATTTGAGCTTCAAGGAAGTCCTGATCATTATTATAATCCAGAACCTCTCCGTCTTCCCATTGCAATCTATAGAACGGATCAACGGGCAGCAATTTCACATAGTCTTTCATCTTACGGCCCGTAAGATGAAACAATTCTTCTATACAATCCGGGTCAGTAATAACCGTCGGCCCGCCGTCAAATTTATATCCGTCTATCTCATAGACATAAGCTCGCCCGCCGGGTTTGTCGCGATTATCCAATAATGTGGTTTGGAACCCCATAGCTTGCAAGCGAATAGCCAGCGCAATACCGCCAAATCCTGCCCCGACAACAATGGCCGTTGGACGCATTTTATTGGTCGTTTCCGGTGAGTTTTTTTGAATCGTTTCAGGCATGCGTTTTGATTTACTTTCAGACTAATTATCAAGTGAGTGGGAATCTCTTTGTCTTTCCCGTTTCATAAAGGCTTTTTCACTAAAATTATAGAGCGCCTTTGTCACAAGCACAGGCGGTTTGCCTGTTAATATACGCAACTTATCTCGCCATGTTAAACTTCCTGCGTAAAATCTTGCAATAAGTGGCTCTGGCAGTCCGTAAAAGCGCTGTAAAACCTTATAGCGTTGTTCGGGTTTAGAGGCACGAAATAACATACGGTTTAGCAAACGAAAAAATCGCTCCGATTTGTAATGCCCGTCTTGCAATTTGGAAATATCAGCAGACGGGTCATGGGCTATGATATTTGCCGTCCTTAAGGCATCCGGAAAACTATAGCCCGTGACAGCATGATAAAACCCGCCGCGAATACCAATCGCGCGAGGCGGCCTGATCGCTTGCGCGCTGGCGAGCGTTATCGGCAAGACGCCTTTTTCAGAGCGGATGAGCTTATGATCACTGAGTTGTAAATTATCTCGGATATAATCTTCAATTCGGCTGTGGACTTCATTTTCAGATAAGTCGGGCCCGTCTGTATAATATGTATCTTCTACCAATAATTCTGTTTCGGAAAATGGCAGGCAGTACACAAAACGGTAGCCCCCTTTTTGCGCTACAGTCGCATCCATTATAATGGGGCGCGTCACACCGTGCGGGGTTTTTGTCTTGATTGTACGCCCTACAAATTTTTGATATCCCAGCACAACCTGATCATTAGGTATAAAACCACTTGCATCCAAGACATGTTTAGCCGTCAACTTTTCTCCGCTCTCTAAAACCACATGAGTTGACGCGGTTTTATCAACGCGGCTATTTAAGCGCAATTTGAGCCGCCCGCTCTCAATATGGGGCTGAACGCACCGCTTCAGGCTTTCACTATTGCCTGTACAATAAGCAATATCCAAACGTCTTTTGCGGCTTGGAAATTTCACTTCATAATCGTCCCATTGCGAGGCTATGAAGGGTTTTATCCAGTCTCGCAAATCCGGTGCAACATCTGTTAGGTTAAATGACCATGTATGGTCTCCCGCAATATCTGCGGCGCCGTCAATGAGGATTATGCTTCTATCGGGATCAATATCCAAGCTCCGCCATGCCGTTAAAAGCCCAGACAAACCCGCCCCGACAATGATCATGTCAGCATCTAAGATTTTATCCTGTTTCATCACGCTTAAATTGCCTTACACCTCTAACGGCCACTTGCCTATCACCTAAGCAAATATGTCTCTAAAAGCCAATGAATTTGCACTCTTTTTACACATTTATCCATGCGGGTAGACGCCTATATTAAGCGCGTATAACGTGCGAAACAAAACTCAAATTACAAGCACTATATGCGTGGTTATTATGATTCGAAATTCAGATATTTTCAAAACTGCTCAAACTGTAACACAACCCTAAAATGCAGCCCCTCCATCCGTTCAACTTATAGAGCTAAAAGTACGAAAAATATGAAGTAATTTAACAGTTTAAGGGGTTTTGGCGTTACAAATTTCTCCCACATAATCCTGTAATGTGCATAATACCCCCAGCTATCTCGATAGCTAGATGGATGGTCTTGTTGCCCCACATCGACAAGGTCATCCATCGTATAAAATAAATCCAAAATAAATTGCTTTAAGCTTATGTATTCCGGTTACGTGCCGACAACATCCATATTATGTCTTTGGCCGGTAATTTTCGTCATGTTTCGCCAGAACCTCGTCAGCCACAAAAACACCGTTCTCATGCAATGCGCCCGTTACCACAATACCTTGGCCTTCGCGAAACAAGGAGGGTAAAATACCATCAAATTGCACAGGCAATGCGTGGCCATGATTTATATTATCACCTTTTGCGGCATAATCCTTTGGCGCATCTTCAAAATCATGCAGACGAAAAGAGACCAATAAGCCCTTACCTTGAATAACGGACCCCTCTTGAACCAATCCGCCAATAGTCAATTGTTCAGACTTGGACACAAATCCAACTGCGATAACAACACTAGGATCAATGAAGAACTGCGTGTTCTCGCGCAAAGCCGTTAATAGCAGGCTCACACCAGCAATGAGGGCAAGTGCTGAAATTCCGATCAGTTTTAAGCGTTTATTTTGGTGTGGGGGTCGCATTCATTAAAATATAATTGTATATCCGCTTTATTATAGGTGACGCTTTGACGCGTATTATTACTCAAAATAAAAGATATGTCACCTTGGGTTTGAGACTATACTCGAATTTAGCATAAAGGACGTGGAGTATATTGGCTGATAATTTGACAAATACGCCTCGGCCTAAAAGTTCTCTGAGTGTCACCGAACTCAGCGTCATTCGCGGACAATCTGTTCTATTCCAAGACCTTGCCTTCAACCTAGATACTGGTCAAATCCTGTGGATACAAGGCCCAAACGGAATTGGGAAAACAACGCTTTTGCGCGTGGCCGCTGGTCTGGCGCGACCGCATAAGGGTCAAGTGATCTGGCGAGATGCAGATGGCCCGAAACATTCAGCAGAACTCATTGCATTTCAGGGCCATCAAAACAGTTTAAAAGCCCTTCTCACGGTTGAGGAAATATTGAATTTCTGGATGCAGCTCTCCGGTTATAAAGGCTCGATTGACAATATTTTATCGCGTCTGGACTTATCAGGAAAAAACAATATGCGGGCCGGCCACTTATCACGCGGTCAACAACGTCGCCTCGCCTTGACCCGTCTTTTGGTAAGCCAAAAACCCATATGGATTATGGATGAACCTCTTTCCAATATAGACGAGACGGGTCGGGATATAGTCCATAATTTGATCAAAACCCATGTTAAGCAAGGTGGCTGTGCTCTGATTGCCTCTCATAAACACCTAGAAAAATTATCACACGATACACGTGTTCTGACACTGAGCGCGGCCCAGAACAATCAAGATCGCCAAGATTTAGAAGGCGCCGCTTAATGTCGGCCATCATCCTAAGAGATATCAAATTAGCGTTTCGATCCGGCAGTGATTGGCTGTTGGGTATGATATTTTTTATCTTGTTTTTGAGCCTATGCGTCATTGCCATTGGTACGGGCCAGACATTAACAACCTTGGCCCCTGCGCTTATATGGCTAGCATTTTTACTCAGCGCGCTCTTATCTTTTCACCATATTTTTACAGGCGATTATACAGACGGAAGTCTCGCGCAATTATATCTGTTTACACAAAACATGCTCGGCATCGTCATTAGCAAAACCCTGAGCTTTGCGATTATAGCCCTCCTACCCATATTCATCGTCATTCCCATTTCTGCGATAATGTTAGGCATAGACACGCAATTAATCACAGGCTTGATGGCCTCGCTTTTAATCGCCCTACCCGCAATCTCCATTTACGGGGTTTTTGCAAGCGCACTGACTGTAGCTAGAGGCAGTGGCGGCTTTCTGATTTTTCTCATAACAATGCCCTTTTTAGTACCCGTCTTCATATTCGGGGTAAGCGCACCCGCCAGCTTTGTCACGGACGGGCTTTTAGCCACGCCCTTTAAAGCACTGGCTGGGTTAAGTTTGATCGCACTCGCAATAGGCTTGCCCGCAGCAAGTGCAGCTTTAAAGACGACCTATGAGTAGATATGATGAATTTTATGAGTAACACATGTTAAATTATCTCGCCAATCCCGTCAGGTTTCTGCGATTTGCACGTATCGCTACGCCTATTTTCGGCCTTATAGCGCTTATCACTTTCGCTCTGGGCCTGTGGCAGTCCCTTCTCGCATCGCCTCCGGATTATCAACAAGGTGAAAGCGTTCGGATTATGTATGTCCATGTCCCCGCCGCATGGTGTGCTCTCATGGCTTATACAGCACTGACAGTTGCCAGTTTCGTTAGCTTTGTCTGGCGTCACCCTTTAGCTGATATTAGCGCGCGGGCATTTGCTCTACCGGGGCTGGCTTTTACATTTTTATGTCTTGTGACTGGCTCGCTATGGGGTAAGGCCAGCTGGGGCACTTGGTGGGAATGGGACGGACGCATGACCTCGGTACTCTTCCTGTTTTTCATATATCTGGCCTATCTCAGCATTGCCAATGTCGTTGAAGACCGTAAGAAAGCGAACCGTTTCGCCAGTATTCTAGCCATGGTCGGATTTATCAATATTCCTATCATCAAGTTCTCAGTTGAATGGTGGAATACACTGCACCAACCCGCCTCTATTTCAAATTTCGGCGCTCCCGGCCTCCCAAATGAGTTTCTATGGCCGCTCGGCCTCATGACACTTGCCTATTCCACTTTGTTTGCGTGGCTCTCCTTACGCTATATCGTCAATACTATAGAGACTGAAAAAGCCAATAAGACCCCGAGCTTACCTAAGGCTAATCCACATATAGAGACGTTATAATGTTCGACTTCGGTACTTATAGTTTTCATATTCTCACGGCTTACGGCTTAAGCGCTATTGTTTTACTGGCGCTGATCATTGCGGCTTTTAGAGGCTATAAGCCGTGACAAAACCCGCAAAACTTGGATTGGAAACTGGCACGGTCTACCAGCGTATAAAAACCTTGATGGAGCGTCTGCGTGACCCAGAAACGGGCTGTCCTTGGGATAGTGTGCAGAGCTTTGAAACTATAGCCCCCTATACAATAGAGGAGGCCTATGAAGTTGAGGATGCCATAATCCGCAAAGATATGGCGGATTTGAAAGACGAGCTTGGGGACTTATTATTCCAAATTCTTTTTCACTCGAAAATGGCGGAAGAAATAGGCGCTTTTAATCTCGATGATGTTTGTGAACATCTCATAGAAAAAATGGTGAACCGCCATCCGCATATATTTGCCCAAACGGAAAACGCACCTTCGGCAGACAGGCCGAATTGGGAAGATATAAAGGCGGCTGAAAGGATTAAGAAAAAAGAGCGTGCCATAGAGGGCGGGCATATACCCAGCCTGCTTGACGATGTTGCCGTGAATTTACCTGCCTTATTGCGGGCTGAAAAACTGCAAAAACGCGCGGCAAGATCTGGTTTTGACTGGCCTGATCTGACAGGCGTAACTGATAAAATTTCCGAGGAATTTGAAGAGGTTAAAGAAGCTATCTCAGCGCAAAATAAAGCCAATATTGAAGACGAAATCGGAGATTTGCTATTCTCGGTTACAAACCTTGCGCGTAAATTAAAAATCAACCCGGAAACAGCTCTAAGACGGACAAACCGAAAATTTACGCGGCGCTTTCAATATATCGAGGAACAGGCCAAAAGCGCAGGCAGGTCAGTATCAGATATGGATCTCGAGGAGATGGAAGCCCATTGGCAAAACGCCAAAACCCAGTAAGCCCTCAAAAATCACCTACTTATTTAGGCACAACTAATTGCGGATAACGCGCTCTGAATTTACCTGCATTGGCTGGAGATAATCGCGCCTTGATATGACATATGCCGGACTTTTTTGTATCCTCATGCATCACAATACCGTTTTGATGCACCCAAGCCCGCGCGGCATAGTCTTTTGGCAAAATAGAGATATTCATAATCTCATCATGTTTTGAGAGCTCATGCTCAATCAAATGGCGCATATCCTCCAATCCGGTTTCATCGATACAACTCGTCAAAACCGCACTGGGTATATCTTCTAATTCGACAGAGGCCTTAGCCCGCTCTGCTAAATGGGCATAATCCACCTCATTTAACAAATCCGATTTATTCCAAACCTCAACAAGGGTCTGGCCGTATTCCGGCCCCGCTTCAATAGCACGCAAGACACCAAGTACGTCTTCGCGCCGATATTCACTCAACTCATCGGAAATATCACGCACGTGCAAGAGCAAGTCTGCCTCTCTGACTTCCTCTAACGTCGCTCTAAAAGCATCAATAAGATGGGTCGGCAAATCAGATATAAAACCAACAGTATCGGATAGAATAGCCGGAGATCCTGAGGGTAGCTCTAACACTCTATGTGTTGTATCCAGCGTCGCAAACAGCATATCCTTTGCCATTACCCCGCCTTGTGTCAGGTGATTAAAAAGGCTGGACTTACCTGCATTTGTATAGCCGACAAGCGCCACAATACATTCAGGCGCGCGCTTGCGTTTAGCCCTTTGCAATCCGCGTGTTCGGCGGACATCTTCAAGGTCGCGCTTTAGACGTCCAATTTTTGTGGCCAACATTCGGCGGTCCGCCTCGATTTGTGTCTCCCCCGGCCCCGCCAGAAAGCCCTGCCCGCCGCGCTGTCTTTCCAAATGGGTCCATGTCCTGACAAGACGAGAGCGCTCATATTCCTGTCGGGCAAGTTCGACCTGCAAACGCCCTTCTTTGGTGGCCGCCCGCAGAGCGAAAATCTCTAAAATCAGCCCCGTTCTATCAACAACTTTGACTTTCCATATCCGCTCAAGATTTCTTTGTTGTATAGGACTGATCGCTCCGTTTATCGCCACAAGGTCAATTTTAAGCGATTCAATTTGCAATCTGATTTCTTCAATCTTGCCTTTGCCAAAATAAGTGCCCGCCTTTATCTCGCGCACGGGCACGATCAGGGCATTTACAACCTCGACACTTAGGGCTTCTGATAGATTAACAGCCTCTTCAAGCGCATAGGCGCTACTTTTATCTGCAACTGCCATTTGCGGGCCACTCAGGAGTCGCGGATGTAGAATAAGGGCTTTAGGTTGATTGAGTTCGACTTCAATCACAGAGGTAAAACACTGAAATTACAGAAAAAATTAATCTTCAATGGTTTCTTGTTCAAATAACTGCACCGGACCGCCTGGCATGATGGTAGAGATAGCATGCTTGTAGACGAGTTGAATTTGTCCATCTCTTCTGAGTAAGACACAAAAATTATCAAACCATGTCACCACACCCTGAAGTTTCACACCGTTAACGAGAAATATGGTCAGGGGTGTCTTGGTTTTACGAACTGAGTTTAGAAACACGTCTTGTAAATTTTGTTTTTTATCTTGTGCCATGAAACTCTCTTTTTTAGGGGAATCGCTGCCCCACTTTTCTACATGCTTCATAAACAACCCTCTATTAACTGCGCAAGAGACATTTAAAATAAAATGCAGTTACATCTGCAGGATATTACAGCATTTTATCGAAAAAATTTGATTATTGTCGCCAAGCGGATGGAAACATTACGGCCATAAGAGCCAAAACTTCCACTCGTCCTATTAACATTATAAAGCTAAATAAGGTCAGTTGAGTATCGGTGAAATCGCTATAGCTGGCTTCAAGGCTCGTAATCGTTAAAAGCGGCCCCATATTTGAGAGGCCTGCAGCACCAGCAATCGTGGCTAATTCGAAATCCATTCCTGATAGTCCAAAGGCCAATATAACCAAGCCAAGCAAGATGGTATATCCAAAGAAATACATCCAGATTGACAAAAAAGCACGATCTGGAATGAGGCGACCACGAAATTTAACCGGAATAACGCGCGAAGGATGCGTTAATCGCCCTATATCCGTCGCAAAATGCCGAAAGAGCAATAAGAAACGAATGATCTTTAACCCACCTGCTGTAGATAAAGCCGCCCCGCCTATGAGAGCAATAACAATAAGAGGCGTCGGAGCTATCATATCAATACCGATAACGTGATAATCAAACCCGGCAGACGACACAAAAAACATAGATTCCAAGATAATTGTCATTAAATGCCCAGGCCCCACAACAATTAAACCTAGTAAAATAAGAATGGCGCACATAACGAGCAATGCTCTTTGTTCCACATTTGTAACCAGCCGCCTGTAAGCAATCCATGATCTCAACCGGAAGGCATCCCATAAAATAGCGATACTTGCGGCACCCAGAAGACAGGTAATCCCCATAATCATCCCGCCAAAGGGATGCACATAATTCGCCAAAACGCCGCTGCGTGGAGTCAGCCCCCCCGTTGAGACAGACGTTAGAGCCAAACAAATGCTTTCAAAAATAGGTGTGCCACTTATTGCGAGGCCCAAAAAACAAAACACGCTCAGACTTAGATAAATTAGCCCAATAATTCGCCCCACATTCATAAGGCGCGGCAATAAATTTCCGCGCTCAAGCGTAAAAAGAATAGAGCGGTGCACGCCCGTACCAGTCATGTTCAGAGCCGCCAATATAACAACCGCAAATGTGGCTGCAAAAACACCCCCAAACCATTGCAAGACAGACCGCCATAAAAGCAGACTGCGCGACAAACTATCAGCATCTAATGTGCTAGCCCCTGTTGTTGTGATGGCTGAAACTGATTCAAAATAGGCCTGTAAGGGTTTGATCCCGCCCCCTTCAAACATGAAGGGCACGGCACAAATATATGGGACAAAAGCCCAGAATAAGATCAAGAAAAGCAAGGAGTCGGAATTACTGTCTTGTACGTCAGTTTTATAACTGGAGAGCAGTAATATAACCCCGAGACCACCAATCGAGGCCCCTAAGGCTGCAAATTTAGTCGCCAAACTATATTCGACCAAAAACACCGCAGCCAAAGCGGATAAAATAGCCATGAGAGCACAAAATATAAATGTGTTTCCAAGCCAGATAATGATCCGCGCAAATGCCATAATTAGGACGAGTAATAATCCGAACTAACGCGGAACAGGTTTTCAACTGCTTTTGAGGCTTCTCGTTCCACGAGCAATACGATCCGGTCACCAGACTTCACAACATAATTAGGCTCTGGATAGACAATCTCGCCCTTATGGATAATCGCACCAATCACAATACCTTCGGCAAGTCCTATATCCTCTAGGGATTTTCCGGCCATTGGCGAGGTATCAAGCACTTCACCTTCTAAAACTTCAGCCCCGCCGCCGTCAATCGTAAAGACATCCAGGATACGCCCGCGTCTTACATGTCGCAAGATAGACGACACCGTAGTGGCTCGCGGGTCAATGACAATATCAATATCCACCTCAGACTGGAGATCTTGCATTGAAAGATCATTTAATAAACTACCCGTAAATTTAGCCCCTAATTTTTTAGCAAGCACACCAGCCAGAATATTGATCTTATCATCATCCGTTAGACACAAAACCATTTCCGCATTCGCTACGCCTGCTTCAAGCTGAATATCGGAGTTCATAGCATCGCCGTTGAGAATAACTGTCTTTTTCAAATTTTCAGCGGCGATCTCTGCGCGCTCCCTATTGATTTCAATGACGCGCGTGCGCACTCCTGATACGCGTTCTAACTCGCGTGCAACGTAAGACCCCACATTACCTGCACCGATGATAACGATTTGGCGGGCTTTCTCTCCGCGTGAGCCGATAATATCCAGTAAGCGGCTTGTATGTTCGGTGCGCACCAAAAAATAAGCTTTGTCGCCAGCCTTTAGCGGATCATTCTCGGTTGGGGCAAACACATCACCTTCCCGCTTAACTCCCATAATCACGGCATGCAGACCCGGAAACAGGCTCGGTATTTGCCGAACGGGCATATCAATAATCGGACAATCTTCTTCTATTGTAACCCCGATAAGCTGCACGCGACCATTTGCAAACGGTACGACATCAAAGGCCCCTGGCGTGTTTAGGCGACGCAAAATAGCTCTCCCTATTTCAATCTCTGGAGAGATAATAATATCGATCGGCATGTTTTTCGTGCTGTAAAGATCATTCCACTCATTTTCGAGATAGCTTTGCGCACGTACGCGGGCCACTTTTGAAGGCGTTGAAAATAGGGAATGGGCCACCTGACAAGCCACCATATTGACTTCGTCTGAATATGTTACGGCGATTATCATATCCGCATCTTCTACGCCTGCACGCTGTAAAACATCCGGGTGTGCCCCGTGTCCGACAACCCCGCGTACATCAAGCTCATTGGTTATACGCCGAATAAGTTCGGCGGATAAATCCACAACCGTCACAGCATTATTTTCACTGGCAAGTTGGCTTGCAATACCCTGTCCAACGCGACCCGCCCCGCAAATAATAACTCTCATAACTCCCCCAGCTTTCCCTAAACCACATCATTCGCGCTGTTAACACGACTTCCGGCTTGAACCCCCAAGGTCTTTAATTTTCTATGCAAAGCAGATCTTTCCATCCCGACAAAGGCGGCGGTCTTGGAAATATTGCCGCCAAATCTCTCAATCTGGGCCTGTAAATATTCGCGTTCAAAATGCTCTCTAGCATCACGCAGTGGCATAGAAATGACTTTTTCATCATCGCGATTATGTCCATCAGTTCTCACTACAGAGACTTCACTTGGTAGCGTTTCCAGAGTGATCGGCTTTTTTGGATCGCCTGTGGCCAGTATTAATAAACGTTCTACATTATTGCGTAATTGTCTGACATTTCCGGGCCAATCATGGGCTTGTAGGGCGGCCATAGCATCATCCCCGATCTTACGAGACGGCAGGCCTGTCGATGTCGCTAATTGTTCAATAAAATATTCGACAAGTTCTGGAATATCTTCACGTCTCTCGGACAAGGATAGCACATCCAAAGGCATGACATTAAGACGGTGATATAAATCTTCCCTAAACCTTCCAAGGCGGGTTTCCTTTTCGAGATCGCGCGACGTGGAAGTGATAACCCGCACATCCACTTGTATGTCCGTTTCCCCGCCAATACGCTGAAATCTTTGCTCGACCAATAAGCGCAATAATTTACCCTGTGTCTCAAGCGGCATATCCGCGACTTCGTCAAGATAGAGCGTACCGTAATGCGCCTTTTCCAAGAGCCCGATCTTAACGGCGGAACTTTCATCCTCAACCGAGCCAAATAATTCCTGTTCAACACGTTCAGGCACCATTGAAGCCGCATTCACAGCCTTAAAAGGTCCGCTCGCCCGTCCAGAATTTGCATGGAGCAAACGCGCGATTAATTCCTTACCTGAGCCTGAAGGCCCCGTGATTAATATACGACTATTTGTCGGCGCAATTTTCTCAATTTTTTGACGCAACTGCGTCACATGTGAGGATTTACCGACAAGACGGTCTGCGATCGGGGCTTTACCTTTTAGCTCTTCATTTTCACTTCTTAGTCGCGCATTCTCTAAGGCTCGCCCAACTGTGACCAATAATTTTTCCGCCTTAAAAGGTTTTACGATATAATCAAAGGCCCCCTTGCGAATGGCCGAAACGGCCGTTTCTACGGTTCCGTGACCACTAATTACAATAACGGGTAAATTAGGATGAGTTTCCTTAAGCTTATCAAGGACTTCAATACCGTCCATTGCGCTCCCCTTTAACCACACATCCAAAACAACCAAAGCCGGGCGTCTGGCCTGTACGGCGCTAAACACTTCATCACTCGTTGCCGCTTCGCGTACATTATATCCTTCATCAAATAAAATACCCGCGACCATTGCGCGAATATCAGCTTCGTCCTCTACAATTAAAATATCATATTTCATAACTTATCCTGTCGCTGCTAAATCATCTTCTTGGGTGTTCATCTCTGTGACTTCACTTGGCAAATATAGCTGCACACGCGCGCCCTTTAACCCGTCTGGGCGCTCGCATAAAATAAAATCTCCCCCATGATCTTCTGCAATGCGCTGCACGATCGCCAAACCGAGCCCCGTCCCCCCTTCGCGGGTCGTCACATAAGGCTCTAATAAGCGTTCTTTATCTGATTCCGGCCAACCCATACCATTATCCGTAAAGGACAAAATAATGGTTTTCCCGATCTTATCGAGTTGTGTCGTTATCAGCCCTTTACGAGCCCCCTTATTATCTACATCCAGTCGACGTCCTATCGATTCAGCGGCATTATTATAAATATTTGTCAGTCCCTGCGAGACAAGTCTTTCATCACAAAATACCTCTGTGCCATCCTCTATATTATTCTCAAGATCAAATGTAATATCTGGATAAGCAACACCTTGGGCAAAGAGAATTTTTTCCAACATATCGGCAATATCAACATTACCAAAAACCGGTGTAGGACGTTTTGCAAAAGCGGAAAACGCATCCACCATTTTTTCAAGACTATCAACCTGTCTTATGATTGTCTGGGTGCAGTTTTCAAATACAGAGGGATCGGTTTTCACTTCGTGCTTGTATTTTCTTTCTAGTCTTTCAGCCGATAATTGTATGGGTGTAAGTGGGTTTTTAATCTCATGGGCAATCCGGCGGGCAACCTCGCGCCAAGCCGAATGTCTTTGCGCGCTGACAAGTCGGGTCATATCATCAAATGTCAGCACCCAACCCGTATCATCTTTTACCCCCTCATAAGCAGATACATGTAAATCGAAATTTCGAATTTGACCATTTCTCTCAAAGTTAATCTGGTCTTCGGCTTTTCTCGTAATATTTTCACGCGCGGCCTGAAAAGCAGGGGTAAATTCGGACAACACCTCATCAAGGGGCAGACCGACTAGCTGATCAGAGGGTAAATTTAGTAATTGTTCAGCCGAATTATTCGCAACCGAAATACGCCCCTCTTGAGTCAGACCGATAACGCCAGCCCGGACGCCAGATAAAACCGCTTCAGTAAATTGCCGTCTTTGTTCCGAAATATCATGCTCACGCACTAATTCTTCTCTTTGGGAACGAAGCTGATGGGTCATCCGGTTAAAGGCGCTGCCGAGATCGGAAATTTCACCCCATTGTCCTTCAACCTGAACACGCCCCGTTAAATTACCGCCTCTGACGCGTTCCGCCGCGTCCACAAGCCGCCCTATAGGCTCCAAAATCCGATTGGCCAAAATAAAGCCGAGCCAAATAGCGGCGAATAAAATCAATAAAGCGATCTCAATGAATGTGAGGTAGAAAGTTCTATTAAATAGGGACTGATCAGAGCTGAACTCATCCAATGTCTGCCCCGCTTTATCAATCCCGTTCATACTTGATAAGACAGGACTTTGGGATTTCAAAAACTGCCCGACATAAAGATAAGCATCCGCGTCTTTATCCAGACGGGTCAAACCGACGAGAAAGTCAATTTCGTCCTGACTTTGAAAGGCTATATTGTCTGGGGAAGACAATGCCTTGAAAGCTTCATAAGTCGGCACTTTTAACTCCGGGGCGCGTGGGCCTTCTGCACGCGCCAAGACCTGCCCATTATCAGTAAGAATATATAAAACATCTAACCCCCGCGTACGTGCTAATTTTTGCAGATTTGCAGTCAAGGTTATGCGGTGACCCAATACGTCTTCGCTCTGGCTCAGTGCAATTTTAGAGGCATTTACATTCCGCACAAGGTCCTGGAGTTGTTCTGAAAGGTAATCATTGAGGAACTCTCTTGCTTGCTCCATATTCGTGCGAACATTTTCCCCAAAAAGATCATTAATATTTCGACTGATCAGTGTGGAAGAAAATCCGCCCACAAGAATGGCCGGAACAAGCGCGGCCAAACTAAAGATTATAACAAAGCGCCTGTGCAGTAAGGGCACTGAGAGCGCCCTATTCTTTGAAAATAAGGCCCGCCAAACCCGGTAGAGGAGATGCAGTCCCAAAATTATGATCAAAGGCAGATTAAATCTTAGGATCGCATAAGCTGCTTCAGCCCGTGTCGGACTACCCGATAAGGCGTATAAAGCGCTGAGAACAACGAGAAAAAGCGCTGTAAAAAACAGGATAGCAAAAATCGCCGACCGAAAGATTTCCATTTCGCGGAAAATCCTCGGAATGCCCGGAGAAGATTTAATTCGGATACCCGAGTTGGAATTCATAAAAATTCACAGCTACGCGCCAAAGGCGCCATTATGTCACCTATTTATCGCAGTGTTGCAAAAAATCAACTCTCAAAATACACGTCTATAAGAATTCGGCTATTCTGTCTAAAGTCGATAAATCAGAACATTATGTAATATCTAGGCTCTTAAGTCGGGTGCGTAACGTATTACGATGAATGCCTAATATATCCGCCGCCTTAGCGCGGTTGCCACCCGTATGGCGCAAGGTTTCAATAATAAGGGGCTTTTCTATCCAGCCCATAGCTATCTGATAAAGAGTTGCCTCATCTTCAGCATTATTGGGTTCGATTAGAAGACGTCGACAGGCCTCCTCCAATAAAGCCGAAAGACTATCCCCCTCTTTTTCATTAGCTATGGCCGTAATGTCCTTGGAAAACTCCTGCAAGACCATTTCAGCGGTAATCACATCATCGGAATAGAGTATCGCCAGACGCCTTACGAGATTTTCCAGCTCACGCACATTCCCTGTCCATTCATGGCGGTGTAAAACATTCAGCGCTTGAGGTTCAAACCGTCTATTAGGCGAATCTGAGGCTTGAGCCAAAAAGACTTCGGCTAATTCATATGTATCCTTATCGCGGGCCGATAGAGGGGGAATTCTTACCTCTGCAACATTTATACGAAAGAGCAAGTCGTCACGAAAATCACCATTTGCCGCTAATTGGCGTAAATTCTTGCGCGTGGCAGACAGAACGCGTGGCCGTGTGTCCGGCGCTATGCGTTCCGCCTCTGACATAAAGGACAAAAGCGCTTCTTGCTGTACCGGTGTAAGCTCAGAAATTTCATCAATATATAAGTCCCCGCCATTGACCTTTTGCAAGGTTAGAGAGGTGTTTTCAAAGTCCGTTGTGCGCAAGAAAGGCCGGTTTTTACGCGGCCCACCATTATGTAAGAGCTTGGCGACAAGGTCCTTGCCCGTACCCACCTCGCCCTGAATAAGCACGGGTAGATTGCCTGACGCAAATCGGGAAACGGCCCGGTAGACAGGCTGCATAGCTGGGCTTCGCCCAATCATGGGAAGTTTGCGTAATTCAACATTCGTGCGACTAAGGCGCGGGTTCACACTCTGGCCTGCCCGCGTTATCGCTTGTGTAACATCCTCTAACTCAAACGGCTTGGGCACATATTCAAAGACTTTATGCTCACCGGATTTTAGGGCCGTATTGACGGTATTATTCGCGCTGATCACAACAATGGGCATATTGGGTCGAGATTCAGAAATATCGGGCAAGCTCTCAAAGACCTCACGTCCGCCCATCATCACATCAGTGAGGATTATATCCCCCATGCCAGACGTGGCCCATTTCACCAAAGTATCGGCATTATCTGTCGCTTTGACCGTATGTCCGGCGCGCGTCAGAACCTTGCTTAAAATCAAGCGCACGCTATCGTCATCATCCGCTAATAAAATATCATAGGTCATAATTCACTCTCATCGGAGATTGGTAATAAAATAGAAAAAACGGTTCGTCCCTTGCTTGATTGCACGTCAATCAAGCCGCCATGTGCCTGTGCGATTTTTGAGACAAGCGCCAAACCCAAGCCCTGCCCTGAAGGTTTGCTGGTAACAAAGGGCTGGAAAACGGTTTCTCTTATATTATCCGCAATACCGGGCCCGTCATCAATAATACGGATTTCAATCGGTAATTGCTTGGACTGACTTTTATTGGAACCTAAAAGCAGATTGCTTTCATTATGTCTGCGCACACCTGATCTGAATTTGGTTTCCAGTCTTATCTCTCCCTTTTGATCAGACAACGTAATCGATTCAGCGGCATTTTTAATCAGGTTCAACAAAGCCTGCATCAACGCATCCGCATCCCCTTTGGCGGACGGAAGAGAGGGATCATAACTTTCGGTAAATGTGATGCTATCATCGACACTGGATTGAATGACCTTACGGGCATTTCTAAGGATTTTATGGATATTAATTTCTGAAAACTCGCGGGAATTTGTATCACCCAAGCGCTCCATACGGTCCGCCAAGCGCGATATACGGTCAATCTCGGACCGAATTAACTCCAGCAAAGAGCGGCCCTCTTTTGTTTTTACGTCTTCTTTTAGAAGCTGCGCCGCCCCACTTATTCCGGCCAGAGGGTTTTTAATCTCATGGGCCAACATCCGTCCCATGGCGGTTAAGGTTTCACCTTGTGAATGAGGTTCAGGTGACTGGCTTTGCGGGATCAGAACAGAAAGACCCACACCAATTTCACACGGAAAGAATAAAAGATGACATCTCTGGTCTGGCTCTTTATTGCGCTGAAGGTGATAATCCCGAAGGATAACATGCGAATTTGTCTCTTCGCAGCGCTTATAGGCATTCAGGCAAGCCTGTATGTTTTCTATAAAATCTGCCAATAAATTACCGACGATCTTGCGGCTCGATTTACCCAGCCATTCTTGGCCTGCCTGATTTACCCATTCAATAGTAGCTGTTTTATTGGACAATAGGAAAACCGGCATGGGGTAATCTTCAACCAGAACTTCAACGGGAATAGTGGGCGGTGTTTGCAAGACTGACATTAGGCGGCTCTTACGTCTTCGGGACTATGAAAAGCCTGCTCTAGCTTGTCCAAAACATAGTCAGGATCAGTTGAGCGGCATAAATCCGACTTTAGCGTATCCAAATCTCGGTGGGTTTGCTCTGAGAGTGTCTCTATATATCCGGCAATATGTTTGCGCGCGACCCTTACGCCTTTGCCCGCACCGTAAAATTCGATCATGTCTTTATAATGCGCCCTAATCACAGCAAAAGCCTCAGAGTAAGAAATATTGGCCGGCTGTTCGTCATCGTCTACTTCAGCCCGTATCGCGTCCAATTTCCACGGTGCACCAATAAGACCTCGCCCAACCATAATGCCGTCACAGCCAGATTGCTCAAGCGCTTGGCGGGCATGTTCGGGCGTCGAGATATCACCATTGGCAATAACGGGAATATCAACGGCGTCCTTTGTCGCCCTGATAGCCTTCCAATCCGCCTCGCCCTTGTAAAATTGGCACCGCGTCCGCCCATGTACTGTTATCATTTGCACCCCCGCCGCCTCGGCGCGAGCCGCGATCTCCGGCGCGTTTAGCATATTATCATCCCATCCCAATCGCATTTTCAAGGTTACAGGCACATCCACCGCATTTACTGTGGCCTCAATCAGCCCCAAGGCATGATCTGGATCTTTCATAAGAGCGGAGCCCGATAAACCCGATGTGACTTTACGGGCGGGACAACCCATATTGATGTCGATTATTTTAGCCCCTGCGGCTTGGGCCAGTTTAGCGCCTTGCGCCATCCAGCGGGCTTCTCTGCCCACGAGCTGAATGACCAGAATATCTATATCGTCCTTGCCCGCCGCGCGCGCAATCGTTTCAGGATTACCCTTGCTTAAATATTCGCCAGCCACCATTTCAGATATGACCAGACCGGGTTGGAAGGATTGCAACACCTTACGAAAAGGCAAATCTGTCACCCCCGACATAGGTGCGACAAGTACACGCGAGCTTAATCTATGCTTGCCGATTTGCAGTGTTGGCGTCATTATGTTGCCTTAACGCCTAAAAGCGATTTGCACAATAATTCACCACTGGAAGTCCGCAAATATGTCAAAAAACGCACTAATTTTGGTCGCCGCAGGCATAGGTGCACGTGCTTTGTGCGAAAATGACGAAAATATTCCCAAACAATATCGCAAAATAGCTGGCAAAACTTTATTAGCGCGCACTCTGGATTCTCTCATTGCGGCGCAAGTTTTTGATACCCTCATTTTAGTCCATGCCAAGGATGACCCTTATATTCAGGATTTCATGAAAAACTATCAAGATGCGAGCATTACGCTTACACATGGCGGGGATAGCCGCACGGCCTCAGTGAAGGCGGGTATGGCCGCTCTGCAAGCCATTGCGCCTGATAATGTCCTTATACATGACGCTGCAAGGCCTTTCATTTCCAAGCGCGTTATAACGGATGTCTTAGAGGCTCTTAAGACCTATCCAAGTGTTGTGCCCGCTCTGGCCGTAAGCGACGCGCTTAAGCGCGAGGATGCCAGCGCGGTTGACCGCACAGGGCTATACCGTATGCAAACCCCGCAGGGGTTTCACTACGCAGCGCTCATGAAGGCCTATAGCGCCCAAACTCCGGGACAAAGTTTTCATGATGATATCGCGGTGGCACAAGCAGGCGGTCTGGAGGTGCACTTCGTCACAGGTGATGAGGATAATTTTAAGGTGACCTATCCGCAAGATTTCTCTAAAGCCGAAAGGATGATTGGTTCAAATTTTTATACGGCCACAGGTTCAGGCTATGATGTTCACCGCTATACGGACGGTGACGGCATATGGCTCTGCGGTATAAAGATAGAGGCCGATTACACATTACTTGGCCATAGCGATGCCGATGCGGGTTTGCATGCTTTAACCGATGCGATTTTTGGCGCTTTGGCTGATGGCGATATTGGCGATCATTTCCCGCCAAGCGACCCGCAATGGAAAGGCGCGTCTTCTGATAAGTTTCTTAAACACGCCATAGATAGGCTAAAGGCCCGCGGCGGAATTTTGCAACATGTCGATGTGACGCTAATTTGTGAGAAACCAAAAGTAAAACCCCACCGCGAAAAAATGCGCGAACGGATTTCGCAATTATGTGATTTGCCACTCTCTCGTATTTCCGTCAAAGCCACAACAACCGAAAAGCTCGGATTTACAGGCCGCGAAGAAGGTCTGGCCGCCCAAGCCGTGGCAACGGTTAGCCTGCCTGATGAAAGAGCTTAAACCACCTCTATGACCAACCCGCTCCTCATCGAAATATTTGCTCTGGCTAAAACCGTTATCAAGAAAGCGGTAAAAGCGGATAAAACAATCGGGACTGCCGAGAGCTGTACTGGCGGGCTTATCGGGGCGGCGATTACCTCAATATCAGGCGCTTCCAGCGTTTTTAAAGGCGGTATTATCTCATATGATAATAGCGTTAAAACCTCACAGTTAAATGTCGCGGCAGAGCTGATTGAGACACACGGCGCGGTCAGTGAGGAAGTTGCTAAGGCCATGGCCCTTGGGGCTTTAAATCAGCTCGGCATTGATATGGCGCTCTCCATAACAGGTATAGCTGGTCCGGGCGGTGGCACGGATCAAAAACCCGTGGGTACAGTTTGGTTGGGCTTGGCAAAAGCCAAAGAAGAACAGAATGAGGTTTTCGCCAAAAGGCTTGATCTAGGCGATATTGGGCGCAATCGGGTTAGAGATGTTTCAGTCCTCGAAGCCCTTAAGCTGATTGATCAAGAACTAGACCAGTTTTAGACGTTTTATTTCCGCCTCTATATCCACATTACTCGGCCCGAGACGCGTGAAAAGCTGATCCGCCCTCTCTTCAAAGCATTGCATAATATAACGGGCCGCGTCTTCAAACTTATGCGACACTAACATATCAAGCGGCTTGGCTTTAAGCTGCACATCTACATCGAACTCTATCAGGGTAGACCCATCAGCCAGGCTGTGAAAACTCCATACATTTGAGAGCACTCTAACCGCGCCCGACTTATCAGGCTTGCTCACGGTTATTTTTTGGGCCTCGCTCTGAACTGAAACTTTAGATCGGAAAGTCTCGTTTAAAAATTTATAGGACACGACAACATCAGCGAAGAACTCACTTTCGCCTACAGATATTTCCCGCTGCTTGTACACGCGGCTATGGGATAAATATTTGATGAAGTCAGGATATTGTTCGACATCCGCCACAAGGGATAAGAGATCGTCAGACTTATGATGTATATGTCTGAAAATCTTGGTAGCTGGCACGGTAAGCGCCTTTAAACCGAACGGGCCTGACGCGCGGCTTGCAATTTCGCAAAATCACTATCTGCATGATAACTCGAGCGCGTAAGCGGCGTGGCCGAAACCAGTAAAAACCCTTTGGCCTTTGCGATAGTCTCATAGGCCTTGAACTCTTCTGGCGTGACAAAACGGTCAATCGCGGCATGTTTGCGCGTGGGTTGAAGATATTGCCCAATGGTCAGGAAATCTACACCAGCAGAACGCATATCGTCCATGACTTGCATAATCTCTTCTTTGGTTTCGCCCAAACCCACCATAAGGCCCGATTTCGTAAATTGTTGCGGGTCACGTTCTTTGACGCGTTCTAATAAACGCAAAGAATGGTAATAGCGCGCACCGGGCCGGATTTTTAAATATAAGCGCGGCACAGTTTCCAGATTGTGATTAAAGACATCCGCCTTTGCATCAATCACAGCTTCTACCGCTCCCGATTTGCGCAGAAAATCCGGTGTTAAAATCTCGATTGTCGTTTTCGGGGAGCGCGCTCTGATCGCACCTATAACATTGACGAAATGATCCGCCCCGCCATCTGCCAAATCATCCCGGTCCACAGATGTAATCACAACATGGGACAGGCCCATCTCTTCAACTGCCTGTGCAATTTTAGCTGGCTCGTCCAGATCAATTGCCTGAGGTAAGCCCGTCGAGACATTACAAAAGGCGCAAGCCCGTGTGCAAATCTCACCTAATATCATAAAAGTCGCGTGAGACTTTTCCCAGCACTCGCCAATATTGGGACAAGCCGCCTCCTCGCAGACCGTGACCAAACCCTTATCCTTGACGATTTTACGGGTCTTGGCATAGCCCGGTGAAGTTGGGGCCTTAACTCTGATCCATGAGGGTTTACGCAAGACCTCACTATCGGCCCGTCCTGCTTTTTCAGGATGGCGCACACGCGAAAGTGCTGGCTTATCAACACCTGTTTCTGTGCTTTTGCGCGGGATATTATCGATCAGAGTCGTCATGGCCTCTAAATGGGACTTTTAGGGCGGGAAAACAACTCATTTTTCAATCAATGGGATGTCAATTTCCCCCATTAAGCGAAAATGGCATTTTTCTTGCGTGTTTTAACCGTAATTAAAACAACACATCTTATGCAGAGATAAACATGGAATTACTTAAGAACATAATGACCCCCGTAAAAATACGAGATGGGCACGACAATTTCTTCACGCCATTGCGTTTAATATTTGCCTCACTGGTAGTGATTGGACATGCATTTGTGATTTTGTCGGGTCATTCGAGCGGAGAACCCCACGTCTTTTTCACTTATACTTTCAGCTATATCGCTGTGAATATGTTTTTCATCGCATCAGGATTTTTAGTAACAAAATCAATGCTTTACAGAGGAGATAGCGCCAGCTTTATCTCTGCGCGTGCGCTGCGAATATTCCCGGCGCTCTTCATACATGTGTTATTCGTCATGCTCCTCGTGGGCCCTTTTGTGACAAACCTGCCTCTGAAAGAATTTTTCACATCGCCCGATTGGTATTTGCAACCCTTAAAGGTTCTGACCTTTGTTGAAACAGACATGGCAATGCCCGGCATCTTTGCGACCAATTCCGAACCCTTAGGCTCGGCAGCACTTTGGACACTCAGATATGAAGTATTGGCCTATATTGGGACATTGATATTGTTCTTAATTGGAGCATTGCGCCATAAATGGATGATTTTAGCCCAATTTATTTTTCCATGTATCGCATGGATGGTCGGGAAACATTATGGTGTGTTTGATCACCTACCCGCTACATTTGACAGCCTTGCCCGCTTTGGTATCGCTTACGGCTTAGGTGCAACACTTTATGCCTATCGTGAAGACATCTCATTTAGCGTGCTATTATTGCCCGTATTCGTCGGTTTTTGCTGGCTCACACGTAATCATATTGAACTTATTGAGATTTTTATGAACCTCACAATCGCATGGGGTGTGATGATCATTGCCTATATGAAAGCACCTAAATTGGAATGGACCCAGAACCTCGCTGATGTCTCATATGGGATATATATTTATCACTGGGCCGTCATGCAGAGCTTGCTCTATTTCTTCCCGACACTCACGGTGATTCCGCTTGTGATTTTCGGCTATGCTATCTCACTTGTGCTGGCACAACTATCATGGCGCATTGTCGAGAAACCGGCTCTGGGCGCGAAAAATGATTTCGCGAAACTCTTACGCCGCGGCAAACGCTCTCAGTCTGAAACAGCTGCTATGATTTCGCGCGCGACACTTAAATCGCAAAGCGGTGCCGCAGAATAGCTAAGCTAAACTCAAGCCTACATGTGCAGGGTGCGGTCATACGCATCCAGCACAGCTTCATGCATCATCTCGGATAATGTCGGATGCGGAAAGACCGTCTCCATTAATTCGTGCTCTGTCGTCTCTAACGTACGCGCAATCGTGTAGCCCTGAATAAGCTCGGTCACTTCGGCGCCGATCATATGGGCGCCAAGCAACTCACCCGTCGTGACGTTAAAGATGGTCTTTATCAAACCCTCAGCTTCACCGAGCGCGATGGCTTTACCGTTTCCAATAAAGGGAAAGCGCCCGACTTTAATGTCATAACCTGCGGCTTTGGCTTCCGCTTCTGTATATCCCACACTGGCAATTTGCGGATGGCAATATGTACAGCCCGGGATGGCCTTGGCATCAAGGGGATGCGGGTTCAGCCCCGCGATTTTTTCAATACAGATAATGCCCTCATGCGAGGCTTTATGAGCAAGCCATGGCGGGGTGGTGACATCACCAATCGCATATAGACCTTTCACACCCGTAAAAGAATATTCGTCAACTTCAATATGGCTACGGTCAATTTTCACACCCAAGGCCTCCAGCCCCATATCTTCCGTATTTCCAACAATACCGATTGCGAGGATAATGCGATCAAAGTTCTCGACATCGTCCTGACCCTCTTTTGCAATCGTCACGGAAACATCGTCTGCATTTTTAGAGATAGACTTAACCTGCGCGCCTGTTTTTATCGTCATGCCTTGGCTCGTAAAAGATTTCTGCGCAAACTCGGAAATCTCGGCGTCTTCGGCGGGGAGAATACGGTCCACCATTTCAACAACCGTAACATCAGCACCAAAGGCATTGTAAAAACTCGCAAATTCCATCCCGATAGCCCCAGACCCGATTACAAGTAATTTCTTAGGCATAGCTTCGGGGACCATAGCTTCGCGCGCCGTCCAGATAAATTTCCCGTCAGGTTCCAAACCTGCTTGGGGCAAGGTTCGCGCACGCGCACCACTGGCAAGTATGACATGTTTGGCGCTATAGCTCTCTTGCACAACCTTGACGATCGGCGCCGGATCGCCGGCCTCAAAACTCGCCATACCCGAAATCACATCAACCTTATTTTTGCGCATTAAAAAGGAAATACCTTTTGAAAGCTGGCCCGCAATATTACGCGAGCGTTTAACGATTGCACCCAGATCAAACTCTGGTGATGCAGACAATCCATAGTCAGAGGCATGTTGCATATTGGTGTAAACTTCGGCTGAACGCAGCAGGGCTTTAGTAGGAATACAGCCCCAATTTAAGCACACACCGCCCAGCTCTGCCTTTTCGACAATGGCTGTTTTTAAGCCAAGTTGAGAGGCACGAATAGCCGTCACATAGCCGCCTGGACCGGAGCCAACAACAATCACATCATATTGAGAATCTGCCATAACATACCTTCGCGAAATTTAGGTATATCTATAGCGCAAAGCGCGGCCAAGTTTAAGCCTTATATAGCCCCACTATCACATTTTAGGGTGCACTCTATCGCGAGCTTATTCTGCCAAAGGCGTTTGAGAACTTTCAACGGGTTGCAAAATCGCTTCAATGACTTGCAAACGTAAAATATCGCGATACTCACCCTGCTCTACTTCATTGACGAGATTAAAAGCGGCTTCGTGATGCCCAGCGCGTCCGTAAGAAACAGCTAAATTAATGCGCGCCGTCTCTTTCATTTCCGGTGCCGTAATCTTATCAATAGCGATCTTTGCGATAGGATGGCAATTATCCTCCATCGCCTTATTAGCAAGAATGAAATAGGCTTGATTTTTAAGCTCTTGCGCTTCAATGGCGGCAATTTGTTTGAACGTAAGACCGTATAGCCCCTTCTCTGGCACTGACATAAGATCTGGTAAATCATGCCCAACAACATCGGTCTTATGATCGAGCGCAGCGTCAGGAATATCGGCATTCGGTATCAGATTAATGTTTACCTCTTTATCTTCCACCTCTTGCTCTATGGCTGCAGACCCATAAGTTTCTGGAACAGCCTCTATAATTTTAGCCGTTTCTAACTCAGGACTATTCTCGACATCTTCATCTATTGCTTCATCTGTTGTTTTTGCCGTCTCAATTTCAGGAGCGACTATTTTTTCTACTTTTTCAGGAGCCGCTTCTAGGTCTTGGTACTTACGGGCAACATTCTCTTTCTTGTCGTCTTTTGGTTCGGTAATATCGACACTCTCTTTAACCACTTCAGCCGGCTTTTTGGGGTGCGGATGTAAAGCAGTTTCAGATTTTTTATTATCTGCCTCTTTTGGGGTTTTTAGATATTGGTCTAACCATTTTTCCTTTATAGGTGTGGGTGTATCAACAACCCCGTCAGCCTTTATAGTATTTTGCGATATAGTATTTTGCGATGGAACTTTGACGATTTCCGCGACTTTAACCTCAGTCGTATCAGTTTGCGCTGGAAGTTCACTTTGGGGCGTAGATTTGGCAACAGGATTAGTCCCAAAATACACCACACTACCCGCCATTATAGCGGAGACCATTCCCGCAAGTAAGGATTTTGCCAACATATGCTAACTCCAGATCCACCGTTCAAATAAGGTTAATTATAAATTAAGACCAAATTTGGGCAAGGGATTGCCACATGCGGGTTTCACTGCATGGTTAATTTACGTCTATAAGGCGTAATTTAAGGCTTAAACACGGAGATTCCACCTATCACCGAGAGAATCACCTAGAGCATCATAGTGATTGGCTGTTCCACATAGCGTTTGAAATGCTGCAACCACCTCGCCCCCATTGCCCCGTCAACCACACGGTGATCACACGTCAATGTCACACTCATTACCGTAGCAACGGCCAAAGCGCCTTCCTTGACGACAGCTCTAGGCGCGCCAGCGCCTACGGATAAAATCATGCCGTGCGGCTCATTGATAATAGAGCCAAATTCTTTAATGCCCATCATACCCAGATTGGAGATACTAAACGTCCCGCCTTGATATTCTTGCGGCTTTAATTTGCGCTCACGCGCCCGCGCGGCTAAATCTTTCATTTCCACAGAAATCGTCGAAAGTCCTTTATTATCTGCGGTTCTTACGATGGGTGTTATCAGCCCGCCGTCAATCGCAACGGCCACCGCAATATCGGCATTATTATGATAGGCAATACCGTCAGGGGTAAAGCTCGCATTACATTCCGGGACATGTTTCAAAGCAAGAGCAGAGGCGCGAATAAGCATATCATTGACGCTTATTTTCACACCTTCTGGTGCTTGGACATTTAGCTCTTTGCGCATTTTAAGCAAGCTATCTATCTCGCAATCAATCGTAAGCGGGAAATCCGGCACATTGACGTTGGAGCTTGAGAGACGTTTCGCAATTACACGCCGCATACCGTCCAGAGGCTCCAGCACATAAGACCCTGGCGTAATCCCCATTTTCTCCAGATAATCGGCCCCGCCGCCAAGAGGCATACCGACCTCCGTCGTATTGGGGGCAGCAGCCGCATGTGTCGCGGGGGTGATACTGGCTTGTGGTGCAGTGCTTTGAGTGGCTGGCGAGGCTTTAGCCTTTTCAACATCCACTTTGATAATACGGCCATTCGGACCTGACCCTGACAGGCTGGCTAAATCAATCCCGGCATCTTCAGCTAATCGCCTTGCTAGAGGTGAGGCTTTAATTCGCCCATGTGGCGCACGATGAGACGCAGGGGTCGCAACGGGCTTTTGCGCGGCTTGAGGCTTAGCAGCGGGTTCAGCAATTTGCGGGCTTGGTGATGTCGGAGGAGCAGACGGCGCAGGCTTAGCACTCCCTCCCGCTATATAATTATCAACGGTTGTTGGGTCTTCATCTTCTTCTAGCAAGAGCGCGATAGGCGCATTGACCTTTACGCCCTGACTACCGCCAGCGACCAGAATTTTCGCAATCACGCCTTCTTCGACGGCTTCAACTTCCATTGTGGCTTTATCTGTTTCAATCTCGGCCAATAGATCACCCGAAGACACGCTATCGCCTTCTTTGACGAGCCATTTAGACAAAGTGCCTTCTTCCATAGTCGGGGATAAGGCGGGCATGAGGATTTCAATAGGCATATCTAGTCCTTATAACACGCACGTTTAGCCGCTGCGACCACCGCGTCAGCCCCCGGAAGCGAAAGGGCTTCAAGATTAGCCGCATAGGGCAAAGGTACATCAACTTGGAAAACACGTTCTGGCGGCGCATCGAGATAATCAAAGGCTTGTTCTGTCACGCGAGCGGCAATTTCCGCCCCGATACCACTTTGCCCCCAGCCTTCTTCGGCACAAACAATGCGGTTGGTTTTCTTTACACTCTTGATCACCGTATCGTTATCGAGCGGGCGGATTGTACGAAGATCAATCACCTCGGCGTCAATCCCTTCTGCCGCAAGCGTTTGCGCAGCATCGAGACAGCGCCCGACCATACGAGAATGGGCAACGAGTGTAACATCTGACCCTTCGCGCCTGACCTTGGCCTTGCCAATCGGAATGATGAAATCATCCATATCCGGCACATCAAAAGTCTCGCCATACATCAGCTCATGTTCGAGGAAGACAACAGGATTAGGGTCGCGTATCGCAGCTTTCAACAAGCCCTTGGCATCTGCCGCATCATAAGGGGCGACAACTTTAAGGCCCGGCACATTGGCGTACCAGCTGGAATAATCATGGCTGTGTTGCGCGCCTACGCGAGAGGCCGCACCATTTGGGCCGCGAAACACGATCGGACAGCGCATTTGACCGCCTGACATATAGAGCGTCTTAGCCGCAGAATTTATAATATGATCAATAGCTTGCATGGCAAAGTTCCAGGTCATAAACTCCACTATCGGGCGCAAACCACCCATAGCAGCCCCGCAACCAATACCCGCAAAACCATGCTCTGTAATCGGAGTGTCAATCACACGCCGCTCGCCAAATTCCTGCAATAATTCCCGCGTGACTTTATATGCCCCCTGATATTGGGCAACCTCTTCGCCCATGACAAACACGGTTTCATCACGGCGCATTTCTTCGGCCATAGCATCCCGCAAAGCATCGCGCACAGTCGTTGGTATCAGTTTCACATTCGCACCATATTCAGGCTCTATAGCGACTTTCCCAGAACTCACGGGTCCAGAAGTTGCTGGGGCGGCACTTGTCGCCTGTGCTGGCGTAGCTTTAGGGGCTGGTTCTAGAGACGCGCTCGGGGCCGCAGGAGCACTTAGAGCCGATTTATCTTCGCCCTCTTCTAAGAGCTGTAAAATCACTGTGCCGACTTTGACGTTTTGCGCACCTTCAGACACAAGAATACTGCCCACAACACCCTCATCAATGCTCTCTACTTCCATCGTCGCCTTATCGGTTTCAATTTCTGCCAATATATCGCCAGAGGCGACGCTATCGCCTTCCTTGACGATCCATTTTGACAATGTGCCTTCCTCCATCGTCGGAGATAAGGCGGGCATTTTAATATCAATAGCCATTAGGCGTGATCCTTTTGGGTAAATAGTGATCGCATAGTTTGACCTTTTTCATCAAATGGATGTGCAAATGAAAAGGCCTCTGGTTCGGGTCCGTTTTCGCGGATAAGGTCAAGTTTGAGACGCGCTTCTTCAAGATTAGGAATATGGCCGTCTTCTATCCACCAAAGCACCATATGCTCTGTTGGAATACGATGAAATTGCGGACGCTCTTCTTGCATGACTTTGGCATGCGCCGTTTTATACACAAATTGATAGAGGGCGTTTAAATCTTGCCAGACGCTCATATTCACAAGTGTGTCCGGCCCTAAGCCCTCCATGCGCAAACTTAAAGCGCCGGGTTCTGGCCCGTCATCCTCTAAGCGCCAGATAAAACCTTCTGCCCGGTCCGCCAGCGCATTAATGGCAGCAATGCGCGAGACAAATCCGTGCAATTCCGGTGCTTCCATTTCATGTTTGGCATCTGCGATATTTAGCTGGGCAAGCTGCATTTAAGCGTCCAGCAAAACATCTGTATAAAGCTCTGACGGGTCAGGCTCTGGCGAGGTTTGCGCGAACTCTGCCGCGTCCGCCACAATCGCTTTAATGTCCTTATCAATCGCCTTTAGGCCCGCCTCATCAATCCAGCCCTCATCCAAGAGACGGTGACGGATCATATCAATCGGGTCACGCTCCGCGCGGGTCTTGGTCACCTCATCCCGCGAGCGATATTTCGCCGGGTCAGACATGGAGTGACCGCGATAGCGATAAGTTTTCATCTCCAAAATCATCGGCCCCTTGCCGTCTCTGGCATGTTTAATCGCCTTTTTAGCTGCGTCGCGGACTTCCAGCACATTCATCCCGTCAACCTGCATCCCGTCAATTTCAAAACTTGAACCGCGTTTGAAAAGCTCTGTCTCAGCGGAAGATCGTTCCACTGATGTCCCCATCGCATATTGATTATTTTCAATAACGAAGACGACGGGCAACTCCCAGAGCTTGGCCATGTTAAATGTCTCATAGACTTGCCCCTGATTAGAAGCCCCGTCACCGAAAAAGGCGAGACTGACATTGCCATTGCCCAGATATTTATTGGCAAATCCAAGCCCGGCGCCAAGCGGCACTTGAGCCCCGACAATACCGTGGCCTCCGTAAAATTTCTTTTCTGTGCTAAACATATGCATGGAGCCGCCCTTACCGCGCGAATAGCCGCCCGAGCGCCCCGTCAATTCGGCCATCACACCACGGCTTTCCATACCACAGGCCAGCATATGACCGTGATCGCGGTAGCCCGTAATCATCTGATCGCCTTCTTTCATACCGGCACGACATCCCACAACAACTGCTTCTTGTCCGATATAGAGATGGCAAAATCCTGCAATTTGCCCCATGCCGTATAATTGTCCGGCCTTTTCTTCAAAGCGGCGGATCAATAACATATCGCGGTAAAACTGCCGGAGTTCCGACTTGGAGGTTTTAAGCCCGTCAGAACCACCTGTTTTGGTTTTGGTTTTAGATTTAGACTTACTCTGTGCCGACTTTTGCGATGTTTTCTTAGCTGCCATATCGTAACCTGTTTTGAACTTATTAATTCGTATACAAAATAAATATATTATAACTTCGTAAAATAAGTATATATACGGCGCTGTTTATGCGTGTTTTTAAGGGGTTTGGTCAAGAAAAATCGTGAGTTCGTTCGGGTCCGAAATAAATAGTTTCTCACGTGACTTCATATCAAGAACGTCTAGATTTAGATGATCGGCATTAAGATTAAGAGCTTGTGTCTCTAAGACCGCGCGCTGGGTTTGCAGAGCGCTTAGCTTGCGTTTGTGAATGGCGATATCTTCTTGATAATCCACCCAGCGCATTAGTCCCTGATTCCCGCTAACCGCATGCACAGCCAAATACAGGTATAGGCCTGCAATTAGGTACACACTCCAATGGCGTTTCAAAGATTTTAACCGACTCAGCACACCCGAATATGGGTGACATATAGTTAGCACCAAGTTAAAGCCAAGTATGAGTATTGAAGTTTGGCTATCATTTGTCGCTGTTGTCCTCGCCCTGCTAAGCACGCCCGGCATTAGTCACATACTCATGCTCTCTAACAGCCTGGCATATGGCTTTAAAAACGCGCTCAACACAGCCGCAGGCGACCTCTCCGCAAATACATTGCAAATGATGGCCGCGGGCCTTGGCATAGCCGCGCTAATCGCGAAGGCCCCCAAAGCTTTTACAGCGATAAAATGGCTAGGCGTGTGCTATCTTATCTATCTGGGCATAAAGCTGATTTTTTCTCCGCCGAAACTTGACGCCAAAACCGCGGCAAGCGCGAAACAGCTCTATATGCAGGGATTTGTAACGTCTTCAACTAACCCAAAAGCGATTGTCTTTTTTGCCGCCCTCTTTCCGCAATTCATTTCGCAAACATCAGAACTGGCACCGCAATTAGCGATTTTAACTGTAACCTATCTTGTCTTAGATGGATGTTTTCTTATCGCTTACGGCCTCGGCGCAAACTGGCTGTCAAAGTCTGTTAAAAATCAAGGCTGGATATATAAAGCCAGCGGAGCTTTTATAATATTGGCAGGAATTTTATTAGCGCTCAAAACCGCTACTGATTAAAGCCGCCTCAAAAAACTCTGAGGATTACCCCTAAGGCAGGACAGTACAGCCTGCATATTGCGCCATTTCGCCCAGCTGTTCTTCAATACGCAAAAGCTGATTATATTTAGCCAGACGATCTGAACGCGCCAAAGAGCCCGTCTTGATCTGCCCGCAATTGGTTGCCACTGCAAGATCAGCAATAGTTGTATCAGCGGTTTCTCCAGAACGATGTGACATCACAGCGGTATATCCGGCTTTATGGGCCAGATCGACGGCATCAAGTGTTTCAGATAACGTCCCGATTTGATTGACTTTTACAAGGATGGAGTTCGCTGCACCTTCCTCAATACCGCGACCGAGGCGTTTCGGATTTGTGACAAACAAATCATCACCGACGAGTTGACATTTATCACCAATACGCTCTGTGAGGGCCTTCCAGCCATCCCAATCATCCTCATCCATACCGTCCTCAATTGAGATAATCGGAAAGCGGTTTACGAGGTCTTCAAGATAATCGACAAATTGAGCGGAGCTTAATTTCTTATTCTCGCCTTTAAGGTCATATATGCCGTTACTATGAAATTCGGTACTGGCGACATCTAGGGCTAAGAAAATATCTTCGCCGGCCTTATAACCAGCGGCTTTAATGGCGCTCATAATATATTCAAGCGCGGCAACTGATGAGGCCAGATTAGGCGCAAAGCCTCCCTCATCACCGACATTTGTATTATGACCATCAGCTTTGAGCTTGCCTTTTAGGGCATGAAAAACTTCCGCGCCCATGCGTAAGGCCTCTTTGAAGCTTTTAGCGCCCACTGGCATAATCATAAATTCTTGTACATCTATGGGATTGTCCGCATGCTCTCCCCCATTGATGATATTCATCATAGGCACGGGCAATATGGTCGCGTTAACACCGCCAACATAGCGGTAAAGCGGGGTATGCATTGAATTGGCGACAGCCTTTGACAAGGCCAGCGAAACACCCAACATAGCATTTGCGCCTAATTTGCCTTTATTCTCTGTCCCGTCCAACGTGATAAGAATTTGGTCAATACCTCGCTGGTTTTCCGCGTTTAAACCTTCAATGGCGTCTGCGATTGTCGTATTGACGTTAGAAACAGCTTTTAGAACACCTTTTCCCAGATATCGCGACTTATCACCATCGCGCAACTCAACAGCCTCATGCGCACCGGTTGACGCCCCGCTCGGCACAGCTGCACGACCAAACGCGCCATCAGATAGCGTAATATCTACTTCAAGTGTTGGGTTTCCCCGACTATCGAGTATCTCCCGGGCGAAAACTGTTTCTATCTCAACCATAGGGGCCTCTTATGCAATCATGCTTTAGTTTTTAGGGGGCAGAACCTGACGTCCGCGATACATGCCGGACTTTAGATCAATGTGATGCTGACGACGCAGTTCACCACTTTCCTTATCTTCAACATAGTTTACGGCAGATAAGCGATCATGTGCGCGGCGCATGCCACGACGTGAGTTCGAAATTTTACTCTTAGGGACAGCCATCAGGGCCTCCATATTAAAATAACAAAACGACCCTTCAGCAAATCACAAAAAAGGCCGTCAATTGGCGCGGACTTAACCGATTTGCTTGTAATCTTCAAGGACTAATTGAAGCTATATTTAAATTGATGAATTTTCTCGGTTTTAACGGCTTGATAACCTCGGCTTTGCATAAAGCAGATATGAATATTGAAATTTTACAAGATATGGCGGCTTGGGCACGTTCGCGGGTCATTTCCGGCGAAGAACCGCCTTGGACGTTTGAAAAACTACGCCAGCTTAATGAGATCTGCGCGGAACTCGCCGCCAGTATGGAAACGACCTCGGCGAGTTTTTCTACCCAAAAGGCGATTGAACCTGAATTGGAGGTACATTTGCCATCTGATCACCTAACAAAGGCGAAAGTAGTTTCGTTAAATAGGTTTCGATCCCGTCCTGATGAGGCCGAGACTTTACCTCTGCCCATGTAATCAGCAGTTTTCCTTGGGACGCATACCACATTAAACGCGGATTTTGACGATGCCCCTCAAGGCGCGTGCGTAAATCCCCTTTGCCCACACGTACAACGCGCGGATTAGGGCCACCGTGCCAGATTATATATACGCCCTGCCCGCTAATCTGCGAAACATCCAAACGTGAGAAATCAAGCCATTTATCATCAAGGCTCTTTATCCATTGTAGTTTCAACACTGAAACACCTCTCCGCAATACGTTTATAACCACATTTTATACCGCTATGCCTGCCATAGCTAACATGATTCGCTTTATGCGTAAGGGTTATCATCGCTGCGCACGAAAAGCCGAATAGGTACGCCTGAGAGACCAAAATCTTCCCGCAAACCGTTTACGAGATATCGGCGGTAACTTTCTGGCAGAGCTGTCGCGCGTGAACATTTGAGCACAAATGTCGGGGGGCGCGTTTTCGTTTGGCTTATATATTTGGGCTTTATCCGTCGACCTTGAACGGCTGGTGGGGGATGGCGCTGAATTTTTTCAGACAGCCAGTCATTTAACTCAGAGGTTTTAAGTTTTGCGCTCCAATCCACTTGCACCCGCTCAACAGCTGGTAAAAGACGATCCACACTTCTCCCTGTTAAGCCGGAGAACATAACAACAGGCACGCCGCGAATTTGAGGCAATAAGCGCTCGGCCTTTTCTCTGATAGATTTGGCAAGGGCGGACTTATTTTCAATCAAATCCCATTTCGTCACGCCGATGACCAATGCGCGCCCTTCCCGGACACATAAATCAGCGATTTGCATATCTTGTTTATCAAAGGGTTTTTGCGCGTCCATAAGCAAAATAACAACTTGTGCAAATTTTATAGCCCGCAAACTATCACTGACAGAGAGCTTTTCGAGCGTCTCAACAACTTTGGCTTTTTTACGCATACCCGCAGTATCATGAAACTGAACGCGTCGCCCCGCCCACATATAGTCGATTGTAATCGAATCGCGGGTGACGCCTGCTTCAGGGCCTGTCAAAAGACGGTCTTCACCAATCAATGTATTTATGAGCGTGGATTTTCCAGCATTGGGTCGCCCGACTATCGCAATACGCACAGGGGCTTCGCTGCGGTCTATCGGGTCTGACTTTACGCTTAGATTAACATCGCGCAGCGCCATCTCTATGGCATCATCAAGATCGACAAACCCGATATTATGTTCAGAAGACACCTCAATCGGGTCCCCCATGCCAAGACTGTAACCTTCAGTTACACCCGCATCAGCCGCACGGCCCTCGCATTTATTGGCAACCAAGACAATCGGCTTGTTTGATTTGCGCACATATTCAGCGAATATACGGTCAAGCGGTGTCAGCCCTGCCCGTGCGTCATAAACAAATAAGCATACATCACAATCTGTAACCGCAGCCTCGGTTTGAGCGCGCATACGCGCCTCGAGACTATCGCCCTTGGCATTTTCAAAGCCCGCCGTATCCATTAAGTGCAATTCACGGCCCCGCAAACGAGCAGACGCGTCACGAATATCGCGCGTGACCCCTGGCGTGTCGTTCACTATGGCGAGTTTTTTGCCCACCAGCCTGTTAAACAATGTGGATTTGCCGACATTCGGACGGCCGATTATCGCGAGTTTTGGCGCACGTTTTTCTTCGTCACCCTCGGGTGGAATATCAATCTCATCTTCCACGGCGCCAACCCCCTAGCGGAGCGCAATCAATTTTGCATCATCCGTTAAAACGTAAATGGTTTCATTGGCAATGATAGGTGAAATAAAGACATCACCGCCCACCTTACCCTCACGGGAAATTACACCATTATAAGGATTTACTTCCACAAATCCGCCGCGCGAACTTGTCAGGAATAAGCGATCACTCGCGAGTATCGGCCCGCTCCATGAAATACGGTCTTTCCGCTTTTTCTCATTTTTAAAGATAGGTAATTGCTGAAGCCATACCACACTGCCGTCAAGTTTAGAGATACAGGCAATTTGACCATCCGTCGTCGCCGTATAGACGAAATCCCCGACAACGAGCGGTAGATTAATCGAGCCTGCTGGCTGCGTCCAGATACGTTGGCCTGTACGCAGATCAAAGGCACTCAAGACCCCGCTCTGGGCAGTTGCGATAACAACACCGTCAGAAATAACAGGGCCAGACGCAATATCATTAAGCGAGGAAAGCGGCGTCAAACGCCCCGTGGAACTAAGCGCATCTTGCCATAATACACCGCCATTTTGCACCCGTAGCGCCACAAGCTCACCCGAAGCAAATGGAGAGATAACCACATCATCTACAATGGCCGGACTTGGCACAGTTAACATACGCGCGCCTTCAATAATGGCTTGATATGTCCAAAGCACTTCTCCGTTTGTGGCATCAAATGCAAAAAGCTCATTATCATCAGACACGGCAAATGCTCGGCCATTGGAAACGGCTGGGGCGGAATGTAAGGGGGTACGTGTTGGGGTACGCCAAATTTCTGCACCCGTTGCAGCATCAAAAGCCACCATAACGCCCAGTCCGGATGAGGCATAAACCTTACCATCAGCAATAGCTAAACCACCCCCAACAGATTCTTTGTCAGACCCTCCTTTATCAAAGAATGATAAAGGGTCGCTCACACGTTCTACAATCCCAGTTCGGCCACTCCGTGTTGGCGGCGCAAGTGTGACAGATATTTTTTCACTCCAAAACTTCGCACCGCTATCCGCATCAAAGGCCGAGATGCGATTATCACCATCCATGACATATATACGCCCATCGGCAATAACAGGCGGGGCCAATACACGCCCTTTGCGACCAGAGCCTTTGCCAATGCCTTTAGACCATACTTTCTCTAGAGATCCGCTGGCGCCCGTATGCTGAACAACATGATTAGAATTGCCGCCCACTTGCGGCCAATCTGTATTTATATAAGCAGGCGGTAACACCACATCATTCGGCGTTAATGTCCCTGAGACAGTTAGGGTTTCACTTAAGTCCAATATAGAGATACGGTCTTCTTCACCTGCGACATCGCCTTGTCCTTCACTGGAATTATCTCTGTCAAAAGGGTTGAGGTTACTTAAGGCACCATCTCCGAGGGTCGAACACCCTCCAAGCATCAGGCTGCTCGCAAGCATCCCTTTTATGAAAAGGCCTTTAAGAGAGGCGGAAAACAGATCACTCATTTCCAGTGTCCTTACTATTGGATAAGTCTTCGGAGGGCGCTTCAAGAGCGACATCCTCATTTACGGCGCTTGGCACCTCTAATGTTTCACTATTTTCAGCCTGCTTGGCTTCAACCTTCATCAGGCTTAAAGACTGGTCTGCGCGTTGCTGTATCGTTTCAGGCACGCCCGGAACAGTGGAGAGATATGAATATTCCTGCCGGGCAATCCCAAGATCGCCGGATTTCATAGCGACAAAGCCCTTAAGCTCGCGTGCCAAAAATTCATAGGGTGCATCTTTTGCAGCAAGCGTCTCAATGCGATTACTTACATCTGCATATTGGCCTTCATTGGCCAGAATATAGGCGGCTTTAAGTTGAGCTAATTGTTTATGACGCCCAGAGGTAAAAATCGAAGCCGCTCTATCAAACAAAGCCACAGCCTTGGATGTATTCCCAGCATCAAGCTCTATCGCGGCTGCGCGTAACACGGAAATACCCGCATAACCCTCCGGCGCTTTATCGGCGATAGCTAAAAACTGCCGCGCGGCCATTTCTGTATCACCTGCCGCCGCGAGATCATTTGCCTGAACAAAGGCCGCAGATGTAGCGCGCGCGGCTCTGTCCTTGACGCCCTTACGCCACTCGAGAAACCCGGTAGCTGCCACGATCGCAATGACAACGCCTAATAGATACGGGCCATAGCGCCGCAACAAAACATTATATTCGTCTTTACGAAGCTCTTCTTCGACTTCGTTGATAAAATCGACCACAAATGGCCCCTATTCTAAAAATATGATTCCGTTTATACGAATTTAGCGCAAACCTATAGCCCAACTTACTATTACGCAACAGCAAACGGCATGACGAAACAGTAATACAAAAATTGTTTTTGCCCTCAAATATGGCCTGTTTTACAGATCGGCTAAATGATCCAGCGGAAAATCAAACACTATCCCAGAACCTGCCCGCAAAGTAGCGAGCTTTGATTTCGCCTGTGGCAGGATCGTGCTGGCATGAAATTCCGATAATTTTTGCATATTCGACGCCAAAGGATCTTGCGCCTTTTCACCATTACAGGCGGCTTTGATTAAAAAGGCCCCGCCAAGAATATCGGCGCAGAGATTCAAATAATCAGTGGCAATGCTCAAAGCATCTTTTTCAGAGGCCTCCAAAACGATATTTGTCGCTGTTTCAAGCGTCTCTATACCTTCGGATAAGGCCTGTGAGGAGCTTTCATATCCGGGCATGTCTTGGGCCGTTGATAAAATAGCGTTCAAATCGGCAATCAGAGCATTCATAGCTTGACCACCATCACGGCGGAGCTTACGTCCCACGAGATCAATAGCTTGAATACCATTTGTACCTTCATAAATCGGGGCAATGCGTGAATCACGGTAATGTTGCGCCGCGCCTGTTTCTTCTACAAACCCCATTCCGCCGTGAACTTGCACCCCGATTGAGGCCGCTTCAACACCGCTATCAGAACCGTAAGACTTGGCGATGGGCGTTAATAAGGCATCACGAGCATGAGCGGCCTTGCGCGCGTCTTCATCTTTTAGGACAAGTGATAAATCACTGGCCGCTGCTGTTGCCATACAAATTGCGCGCGCACCCATAAGGCGGGCTTTCATCAGCATTAACATGCGTCGCACATCTGGATGGCCGATTATCGGGGCTGCGCCCTCTTCGTCGATAACACGGCCTTGGACGCGTTCTTGCGCAAAAGACAGAGCTTGTTGATAGGCCCGATCGCCAATAGCCACACCCTGAACACCCACAAATAATCGTGCTTCGTTCATCATGGTGAACATGCAAGCCAATCCGCGATTAGGCTCGCCGACAAGCCAGCCCTTGGCACCGTCAAACTCCATGATACATGTCGGACTGCCGTGAATACCTAATTTGTGCTCGAGTCCTATGGGTTGGAAATCATTACGCGCGCCAATTTCGCCGTTTTCCCCCACGAGAAATTTCGGGGCCACAAACAAAGATATACCCTTTGATCCAGCCGGTGCATCTGGCAAGCGTGCCAAAATCAAGTGAATAATATTATCGGCGCAATCATGGTCACCCCATGTAATATAAATTTTTTGACCGGAAATGGCATAAGACCCGTCAGATTGCGGCACAGCTTTAGACCTAACCGGTCCCAAATCAGAGCCAGCCTGCGGTTCTGTCAAACACATAGCCCCTGACCATTCCCCCATGACCATCTTATCTAAATACGTTTCCTGTAATTCAGGACTAGCATGGGCGTGCAAGGCCTTAACGGCACTTGTTGTCAGCATGGGACATAAGCCAAAGGCCATATTAGCGGCGTAAATCATTTCATTTGCGGCCACACTTACGACTTGGGGCAATCCCATACCTCCGATCTCAACCGGAGCGGATAAGGCCTGCCATCCTGACTCAACAAAGGCTGCATACGCTTCTTTAAAACCCGGCGACGCGGTCACGTTACCATCCTTGATTGTGGCCGGGTTTTGATCTCCGTCCCAATTTATCGGGGCTAACACATCTTGAGAAAAAGCCGCAGCTCCCGTCAATATGTCATTGATCAGGTCGTGATTAACCTCATCATATTCAGGCTGCTCAATTAAGCTATCAATATCTACGGCATGTCGTAGGAGATAGTGCATGGCTTTCACAGGCGCAATATAAGTCATAACTCTCTCCAAATTTAGGATTTCATTTCGTTTAATATGCCACAAATTGTATAAGCAGTAAAAGCAGAATTCTCCGCGACATTTAGTCTATTATAAGATCAAAAAAAAAGCCCCCCATAAAATGAGAGGCTTCTATTTTTAATGTGTAGTCAGAGTTAGGCTTTATTTCCCATAACCTTGCCAAGAATAAAGGTCAGGATTGTGCCCCCAACACCACCTGATACGGCACCGCCCAGAAGGCTACTTACATTTAAGCCAGCTCCGGCAGTCGGGTCAGCAAAAAGTCCGCCAAGTCCTGGAATGAGTGGCGCTAAGGCCGCAAGTCCAGTACCACCAACTATGCCCGTAAGGCTGCGCCCCATCGTGCCCATAGATGAATTCATCATCTTACCAGCGACGTTTCCGCCTGCTGCACCACTTAAAAGACCGAGGCCTAAACTAACAATATCCATAAAATTCCCCATAGTAACAGCTAAGCTGTTGTTTATTTGAGCCGAGTTTATTCTCGACCTGTGCGATTTTGACGCTATAAATCCAACAAATCAAGTGCTAAAGCACATAGAAAATTAAGGTCAAATGCATGAAAATACACAAAAATGGACGTTATTTCCATCAAACCAAGCTTCTTGGCGCCCTTCTGGCCTCTAATTTGATACTTAGCGCCTGTGGTGAGGCGTCAAATACATCAAATGCCGCAAATGTCCCGCAAGTTGTGGCGACACCCGTTAAAACCACTACAAAGACAGCTGAAAACGCAGACCCCTTGGCCCACGGTAAGCGGATTTATAAGCGCTGTAAAACATGTCATACTTTAGAACAAGACGGCAAACACCGGGTCGGACCAAACCTATGGGCGATTATGGGAAGTCAGGCTGGCACAAAAGAAGGTTTTGCTTACTCAAAAGCCTTAAAAGAGTCCGAAATAATCTGGACCGAAGAAACTATGAATGCTTTTATCGAAAAACCATCAAATTATATTCCTAAGAACCGCATGTCTTTTGTCGGCCTTAAAAAAGAGGAAGATCGGCGCGCCGTTATCGACTATATGATATCAAAAACGCAAGCTGAATCGGAATGAAATTTTAGATAAACATAACGCTTTAGAGGGGCATTAAGTTATGAGTGAGGTAGAAAAAATAGCCAAACGTGTGGACTGGGGGGATTACTCGGTCTTCTTGGCTATTGCCCAAAGCGGGTCTGTCTCAAGAGCCGCTGAACAACTTGGCAAAACTCAACCTACAATCAGCAAACGACTAGACAATCTTGAGCACCGCTTGGGTGTTCCGCTGTTTTCACGCTCGACAAATGGCATGAAACTCACTTCCATGGGCGAAGTAATTTTTGAAAAAGCCATGTCGATTAACCGCAGCGCTAAAAATATAGAAAAGCTCGCAGCACAATTTGACAGGAATGAAGACGGCAATGTCACGCTCCACTGCATGGACATGCTCTCAACGCATATCATCATTCCGCATCTCGGGGAATTTCAAGCGGAAAACCCGAATATACATTTAACGATTTTCAATCAGATCCAAGGCTATGACGAGAAAGATATGTCGCAAGACATTTCCATTCAGGCCAGTAGTGAAAAACCTATGGATTTTCAGGCCTTTCCTCTCGCAAGTTTGCATTTCATGCCCATGGTAACGCAAGCCTATGAGGACAAATATGGACTGCCGCGCAATGCCAAGGATGCCGTAAATCACAATATAATGTATATGCGTAGGTCTGGGTTAAAAAACTCCAAGGCTCAACCCATGTCGGATGCGCTCCGAGAGCTTTTAGACCCGAATTTAAGTGCGGATAGCGGCGCGCTCATTCTGCAGGCCGTCCTGCACGGGGCGGGTATATCCATGCTCCCGACCTTTATTGCCAAATTATTCCCGCAATTAAAAATACTCGATTATGATATAACGCATTCATATCCGTTCTGGCTGGTGCAAAACTCTCATCTCTCAAAGCGTAGCCGCGTCAATTCGACAAATGACTGGCTGATGAGCTTGTTTGATGCCAGTTCAATGCCCTGCTTTGCCTCTGATTTTATTCATCCCAGTGAATTTTGCGAAAACGAAATTATAGCCCCGAGATAATTCAGCTATTCAAAATTTGACTTTTTTTATGCTATAAGGCAAAGCCAATCAGCTAAAAATTGGAATTTAAATGTGGCTAAAGCCAAGAAAAACATAGAGAAAATCTCTTTTACGGCCAGTAGTAAACCTGAAGCCAAAAAAGCGCGTCAAAAATTAATTGAAATTTACGGCGATCATGATGCGGCGTCTGCTGATGTTATTATTCCTTTGGGCGGAGACGGGTTTATGCTCGAAACTCTGCGTCGCAATATGACATTGATTAAACGCGGCCTGCCGGTTTACGGTATGAATAAGGGCACTATCGGGTTTTTGATGAACCCCTATCGGGAAGAAAATCTCTTGGAAAGACTGGCAAATGCCAAACGCACGACTGTGCGCCCCTTATCCATGACAGCACACGGTCCCGGTGGAACATTCACGGAATTGGCTATAAATGAAGTCGCCCTGTTTCGCCAAACCCGTCAAGCCGCCCATATTAAAATCTATGCCGATGATAGGGTCAGGCTAGAGCGCCTCATCTCGGACGGTGTGTTAGTGGCCACACCCGCAGGGTCTACGGCTTATAACCTCTCCGCGCACGGCCCGGTCCTGCCCATGGGTTCTGATATATTGGCTTTAACCCCGATTAGTGCCTTTAGGCCTCGGCGTTGGGGCGGCGCTCTGCTGCATTCTAACACCCGGATTGTCTTTGAAGTTCTTGATCCTGAAAAGCGTCCCGTTAGTGCGACAGCCGATAGTCAAGAAATCAGACATGTGACCAAGGTTGAAATTTCTCAAGACCGTAAAACAAAATTGAATTTATTATTTGATTCCGAGCATGGTCTTGATGAGAAAGTGCTTCAGGAACAATTCCTAAATTACGGCACGGATTTCGACTAGACTATCGAGCTTTTCGAGAAAATAGTTCTGATCATCTACGGAAAACTCAACGGGTAATGTCATAACCCTTTGGAGCATAACCTCCTGAAAGTCACCGCGATCATAGGTCATACCACTATTTTCCAAATCACGGAAAATCGCACAAGCAGCGCGTAATATATGTATATGGCGCGCACTTAATCCGATACGCGCACACAGAGCCTGCAGACCAAACGGCCCGCTATCATGTATCATGATCGCAGCTTTGGCATGATTTAGCTTTGCCAGACGCGCCAAAGCATATTCGACAAACCGCATTTGCCCGCAACAGGCTGCCCGGATTATCAAACCCGTATCAAGACGCCCTTGCAAATCGAGGCGCTCGACAAAATTCTGGACATCACGTGATAGCCAGCTCTGATCTATAACATCCACAGTTGCGCGCTGACGCGTTCGTGTTGCCAGATCTATCGCGACATCAGGCGAGAGCGCATGACGTTGCTGTAATTGAATAGCGGCTTCTTCAGTTACAAGCGTTATGAGCTTTTCAGCGATGGAAGTGGGCAGATCACGCCTATCGATAAAACTTTCTTTTATGAGATCATCATCGTGATAAATGGACAGGATCGCAGCGGCTGTATCCTCTGAAATCACCGCCCCGTCATTGGCTGCCATTTCGGCCACAGCGTGGTGGTCGCCAAAACGAACAATAGCGCGGGTGATATGATCAGACAGTGTTTTGCGTTTGGCTACAGCAACGATTTTAGCCGCCGCCTTGGATTTTATAACCTCGATAAGATCGCTATCGTTAAATACCGGAGAGTTTTCAAGTATAGGTATGGCAATATTGTCAATATCGGCGGCGAGTTTCAAAGCTATATTACGCGGTAGATTTGGCGAGTTTTTAAGGGTTACAGATAAAGCCCGTCTGACTATATCGGCAACGTCATGAACCATATAATTCAGGATTTTATAGGCAAATTCACGCTCTTCGTCATTTAGCTTACCATCGCGAAAGGTCCGGCATATCCGCTGGGCAGCGCCAGCACGAATATCTTTTTTGGGATGACGGATAAGCAAACGCACATCATCAGCATTGACCGTTTTTATGGGCGGATTGGAAAATATGTTTGTTGCGTTCGCTTGCATAGGCGCGAAATTACAACTTTATGGTAAATGAGACGTTACTAGAATGTTTTTGCACATAAATTTAAGGGAAATGGTACCGCCTCTTGGTCTCGAACCAAGGACCTCCGGTTCCACAAACCGGCGCTCTAACCAACTGAGCTAAGGCGGCATTTCTAATGGGGCGTCCTATATCATGGCGGCGGAGGCTTCAAGAGCTGTTTGAAAAAATTTTGACAAATTAATACGTTTTGCCATGTTTGACCTCTTACAAGGCGCCGCGCCAATACATAGGGGCAACATCCGCAAGTGGCAGACGGGCAATAAACTGATCTATATGTTTATGAGATTGCGGATCCCGCCAGTTCGGGGCTATTTCGTGTAACGGGAATAAAACGAAGCCGCGTTCCAGCATACGCGGATGGGGGATTTGCAAATCCGGTGATGTGTGTATCTGTCCGTTAAAATCCAGCAAATCTAAATCGAGACTACGCGCGGCATTAGGCACTCCTTTTCTCTCCCGGCCAAATGACGCCTCAATGGCGTGTAATAACGCCAATAAATCTGCCGCCTCTCCTTGATAGGACAGCTTGGCGCAAGCATTGAGATAATTAGGTTGATCACTGCCTGCAGGCCAAGCCGGGCTTTCCCAGAGGCTAGACACAGAGTCTATAGTCGCGCCCTCCTCGCCGAGCTGCTCCAAGGCCCGACGAAAATTAATCTTAGGATTAGACAGGTTCGCCCCAAGCGCTATATATATCTGCGTATATTTTTTAGACATTTTCAAATTTTAGATTTTTCAATCCCATGACCTTTTACCCTGATGAACGTATCGCGCTTTTTATTGATGGTGCCAATCTTTTTTCCACGGCAAAAACACTTAATATTGACGTTGATTTCAAAAAAATGCTGGAGCTGTTTGCCGACAAAGGCCGCTTAATTACGGCAAATTACTACACAGCGATCACTGAACGTGCTGATTTTTCAGCCTTACAGCCTCTCCTGGATTGGCTGGATTATAATGGCTATCAAGTCATCACTAAGCCCGCCAAATATGTGACTGACCGCGAAGGCGTGCGTAAACTAAAAGGCAATATGGATATTGAAATCGCAATTGATATGTTGGAACTCGCCCCGCATGTGGATCACATATTACTCTTTTCCGGCGACGGAGATTTCAGAGCTGCACTCAAAGCCGTGCAGAAACACGGCGTGCGCGTCACTATTGTTTCAACCCGCAAAGCCAAGCCGCCCGTTCTGGCAGATGAGCTAAGACGGCAAAGCAATCATTTTATAGACCTTGTAGATCTTGAAACTCTCATTAATCGCGACGAAGATGATGATGATGATGATTTTCACGCTGAAACGGATTAGGCAGGAGGTATGTCCAAACCAACCCCGCCCACCTTTAAAGAACCGGATAGAAATTGTAATTTATGCCCAAGATTACATAATTTTCTCGCTGAGCTACGCCAGACACATCCCGATTATTTTAATGCACCAGTGCCCAGTTTCGGGGATAGCGCCCCCGAACTCCTCATCATAGGACTAGCCCCTGGCATGCACGGGGCCAACCGGACGGGACGGCCATTTACCGGGGATTGGGCAGGAGATTTACTTTACAAAGCCCTTGATGAATACGGGTTCTCCGAAGGTACTTACGGGCAATCTATTGATGACGGGCTTGAGCTGAAATCCGCAATGATAACAAATGCGGTAAGGTGCTTGCCGCCGCAAAACAAACCTGTCGGGGCTGAAGCCGCGGCCTGTCGTCCATTTTTAACCGATCAAATCGAAAGCCTGACGACATTAAAGACCCTCTTGACCTTGGGTAAGCTCAGCCATGACAATACTATTCGGGCGCTTGGGTTGAAATTAAAAGATTATAGTTTCGGCCATCATAAAGTTTATGATCTGCCAAATGGTCTCAGGCTTTATTCAAGCTATCATTGTTCGCGTTATAACACGAATACGAAACGGCTAACCGAGCCAATGTTTTTTAAAATATTTGCAGATATTCAAGCCTATCTATCGCGTAAACAGGCTTGAATATTGTAAGTATTTGTGCGTGATAAAACTGCGCGCCTAGAAATGCACCCGCGTACCCACTGTTAACGTAAATCCGTCAGGGCGGTCATCAACTGCGGCGCTAAAGGCGTCATTTCCATTCGCAACGAAACGTCTTTCGGCATCAATCCCGAAAATCTGGTAAAAACGACCTTCAGTATATAGCTCAATTTGATCTGAGACTTTAGCCGTTAGACCAAGGGCGGAAAATGTTGCCAATCCCGTATCTTCGCCCGTGACAGCAAATGTCGGGGCAGTAGCAGTCGCTGGAAAATATTCGATATTATTATCAACAATACCAAATCCAATACCGCCGCCAAAATAAGGCACGAGGCGTTGGTTCTCAGACCAGATAATATCGGAATAGTTGTTTATTGTCGCAAACAAGGTTTCCTGTGATCCCTGAAACGTCTGGGTGCCGCCATTAAAGCTGCCCCCGTCAACGTCATTTTCGACAAAACTAACTTCGGCTTCTAAACGGGGATGAAAATACTTCCAATATTTAAAAGGCAGTTTCGCCCCGACAGACCCTCCAAAAAATACATCTGTTCCAAAATCGGCATCTATTTCAGCAGGCGCTCCAGCGGCACCAGGGATACCAGCGACAGGGTCTTGAACGCCATCAAAACTCGCATTGCTTGGAAAGCCGCCGCCGACAAACCCAGAGACGTAAAATCCTGATTCAGCAGGCTCGAGTTTAAACAGATCGCCCGCATATGCATTAGACGCGAATCCCGTCACAGACAAAAAAGCGATTGATAATTTTAATGATGATTTGAACATGTGTTTCTCCGTAAATCTGACCACAAACTAGTAATCAATTTTGAGAAAGCACCTCATATCTGTCTCACTTTATTGTGACAGAATTTGAGTGGTTTTTAGGTGGGATTTTCTATCCTTTTTCACGCATTAATCGCGCTTTTTGTTTTTGCCAATCCCGTTTCTTTTGCGTCTCGCGCTTATCAATTGCTCTTTTACCCACTCCGACACCGAGCAGAAGTTTCACAAGACCCTTCTGGTTGAAATACATTTTCATAGGCACAATAGTGCGCCCCTTGCGCTGTGTTTCTCCGATGAGTCTATTTATCTCTCGGCGCTTTAGTAAAAGTTTGCGCGAACGGGTCGGTAAATGATTAAATTGGCTGGCGGGTGCATAAATTGGAATATTGGCATTTATCAAAAAAAGTTCGTCGCCTTCTATAGCCGCGTAGCTTTCAGCGATATTGGCGCGCCCTTCCCGCAAGGCTTTTACCTCGGTGCCAACAAGCATGATACCGACTTCGAATGTATCTTCTATAGCATAGTCAAAACGGGCTCGCCTGTTCTCGGCGATTGTTTTACCTGTCGGGGATTGTTTGGGCTTGGCCACGACCTTAGACCGAAACTCCGGCGCGTGTCATAGCGGCTTTGACAACTGTCTTCGTTTCAGGGCGGCACTCTGTTATGGGAAGTCTCACATCGGCCGTCATTTTACCCATGACACTTAAAGCATATTTTGTCGGAGCCGGGCTCGGATCCAAGAATACATCCTTGTGGAGGCGGTCTAGCTGCGCATTCAGTTTCGCGGCCTTTAAGAAATCTTTGGCAAGTAAGGCCTCATGAAAATCAGCATAGGCACGCGGGGCGATATTCGAGCCTACAGAAATGGCACCGTGCCCGCCGTGCAAAGCATGGCCCAGCGAGGTTGGATCATCTCCTGAGAGTTGGATAAAATCTTCCCCGCATAAATCCGTTATGGTCACCACGCGGGAAATATCACCTGTAGCATCTTTACAGCCAATGACAGTTGGCAGTTTTGCCAAGCGCCCCATCGTCTCATTGTCAATATCGACAATACTGCGCGAGGGCACATTATAAACAATGATAGGAATATCAACGGCCTCTGAAATCGCTTTGAAATGCTGGTAAATACCTTCTTGGCTCGGCTTGTTGTAATAAGGTGTCACGACAAGGGCGGCATCCGCGCCCAGCTCTTTGGCGTGGTGTGAATATTCAATAGAGACACGAGTTTCATTTGACCCAGCGCCGGCGATAACAGGCACGCGCCCATTGGCGGCTTCAATACAAAGCTCAATGACGCGCCTGTGCTCTTTATCGCTCAGGGTAGGCGACTCGCCCGTTGTCCCGCAAGGTACAAGCCCGTGCGTGCCGTTTTTCAACTGCCATTCAATAAAATCCTGAAAGCCTTGCTCGTCGACCTTTCCGTTCTTAAACGGTGTCACGAGAGCTGTAATCGAGCCTTTAATCATGTGCCAACATCCTGTACCGCATTTTAATGCATTTAAATCGATTCATTTTTATGTTCTGTGCCGCGCCTATAACTTTCTTTTCTTGCCCCGCGCAAGACACCTATTAGTGTAAAAACATGAAATTAAAACGATTCATAGCATTTATTGCCGCCTACTCTCGGCAAACGTCCTTATTTCGGCATCTCTGGCAAAGCGAGAAGCGGGTATGGGCAAAATCTATTCTGATCGTGTTTTCAGTCTTTTTAGCAAGTTTTTCCAGCGCAAACGCCCTCACCCCAACGCCGCGCCTTAAGCCACCGGCTCCGAACTATTCAAACCACCTAAGTGATACGGATGCCCGCTTGTTTAAATCCGGCTTAAAAGCCGCCAAAGCCCGAAAATGGCAAACCGTGGCGGCTAATCACAAAAAGCTCTCTGATCAGACAGCAAAAGATATACTTATATGGATACGCGCCCAAAGGGATAATAATGCCCGGTTTGAGGAAGTCCGCTATGTCATGCACAATCTCGGCGATTGGCCGCGTATGACATCTATAAGATCCAAAGCTGAAGCGCGTCTTTTTGACAGGCCAAGATCGCCCAGTGAAACAATAGGATGGTTTAATGGGCTGGAACCGGTTTCCGGTGAAGGGCGCATTGCTCTTGCTAGAGCCTATTTTAAATTAGGTGATCGTCAAAATGGTGTGAAATGGGTCAAATCGGCTTGGCGCTCTTCGCGCCTGACTCGCGATCGACAAAAACAAGTTTTCAAAGAGTTTAAATCCTATCTGAGCAAAGATGACCATGATGCACGTGCTGATTATCTGATATGGCTTGGTTCACGTCATTTTTCTAAAGTAGACGGGCTATTAAGTCTTATGTCACCCCCCCAACGAGCCTTAGCCACAGCCCGTGTTCGGGTCATTGCAAATCGACGCGGTATGGATTCAGCCGTTAATGCGGTTCCGCGTTCCTTACGCCGCGATCCCGGTCTGCTTTTTGCCAGAGCCAATTGGAGACGGCGCAAAAAATCCAAGGAATATGCCCTGCCCGTCTATCTTTCTATGGATACGCCGTCCTTAAATGAAAAGGGACGAGAGAAAATCTGGAAAGAAAAAAAACTCATGACCTATTGGCTCATTGGTGAAAAAAATTTCGCCGATGCCTATAAGTTGACTTTAAATCATGGCTTAACAAGCGGTGCTGAATTTGCCGAATCCGAATTTCTGGCGGGTTGGTTATCCCTTACAAAATTAGGACAAGCCCAAAGAGCTTTTGAACATTTCGATACGCTTAGTAACGGCGTGACATTCCCTGTTTCTCTCGCGCGGGCCAATTACTGGAAAGCCAAGGCTTCAGAAAGAATTGGTGACGGGAATGAACGAACTTATTATTCCAATGCGGCGCAATACCAAAATACCTTTTACGGGCAATTGGCCGCCAATGAACTCGATCAGCAATTCTCAACAATCAGCCTTATCCCTGAAGTTACGAATATAAACCAAGCTGCCGCCTTTGAGGCCGACCCGCGGGTCAGAGCCATGTATTTGTTAGGTGAAGCGCAAAACGAAAAATATTTCACCCAATTTTCTTTCCATATGGATGACGAAGTTGAAGGTCTGCCCCAGCTTTCATTATTGTCTCAAATGGGTCGCAATTTCGGTTTTATACGCGCTTCTGTGCGCGCAGCAAAACAGGCGTCACGTTTTCAATCTATGCTCACACAATCAGGCTATCCCGTCATTGAAACAATTAGCTCACTACCCGCCAGATATGACAGACCCTTTGTCTTTGCGATTGCCCGACAAGAAAGCGAATTTAACAATCGAGCCGTTAGCTCAGCCAATGCCTATGGGATGATGCAAATGATAAATAGCACCGCCCGTGCCACAGCCAGACGACACGGCATACCCTATAGTAAATCCCGCCTCACGGCAGATATTGATTACAGCGCAAGACTGGGTGCCCTGCACTTACAAGACCTCCTAAAAGACTTTAAGGGCTCTTATATCATGGCAGCGGCAGGATATAATGCCGGTCCCCACCGCGTCAAACGATGGGTCAAGGCTTATGGAGACCCGCGTACCTCGGCAATTAGTGCGGTGGACTGGATAGAAAGCATACCTTTTACCGAAACCCGAAATTATGTACAGCGTGTAATGGAAAATATGCAGGTATACAAAGCCCGCTTGAACGGCGACCAGCACCCAAACCAGCTTTATTCTGATATAACGCGCGGACGACCATAAAGATTTTAAGAAATTTCAATTTATCCCCTGACTGTGGATAAAATTTTTATAAAAAAATAAAACTGAACGATAGTAAATCTTCACAAATAGTGTAGAGCTGTTTCATGGTTCTCATTTCGGATAATGATACAGGCCTTGAGCCCGCTTTAGACGCGATTCCGCACTCTGTGGAAGCCGAGCAAGCCCTTATTGGCGCTCTCTTATATGATAATGAGGTCTATCACCGTGTGAGTGGTTTAGTGAAGGCCAATCATTTTTACGACCCCATACACATTCGCATATTTGAAAGCATCTCGTCACTGATAGAGCACGGAAAGCTCGCTGATGCGATTGTTTTGAAAAACCGCTTCTCGCAAGATGAGACATTGGTCGATATCGGCGGCGTTGAATATCTCGCCTATCTGCTGGATAACGCCCCCAATGCCAGTGCGGCACCTGAATATGCCAAAATGATTTTTGATCTAGCCTTGCGGCGCGATCTTATCCGTTTGGGCCAAGACATTGAAAAGCGTGCCAATGACCCCGATAGTGATCAGGATGCGCAGGCCCAAATAAGTGAAGCCGAAAGCCTGCTCTTTAACTTGGCAGAAATTGGCGGTACGCAAGGCGGGTTTGAAAGCTTTGAGACAGCCCTTATCAAGTCCATTAATATGGCATCTGCCGCCTATTCCCGAGATGGCGGCTTGTCAGGCATGTCAACGGGGCTATTGGATATGGACCGCTTGCTCGGTGGTTTCCACAGATCGGATCTGATTATTTTAGCGGGTCGCCCTTCTATGGGTAAGACCGCGCTTGCGACTAATATTGCCTTTCATGTGGCCAAGAATTTCAAACAGGAAAAAGACAGTAACGGTAATATGAAAACCGTAAATGGCGGCGTTGTCGGTTTCTTTAGTTTGGAAATGTCATCAGAACAGCTTGCCACCCGGCTCTTGGCCGAGCAGGCCCGTGTGCCATCTAACAAAATCCGGCGCGGTGAAATTAACGCCGAGCAATATGAGCATATTCGCGATAGCTCTGACGAAATTAGCCGTATACCGCTTTATATTGACGATACGGGCGGAATAAGCATTGGAGCTTTGTCTGCACGCGCGCGCCGCCTGAAACGCATGATGGGTCTGGATATGATCGTAGTCGATTACCTCCAGCTCCTCACTGGCGGAAGTGCGGTGAAAGCCTCTGACGGTCGGGTACAAGAGGTCAGCGCCATTACGCAGGGTTTAAAAGCACTGGCCAAAGAACTCGATATTCCAGTTCTCGCCCTTGCACAATTATCCCGGCAAGTTGAACAACGCGATGACAAACGCCCGCAACTCTCTGACCTGCGCGAATCAGGCTCGATCGAGCAAGACGCAGACGTGGTTATGTTTGTCTTCCGCGAGGAATATTACAAATCCAGAACGGAGCCCACTGAAGGCACAGAAGAACATCTTGCTTGGCAAGAGGACATGGAAAAGCTGCACGGTAAAGCCGAAGTTATTGTTGGCAAGCAAAGACACGGCCCCATCGGCACGATTAAATTAGCCTTTACTGCCGAGCTTACTAAGTTCGGAAATCTCATGGAAGATGACCGTTATAATCATGTGGATCATTAAGGTCCGTCTGCTATAACTAAATCAACATGGCTGCAAATTTTTCAAAATATAGCACGCGCCCGACCTTGCGCATTGATCTGACCGCCCTACGCGGAAATTATGACATCTTAAAAAAGCGCGTAGGAAAGGCCACTATTGGGGCCAGCGTGAAAGCCGATGCTTACGGGCTTGGCATAAAGCCCGTCTCGCGCGCCCTATACGGGGCGGGATGTCGCGTGTTCTTCGTTGCTACGGCGGGTGAAGGCAAGCTACTGCGTGAAGCCGTTGGTGACACGCCCAGTATTTACGTGCTTAACGGCCCCGGCTCTAAGGATTTGCGCCTGTTTTTCGGCGCTGATCTCAAACCTGTCATTAATACGCTCGAGCAAGCCCGCCTCTGGGGCGAAGCTGCGGCGCCTGTCGGCTCCCCGCCCTTTTCGGCCATCCATATAGATACGGGCATGAACCGTCTGGGACTATCAGAAACAGAGACAGCACAGCTCTCGAAAAACAAAACTCTGTTTGAGAGCTTGAAAACCGATCTTATCATGAGTCACCTTGCTTGCGCGCCTGACGCCGCGCACGAAATGAACGCTGCCCAGCTGGCCAAATTTCGCCGCGCCTCAACACGGTTTCCATTAAAGCCTCTCTGCCTTGCCAATTCAGCCGGAATATTTCTGGGTAAATCCTATCACTTTAATATGGTGCGTCCGGGCATAGCGCTTTACGGCGGAAAAGCCACTCTGAAACCAGAACAAGAAAACACAAAGCCAGTCCTAAGCCTGCTGGCACCTGTCCTGCAAATACGCGACATCAAAAAGGGTGAAACGGTCGGTTATAATGCCAGCTTTAAGGCCGAAAAGGATATGAAAGTCGTGGTCGTCGGGGCGGGTTATGCGGATGGTATCCCTGTGGCTTCAAGCAGCCAAGATGGTAAAGCTATGGGATATGGCCGCTTACACGACGCTGATATTCCAATCATAGGCCGGGTGAGTATGGACTTGACTATATTGGATAGTTCCAAACTCAAAAACCCTGTTTCTACTGGCGATCAAGTTATTTTTCGCGGGGAAAATCTTGAACGCGATGCCGATGAAAGCGGGACTTTAAATTATGAGCTTCTTGTGCGGCTCGGTCAGAGATGTCGCCGTGAATATGTAGTGGACTGAGAGAACGCCCCGCTAAGGCGCCTTCTTTTCACGGCCTTCGGTTGGATCAAAAAGAATCTCATCACCCTTTAAATCAAGCCAGAAACTTGTATCGGAGAACATATTTGCACCTGCAATCATAAAGGCTTGATCATTTACACCCAAAACATCCAGACTTTGAAAGTTTAGCACTATAAATTCACGTAAATCCCAGAACTTTTGTCCACTTCGAAATTTTACAAGTCGTATTTTCACTTTGGGATCAAATTCGCCAACGGCGCCTCGCAATCTCCAGTTTTTTCGCAATCGACGTTGCTCAAGTTTAATCTGGGGATGGTTTATCGCTGACCAGTTTATGGCATTAATTTCACTGCCCGTATCAAACAAAGCCGGGACAATTTTTCCTGTGACCCTTATATCCATATATTTCAATGTCTGCATATCTAACCCAAAGGGATTATTCTTTAGATGCACCCGCAACCATTCAGGAGGCAAATTTATATGCGTATAGTGACGTGGTATCAAAGAGAGTAGTCCTGACTGATTGTCAAAATAGACATAATAATCAGCTAAAATATCCAGACCGATTATACCGCCTTGCGGGCGAGCATTGTGACTATCTTTGGGTAAGTCTTCGAGGACAGCCACGGATAAGCCCTCCAATTTGCGTCCTCCTATTTTAATATAGGGTAAAATCAATTCCGGCCTTAGACCGCTTTCGACCATTCCGTGAATACGGATAGTCTCTCCCGAAAGCCCTATATCCAACTGGTTTTGTAAATGTTTATATATCGCTGAGCGCGTAGCGCCTGTATCCAAGATCATTTTACTGACTAGCTTTTCGCCTATTCCCACCTCCACTTGAAACAGACCGGCTTCTGTTACCTCGTAAGGCAGAGTAACAACATCCGGGGCTTGCAAAATTTCTGATAAATCAAAAGCGGATGTTTTCGACGCTGTCGTTGTACACGCAATACAAAAACCGGCAATGAATATGCAAAGGAGTATTTTTCCTAATCCGGACACGTATTCATCATAGCTGAATTAGATATAAATGACAGAGCAGAGATATATAAATACAGTCGGCGTCATATCTGCGAGCAACTGAAAAATCCCGCAGTTAGCTGCACTTCCTTTTAGCATTGCGCCCATAAATATGTTAGGCATAGGCCATATGGAGGACCCTTTATGTCAAATACTCAGATAAACCCTCAAGATTTGCTTGAGCAAATTTTATCCGCAGGTCAGCAACTCGCCAAACAAGGTCGCAGTCAAACACAAGAACTCACGACCAGAGGCAAAGAAGTCGCCGCCAAAGGCGAGGATTACCTTGTCGATAAATTAGGCATTGAAAATACTGAAGTTGCCCGACAGGCCTTGCGTAAAGGCGTGGGAACTGGGGCTGCAGCTGGGGCTTTGGCTTTGCTTTTATCCTCACGTTCAGGACGCAAGCTCATTACGATGGGCGGGCTGGCCGGGCTGGGTACGATTGCCTATAAAGCGCATAAAGCTGGCAAAATGCCAACATCAGCCCAAGATGTGCTCGGGCTTTTAAAAGGCCCGAAGGCAGCTGCGCGGTCTGAAATTTTACTCCAAGCCATGATCGCGGCGGCCAAGGCCGACGGGGAAATCCATGAAGATGAACTCGCCCTTATTCGCGCCCACGATAACGGCGCGGTTGATGCGTTGAAGATGGCGATTAATCAGGCCCCTGATGCCGCCCAAATTGCAAAATTGTCTGACAGCCCTCAGGCCGCTGCCGAAATATATGCGGTTTCTTGTCGTGTGGCGAACGGGCTTAATCCAAAGGAGCGCGATTATCTGGACAAGCTGGCTATGAATTTGAAGCTAGACCCCGAGATTGCCGCACGCATCGAAACGGATGTCAGAACAGGCTAAATCCTCAGCCTATTTAGAGCGAAATTTTGTCGTGCATAGATTATGTGCTATTCTCTTTTTACATGACCACCATGTCATATATTAAAAAGAGGGGCGCACATGACTATTAAGAAACTTACATTAATCACGGCAACTATCTTACTGGCGAGCTGTTGGGCGACGAACGGCTCGTCTCCATCACCCACACCGTCTGGCCCAGAAGCCGGCGCGACAGGTGGGATGTGCGGCGGCATTGCCGCAATCGCTTGTCACGCGGCCGCTGATTTCTGTTTCAAAGAAGACGGTATTTGTTTGCAAATTTCCGACTCGGCTGGCATTTGCACACCCAAGCCAGAGATTTGCACCAGAGAATATTCTCCTGTTTGCGGCTGTGATGGCCGAACCTATTCCAATCGCTGTGTGGCGCATTCAAGCGGTGTGAGTGTCGCCAGCCAAGGCGAATGTGCCGCCCATGAATAGCACATCTTCATCCTTTTGGCTTGCGCCTCGCCCTGCTCTGTGCGAAATCAACGGCCTATGTTTCAAACGTTTTTTACAGAACTAAGGTCCGCAAAAATCCCCGTCACAATTCGGGAATATCTCACCTTATTGGAAGGCCTAGATAAAAATGTACCCGAGGAGAGCCTTGACGGATTTTATTTTCTCTCTCGCACAGCTCTGGTAAAAGACGAGCGCGATCTTGATAAATTCGATCAGGTCTTTTCGCATTGTTTTCGTGGTATGGACTATCTATCCGATATTTTCGGCATGGAAGAACATGACCTGCCTATGGATTGGCTCAAGAAAATGGCCGAGAAACATCTCACGCCTGAAGAAATGGCTGAGATCGAAGCTCTTGGCGACTTTGATAAAATCATGGAAGCCCTCAAAGAACGTCTGGAAAATCAGGACAAGCGCCATGAAGGTGGTAGTAAAAATATAGGGACTGCCGGCACCTCACCCTTCGGCGCTTATGGATATAATCCGGAAGGCGTACGCATTGGTCAAAAGGAAGGCCGTCACGGAAAAGCGGTCAAAGTATGGGATAAACGCCAGTTTAAAAATCTGGATGGTGACCGCGAAATCGGAACGCGGAATATAAAAGTCGCCCTACGCAGATTGCGTAAATTTGCGCGTGAAGGCGCGTTAGACGAGCTTGACCTGGACGGTACAATTCGCGGGACAGCCAAACAGGGCTGGCTGGATATACGCATGCGCCCGGAACGCCGAAATGCCGTCAAAGTTCTCACCTTTTTCGATATTGGCGGCTCTATGGACGCCCATGTCAAACAAGTCGAAGATCTGTTCTCGGCGGCGCGCTCTGAATTTAAGCGGTTAGAATATTTCTATTTTCATAACTGCCTCTACGAACATGTCTGGAAAGATAATTTTAGACGCATGAAAGAAGTCACCCCCACATGGGATATATTACACAAATTCCCGTCCGATTACCGCGTCGTTATTGTGGGTGATGCGGCTATGAGCCCTTATGAAATCGCTATGCGCGGCGGCTCTGTTGAGCATTGGAACGACGAGCCCGGGGCTATTTGGCTCCAACGCCTTGTCGATGTCTATCCGCATTTAATCTGGATAAACCCTTCGGCTGAAAAATATTGGAGCTATTCCCAGAGCACGCAAACGATCAAGGAAATTATCGGCGAAGACCGTATGTTTCCTATGACATTATCCGGCCTTGAAGACGCTATGAAAGAGCTTGCCCGCTAAATCTGGATGTCCACACCCAACGCCTCACCAATAGTTTTACTCTTTGACCTTGGCGGTGTCATTGTACCTTGGGTCGGGATTGACGCCATTTCTAGGCTCACAGGTTTAAGCAATGCACAAGTTAGTGAAAAATTCGAGACTTCTGATATTTTATATGCTTACCAAATCGGTGGGTGTAGCGACGCGGAATTTTGCGAAGAAATGCTCAAAGTGTTCGGGTTTAACATGAGCCTGTCTGAGGTCGAAACGGCTTGGAGATCATGGGTACATCAACCCTTTAAAGACACGCTTGAAACACTCGCCAAATTACGCCCCCAATATACATTGGGATGCCTGTCCAACACCAATGCCATGCACTGGGCTGATATGGCTTTTCTTGAAGATGTGCTGGATTGCCCAATGGCCTCACATATCTTGAAACAGGTTAAACCCGATCGTGAAATTTACAAAACCGCGCATGATGTAATAGGTGTAAGTGCAGAAAATATATGGTTTTTTGATGATACGCTGGCAAATGTGAAAGCTGCACAAGCCTACGGGTTTACAGCCTTCCATGTTGATAAAACCAAAGGCGTCTTGCCAAATTTAAAGACGCTAGGCCTGATTTAACCGGCCTCAACTTTCTGGAAAACACCCTGATCATCCGCCCATAAAAGCTGGGCGCTTTCAATGCCGAAATAGGCTCCCTGTAGTGATAAATCCCCAGCCCTTACAGCTTGGCTCACAAAATCATAGCTCATCAGATTATCTATAGATTGACGGATGTTTTCCAGCTCGGTTTCAAATTGCTGCTCCGTATCAGACAGACCCCGCGTCATGACGCGCTCGCGCACATCGTTCATAAGCGACACCCATTTACCAACATGGCCTGCTTCTGGATCATGTCCCATTCCCGCCAGACATCCCGCAACACCGCCGCAACTTTCATGCCCCATAATGATGATCATTTTGACCTTAATCACCGTAACCGCATATTCTATAGCTGCCAGCACTTCGGGATAGGCCACTGATTTATCAGAGGGCGGTACAATATTGGCAACATTTCGCGCCACGAACATCTCGCCTGGCCGCGCATTGAAAATATCAGTAGGATCAACCCGGCTATCAGCGCAGGCGATAAGCATAACTTCCGGGCTTTGCCCCTTAGTGCCTAAAGTCTCATATAAGGCTTTTTGCTCTATATAATCCCCGCTTCGAAAAGCGCGGTAACCTGCCATAAGTTTGTCAGTAATCTGGGTCATATCTGTAAAGTAACTCGTATATAATGGTGATAATTTAGGCGGATTTCGCAATAGCGACGAAATCTTCCATATTCAAACTCGCCCCGCCAATCAAGGCGCCATTGACGTCTTTAATGGCGAGAATTTCCTTGGCATTAGCTGGCTTTACAGACCCGCCATATAAAAGACGGTAGCGGCCTTGGGTAAGCTGACTGATATGTTTGTGCATGTCGTCAATATCGGCAGGTGTTGCGGTTTTTCCGGTGCCAATAGCCCATACGGGTTCATAGGCGATGACAATCTCGGCTGACCCTGCCCCCGCTTCTGGCAGACTTGCCTTTATCTGACTTTCAACAATGGCTTTGGCCTGACCGCCTTCACGTTGTGCTAAAGTTTCTCCTACGCAGATGATCGGCGTGATGTTACCTCTTATTGCAGCCTCTGACTTGGCTTTAACCTCTGGATCCGTTTCACCAGCTGCGCGGCGTTCTGAATGACCTAAAATCACATAATTCGCGCCAATATCAGCCAGCATTTCTGCGCTGATTTCGCCCGTATGCGCGCCCTTAATTTCGGCATGGCAATTTTGCGCCCCCAGTAAAATGCCCGCTTTTTGACAAGCTCTAACGAGAGGGGCGATAAAAAGCGATGGCGGACAAATCAAAACATCAATACCAGACCGGTTTAGAGCAGGATAAAGCCGGTTAAACGCCTCCGGCTTCTCAATCCACGTCATATCTCCGTGCATTTTCCAGTTTCCGGCGATTAAGGGTCTCATATTACTCTCCTGTGACAAGGCGTATAATGTGTTTTCATTGAATTTAGCAAGTCTATAGCTTGCGACATGCCCTACTCATCGTTATGAAAGGCCACATATCACGCATTCATTTTTATGAGGATTATATGTCAAACGGAATTGGCGGACGAATTCAGAAAATAGCAGTCGGAACATTGATCGGTTTACTGGTCATCGGATTCGCTGTCTGGGGCGTCAATGATGTCTTTACCCCACAAAACAGCAATGCAGTCATTACCATTGGCGATGTGGACATAAGTTCGGATGAATTTGAGAGTCAGTTTCGCCGGGAATTACAAAGGCGTGGTCGCGAAAGCGGACAACAGCTTACCAATCAACAGGCCTTTGATCAGGGTATTCACGCCCAGATTTTACAGCGTATGCTGACAGATGCGGTTGTCTCTCTGGATGCCAATGATCTGGGTATTGGCGTTAATCGTAAGACAGCGCGCCGCGTCGTCGAAGAAATTACAACATTTCAAAATGACATTACGGGAGAGTTTAGCGAAGATAAGCTCAATGAGATACTCGCGCAAAACCGCATTACCCGCGCAACATTTGAAAATGATATCTATAACACATTACGCCGCCAACAAACCGTTCCGGCTATAATTACGGGGATACAAGCCCCGCTTGATTATGCGACCCAGCGATACAAATTTTTAACCGAGCAACGCAAGGTTACGGTACTGACACTCGATGAAAGGGCCGTAGAGACCCCAGAAGCGCCCAGTGATGAGGTTCTTAGGGCCTACGTTAATGAGAACGCCGCCAGCTATACAGCGCCTGAATATCGTAAAATCACTGTCATGCGTCTCGAGAACCATGATGTGACCCCAAATATCGAGGTCGATGAAGATCAGATAAAAGCGGCCTATGAGTATAAAATCGAACTCGGTGAGCTTGGCACGAATGAAACACGTACAGTCGTACAAATTACGGCAACTGATGAAAACACGGCGCAAAAAGCAACGGAGCGCCTTATAGCAGGTGAGACGCCTTACGAGATTACTTCGAGCATGGGATTAATAGAACCCGTCTATTATACGGACGTCACCCAGGATGATATATTTGACCCTGAAACCTCTCAGACGGCTTTTGAGTTGGAAGAAAGTTCAGCCAAGGCTATTTTGGGGAGCCTCGGGAATTGGTATGCGGTTCAAGTGACAGGCATTACAGAAGCGACACAGCCCGTATATGACGACCTAAAAGAAGAGTTGAAAGCTGATCTCCTAAATGATTTGGCCGAGGAAAAACTATATGATATAACCGCAGATATTGAGGACGCCCTGACAGATGGTCTCACAATTGAGGAAGTTTCTGCCCAAACCAATATCAGCATAGCTAGTTTTGACTTCATGGACCGGACAGGTGTCACACCAGACGGACTGCGCATGTCCGGCTTTTCTGTCATCCCCGGCATTGCCGATGACGAAAAAATCCTAATTGAAGTCTTTACCAATGATATTGGCTATCAAACAGATCTCTTCCAGACCTCAACGGGCGGATGGGCGACCTTGCGGGTGGATGACATCAGGGATTCAAAGCTCAAAGAATTTGAAGATGTGAAAACCGTCGCCACAGCGGCTTGGAAAACCAAGGAAATAGATAAGGCTTTGGGCGAGCTTATGGTCGATTTAGCCAAACAAGCAAAGTCAGGTGAGACATTAGACGCTATCTCAAAATCTGTAGGCAATGGCACAGAAATTGCGGAAGCCATCATAGTACGCAGCGCACGTAGCGAAACAGTTGGGCCACTTTTAGCTCAAAGCCTGTTTGACGCTAGCCAAGGCGACATTGAGCGCGGAGAAGGGGTAAAGCCTTTAACCCGTCAAATTGCTGTCCTAGAGGAAATTATCTCGAATAAAGATGCTTTAGCGGGACAATTTGCCGATACAGTACAAGACCAAGCGACCAATGCGCTTTCCACCGATATTCAAGCGGCTTACCAAGCGGCGATATTGAAAGAAAATTCGCTGCGGGAATATCCTGATAATGTGAAACAGGTTTTGGGCATTACAACCCCCTAGCCCTTTATAATGAAGGTGCATCGGCATCTGATAAGAACATGAAAACAGACATTCAACCTTCAAAAGCCGATTTCGAGCGCCGTAAGGACAAGTCTAAACCACAGCTTGTTTACGCGCGGATCATTAATGATCTGGATACGCCAGTTTCTGCCTATATGAAAATAGCGCAAGGCAAGCCCTATGCGTTCTTGTTTGAGTCTGTGCAGGGCGGAGAACAGCGGGGGCGCTACTCATTTCTAGGATTTGACCCAGATGTCATATGGCGCGTTTTTGGAGATCAGAGTGAAATCTCTCGCAATGGCAGCGCCTTTGAACCTCAACAAGGCGAACCTCTGGAGAATTTAAGGGCTTTACAGGCCGAAACCGCTTTTGACCTACCCGAGCATATACCGCCAATGGGGGCAGGTCTATTTGGCTATTTGGGCTATGATATGGTTCGCCAGATAGAAACATTAGACGCGCAAAAAACTGATCCGATTGGTACGCCAAATGCGATAATGGTGCGCCCGAAAATCATTTGTATTTTCGATGCTGTCGCCCAAGAAATTATTATCGCCTCGCCCGTATATGCCGGGGGCTCTTATGAGAAATCCGCGGAGATGATTAACGCCGTTATCAATGATCTGAACTTGCCTTTAAACAAGGTCAGCATTGGTCAAAACATCACCTTGCCAGAGATTACGCCCACACGCGGCACGACCTTGACATCTTTTTCAGAGCGCGTGAAAAAAGCCAAGGATTACATACTCTCAGGGGATATTTTTCAAGTCGTGATCGGGCAACGCCTTAGCGCGCCTTTGCCTGCCAGTGACTTTGCCCTTTACCGGTCTTTACGGCGGATGAACCCCTCGCCTTTTCTGTATTTTCTTAACTTCGAAGACCACAGCATTATCGGCTCCAGTCCCGAAATTCTGGTCAGGCTGCGCGACGGTATCGTAACTATTCGCCCTATAGCGGGCACACGCCCAAGAGGCGCCACCACCGCCCAAGATATTCAGCACGAAAAAGACCTACTGACTGATCCTAAAGAATGCGCCGAGCATCTTATGTTACTAGACCTTGGACGTAATGATGTTGGCCGTGTCTGCAAGGCAGGCACTGTGCGGGTCACAGAAAAATTCACCATTGAGCGCTATAGCCATGTCATGCATATCGTCTCTAATGTGGAGGGCGAAATTCTGGATGGTTATGATGCCCTCTCCGCCCTTTTTGCTGGCTTTCCCGCAGGCACGGTTTCTGGTGCCCCAAAAGTACGCGCTATGGAAATTATTGACGAGCTGGAAGAGGAAAAACGCGGCATATATGCGGGCGCAGTAGGTTATATATCCTCGAACGGAGATATGGACACAGCCATTGCCCTGCGCACAGGCATTGTCAAGGACGGAACATTACATGTCCGCGCTGGCGCAGGCATTGTCATGGATTCTGTGCCCAAGCTGGAATATGAAGAAACCTTGCACAAGGCGGCCGCGCTCTTTCGCGCCGCTGAACATTCTGTGAAATTTGATCGGAACTAGCATGAGATTCCTGTTATTTGACCTCGCCTATGAATGGATAATGAACTTCTTTGAGGCTTACAAAGATACAAAGGAAAATTGGACACCGAGAAAACGTTCTGAAGAAGAAGAAAAACTAACTGAGTTTGAAAAGAAACATTACAGAGACGCCAAAAATGACCCTCCTCGTCATCGATAATTATGACAGTTTTACCTATAATCTTGTCCATTACGCCCAAGAATTAGGCGCTGAGACAAAAGTCATCCGTAATGATGATGTCAGCGCTCAGGACGCCCTCAGCCTTGGGGCGAAGGCCGTGCTCCTGTCGCCCGGCCCTTGCACCCCCAATGAAGCCGGCATTTGCCTTGATCTTATCAAACAGGCTCCAGAATATCTGCCCATACTCGGCATATGTCTGGGGCAACAATCCATTGGTCAGGCTTTTGGCGGCAAAGTCATTCGCGCCAAGCAAATCATGCACGGGAAAATATCGGATATTCATCATGACGGAACGGGCCTGTTTAAAGGCATGGATAGCCCCTTTAAAGCCACACGCTATCACAGCCTCTCGGTTGAGCGCGAAAGCCTGCCAAAAGACCTCCTGGTCAATGCCTGGGTGGATGACGGCGAGATTATGAGCCTGCGCCACAAAACCCGCCCTATCCACGGCTTACAATTCCACCCAGAATCTATCGCTTCTGAAAATGGTCATGCCCTGATAAAAGCCTTTCTCGATCTGGCAGGGATGAAAACTAAAGCCGTTCCAGCATGACGGATTTCGCCGCAACCTTACGCGCGATCTTACGCGGAGAGCGCTCTGACGAGGCTATCCAGACATTCCTCGTTGACCTCAACGATAAAGGCCTGAACGCTGATCATGTGCGTATCGGGGTAGAAATCATGCGCGAAAACATGACAGCCGCGCCGATTGATAATGCCGTCGATATTGTCGGCACTGGTGGCACGGGCTTGCATACGCTTTCTATTTCAACGGCGAGCGCCCTTGTCTGTGCGGGGGCGGGTCTTCGCGTGGCCAAACATGGCAACCGCGCCGCCAGTAGCCTTACGGGTACGGCAGACACCTTATCAGAGCTCGGCGTGAATCTCGCCATCTCGCCCGAAAAAGCCGCAGAATGTGTGGACAAAGCCGGTATTGGCTTTCTCTTTGCGCCCAATCATCACCCTGCCATGCGCCATGTCGGCCCTGCCCGCAAAGCCATTGGCAAACGCACACTGTTTAACCTGCTTGGCCCGATGAGCAATCCAGCGAAAACCACCCGTATGTTGGTCGGCGTCAGTGATGATAAATGGCGCCGCCTCATGGCCGATGCTTTTGCGGGTCTGGGCATGGCACATGTCTGGGTCGTGCACGGCTCTGACGGTCTGGACGAGCTTACGACGACTGGCCCGACACATGTCAGCGAAGTAATTGGCACAAAGGTCACGGAGTTTACGCTCTCCCCCCAAAGCTACGGCATACCCTTGACCACAATAGAGAGCCTGCGCGGTGGTCACCCCGCCCATAATGCCTTGGCCTTATCAGAGCTTCTCGCAGGAGAGCACAGCGATTACCGCCATATTGTCAGCCTGAATGCTGGCGCCGCCCTTATGATTGGCGGGCTGGCAGACACCATACCTCAAGGCATAGACATGGCGCTGGCCTCAATAGATGAGGGCAAGGCCCGCACTGCGCTTGATAAGCTCATAGAGGTGTCTAATGACTAATACGCTCATGGATGTCCCTGATGTTCTCAAAAAGATCGCGGCTTATAAGGCCCGCGAGGTTGAGGCGCTTAAGGCCAAAACATCAATCGCCGCCTTGCGCCGCCAAGCCGGAAGCCTATCCGCCCCGCGCGGCTTTCAAAACGCCCTCACCCAGACCTCGCAAACGCGCCCGGCTTTGATCTGCGAGATCAAAAAAGCCAGCCCGTCAAAAGGCGTGATACGCGAAGACTTCAACCCGCCCCAAATTGCCAAAGCCTATCAAGCTGGCGGGGCGGCCTGCCTCTCTGTGCTCACAGACGGGCCGGGCTTTCAGGGCAGTACAGAGATTTTCAAAAGCGTACGTGCGTCCACCACCCTGCCTTTGCTGCGCAAGGACTTTATGCTCGACCCGATACAGATCGCCGAAAGCGCGGCCATGGGCGCGGATTGCGTGCTGATCATCATGGCCATGCTCACCGACCGCACCGCCAAGGCGCTCTATGAAGAAGCCCGCGCGCTTGGTATGGACGCCCTGATCGAGACCCATACAAAGACGGAATTAGAACGCGGCCTCAAACTGGGCGGGACGTTGATCGGGATTAATAATCGCGATTTGCGCACATTCGAAACTTCGCTGGACACATTTGCAAACCTCGCCCCGAGCGCACCGCCTGATGTTACGCTCATAGCCGAGAGCGGTATCTTCACCAGAGGCCATATCGAAACCCTCACCGCCCAAGGCGCGCAGAGCTTTTTGATCGGGGAAAGCCTTATGCGCCAAGATGATGTTGAAGGGGCTGTTCGATCATTAAGCGCGTAAAATATCTATTCTCTTTTACTATCACCCTCTTGATAGCGTGTGCGACAACTCCGCCGCCACTGCCGCCTGAAATTACTGACATCTCACTCAGCTCTGTTAAGCCCGGCATGGCTCTTTCAACGATTATAGGGTCAGGTGATCACTCTGAAACATTTGATGTTCCGGGCTATGTTATCCGCTTTCTTAGCACGAAAAAGATAGAGGATAGCCATTCCAGTAATAATAGCTTCTGGGGTGTCGAATATCTTCGCTGCAACTCCCCAGACCGAGAAACAGATATAGGGTTATCATCGACGCGAAATTACCAGCGCATATATTACGGTAGATATGAAACAAAATACATTACTCAAACAGATAGCAATCACCATCTTTATGAGGCCCATATTGCACGCAGTACGGCTGAATATACGTCCCGCTACCAAAAAGGCTCTCAAATATGTATGACGATATACATACCCCATGAGAAAAAATATAAAGGCGTGACCCATGCCAGAATGATTTCAAATCATCTACCAATTGTTTTTCCAGAAAAATAATATTGACAGAATGCAGAACATCTATAGAACAAAGATGCATGTTGCTATTTTGTTCAATTGATTCTGGAGAGCCGTACCCATGTTAACGCAAAAACAAAAAGACCTTCTTTTGCTCATTGATGGTAAAATTAAAGCCACGGGCGTGCCGCCCTCTTATGATGAGATGAAGGACGCATTAGGTCTTGCGAGCAAGTCGGGTATTCACCGTCTGATTACCGCCCTTGAGGAACGTGGCTTTATTCGCCGCCTGCCCAATAAGGCGCGCGCGCTCGAAGTTTTAAAACTGCCCACACAAGCCGCGCCACATGTCGCCAATTCAAACCCGCAAAATCTGGACACAGCCCAACACGCTGCCCCTCATGCGGCAAATGATGAATATGAAATCCCCTTTGTCGGGAAAATCGCAGCGGGTAATCCTATCCTCGCCCTCGAAGACAGTTACAACACAATATCAGTGCCGCCCAATATGATGTCACCCGATCATTACGCCCTCGAAATTGAAGGCGAATCTATGACAGGTGCCGGAATTTTAGACGGCGATGTTGTCATCATTAAAAAAGCCAATACGGCCCGCAATAACCAGATCGTTGTCGCCCTTGTGGACCAAGAAGAGGCCACGTTAAAGCGCCTTTACAAATCCGCGCAAGGTGTTGAACTTATTGCAGAAAATCCTGATTTTCCAACACGTACATTTGGCCCTGACCGTGTTGAGGTTCAAGGCATTTTAGTCGGCCTTATCCGCAAATATAACTAGCTCTATAGACAATCCCGGGAAAAACACCGCGGTTCTATCCCTATCTATCCTGCCCGGTTTTACGCGCATGGACAGCCCAGCCTCTTGACCAAGGTCTGGCGCGTCTTGATTTGGTATTGGAAACCGCAATCCGCATATCCAGACCGTCTTTGCGCCCATCCTTACGCCCATCCTTACGTTCAGGCGAGATATAAATATCCGCAGCACCCGTCTCAAAGAAATCCCGTTCGTCTCGTAAAGTCGCCTCGCAAATTCGACGCAGACGCGGCCCTGCGCGGCGTGTCGTCAAAACCACCAGATCTGAATTGGCGCATTCCTCTTCCAAAACATCCGGCTGGGAGACGACGCTTATTGTCTTACCTTTCAGATCAAACCGGCACGCCAGGCTATCGCATAAAGCCAATTTATCTACATATGTCCGCGTCTCGGCATCGGCCTTGCCTGCGCGTTGCATGAATTGTTCGCGCCCGAAACGATCAGAGCGTATCCGCCCGACATAAAGCGTATCTCTAGGCTTATCCCAAAAGGCGACCTGACCCGTATCTGAAATGCGAATATCTGGCTGCGGGGCAAAGGCCCAAATCAGCATACACTCCGCCAAGACCGCCAAACTTACCGCTTTCATGCGCAGAGCGCCGACACACACGCCGGCAAAGCCTATTCCTTACAGCCCGATAACAAAGCCGGGGGCCGATTTAATATGGCTCACTGAGCCTTTTAGGTCTGCCACCCAATTTGCCGTGTAAATTATGAAATCCAGACTCAGCCCCATAAGCTTCAGCGCTGGCCCCTCCCAGCCAAAAGGCATCAGCAAAAACACCATGAGAGCCGAGGGCATTACAAGGGCGGAGAAGACCGGCATGGCAATGACATTTCCGATCATGCCGTAATTGGCGATACGGTTAAAATGCAGCATGGCGAACCCGCCTGTCGCCCCGCCTGCTACGAAACTTGTTGTCGTGACCGCGCCCAGATTTCGTTTTATCTTATAGATCGTTTTGCGAATAAATCCTGCTTGGTAATCCTGCGGATTGGGGGGCAGTTTAAAATTTTGCCAAAACCTATAAAAAGCAACAAGCGCAGCGGCGGCCGAAAATGACATTTGAAACCCAGCCGAAATCAGGCTTTCCGGATGCAAGACCAGTGTAATCAGCGCTGCGACAGACACAGAACGCATGGAAAACACACGCCGGTCCATTATCACGGCCAAGAAGACGATCATGGCCATGACATAAGCCCGCTGGGTTGAGACACCCGCGCCAGATAAAACCAGATATATTGTCGCCAGAGCCATGCCGAAAACGGCCGCAAATTTGCGCACGTCATAGCGCCGGGAGAGCGGTGAGATCAGGGCGAGTATAAATGTCAAAAGGAAATACCCGCCCCCAGATAAAAGGCCCATATGCAGCCCTGAAATCGCCAAGACATGGGCTAAGCCCGTATCCCTTAAGGCCGTGGTCTGAGCTTCGGGGATATAGCTGCGCACGCCCGTCAAAAGCGCGGTTTGCAGTCCGGCTGTTCTTTCTGGGGCTTTGGTTAAAACACGGTCTGCCAAGCTATAGCGAAATTTGGCGACAGAGCGCGCTAGCCTTTCATTGAAATCAAGCGGCCCAAGGGCCACAATTTCGGGGTCTGAAATGGCAAAACCATAGCCCCCAATGCCTTGAAAATAAGCCCGTCTTGCCGGGTCATAGCCGCCAGGCATAACGGGTCCGGGCGGGGCGGTCATAAGCGCCCGGAGCTTCACCCCCTGCCCGATTTTGATGTCGCCGATATTGGCCCGCACCCGCACACGCTTGGGCAAGGGCGACACAGCGTCGCCAAAACGGTTTTCAATCTCGCTTATCCGCAGGCGCCACCGAAACCCGCGCCCCGATGTCTCAATACCCTCCACCCAACCTGTGAGGTTATAGGCAGAACGTGCCTCGGGCAAAAACGGGGTCGCTTGTGACTTTGTGTGTTGGGCTGCTCTAAAACCACCAAGCAGCAAGCATATGGTGAGCAGGCATATAAGCGGAACCCGTTCAGAAACGGCAGGGATGAAGCCGCGATTTTTGAGGAAACTCACGCCTCCCCAAATCAGGAATATAAAAACTATAGGTGCTAGAAGGTGCGCCGTATTTGGTTCAAACGGCAAAAGAAAATAGATCGCTACACCGATAGCAAAACTGATAACGGCCCAGTCAAAAGTTAAAAAGGAAACCGGACGGGCCTCCTTTTTCAGACTCTCGATAAACCGGTTTTTCATTGTCTGGCGAGATTGACCTATGCGGTCGTGAGTAAAGGGAGATTGCGCGGTCTCAAGTCTTGAACCCGATCCCACTTTTTTATCCTTAGCCCTATGAATTTTATCTTCCATATGAGATAGAAGCCCAACTATTTACCCCGCTTAGTCCTGCTAGTGTAGAATGAGTTTGCTTAAATGACGACAGAAAAAATAATTACGCGTTTTGCGCCCTCCCCGACGGGGTTTCTACATATTGGCGGCGCCCGCACGGCCCTGTTTAACTGGCTCTATTCACGCAATATGGGCGGAGAATTTAAATTGCGCATTGAGGATACAGATCGTGCCAGATCAACCCCAGAAGCCACACAGGCCATATTAGACGGCTTGAACTGGCTCGGGCTCGCCCATGACGGAGAGGTCGTCTATCAAAGCCAGAACGCAGAAAATCATATAGATATCGCCCACACCCTGCTCGAAAAGGGCGCGGCTTTTAAATGCTATTGCACCCCGCAAGAGCTCGAAACCCTGCGCGAGAAAGCTCGCGAGGACGGTCACGCTTTTAGAAGCCCGTACCGCGACCAAACAGACGCTCAAGACGGGCCATATACTATCAGGTTTCGCGTCCCCGAAGGCAGCACCACAATAAATGATCACGTCCAAGGCGAGATCACGTGGCAAAACGAAAACTTTGATGATCTTGTCCTCTTAAGGGCGGACGGCACACCCACCTATATGCTGGCCGTGGTTGTTGACGACCATGATATGGAGATTACGCATGTTATTCGCGGCGATGACCATCTGATAAATGCGGGTCGGCAAAGCCTCATCTATAAAGCTATGGGATGGGACATACCCAGTTTTACCCATATTCCCCTTATTCACGGGCCTGACGGGAAGAAGTTCTCAAAGCGTCACGGGGCTTTAGGTATAGAAGCATACCGAGATATGGGATATCTGCCTGAAGGTTTACGCAATTACCTCTTAAAGCTGGGATGGGCAGACGGAGATAAGGAAATATTCTATGGAAGCGAAGCCGTGGACGCCTTTAATCTAAAAGGTTTAAACGCCTCTCCTGCCCGGCTTGATTTTGATAAAATGGACTTCATTAACAGCCAGCATATTTTGGTGGCAGATGATGCCGCCTTATTAGAAGCCGCCATGCCTTTCTTAAACGCCGCAAATGAGGGGGTATTGAGCCCTGAAATGCAAAAGAAAATTATAGCGGCATTGCCAACACTTAAACCCCGATCAAAGAATTTAACAGAGTTGGCCGAGCAATCCCGATATCTTATGCTTAAGAGACCTATTACAATTACAGGAAAAGCCAAAAAATCACTAAAAAATGATGCAATCGAGCACATCTCCGCATTGATTTTTCGCCTTGAAGGTTTAGAAGATGCCCAATGGACGGCAAATGATATACAAGCCATCCTTAGTCGTTACGTAGCCGAGAAAGAAATCGGCTTTGGTAAAATTGGTCAGCCTGTGAGAGCAGCCCTGACCGGTGGCGCACCTTCCCCAGATTTGTCTTGGGTTCTGACATTGCTTGGAAAAGACGAAACTCTGGCACGGCTAAAGGATATCCTCACCGTCAAAAGGGATATATAAGTTAATAAGGACTATGATGAAAAATAAAATTACAAACACAGGAATGGCAAAAATAACGATTGGCTCTGAAAGCTATGAATTACCAATATATGAAGGTTCCGTAGGCGCGCCAGGGATTGATGTCCGTAGCCTGTATAAACAATCGGGACATTTCACATTTGATCCGGGCTACACCTCGACCTGCTCAACCGAGTCTCAGATTACATATATTGACGGGGCTAAGGGGCAATTACTTCACCGCGGATACCCAATCGAACAATTAGCTGAGAACGCTAGTTTTCTTGAAGTTGCCTATCTGATGATCAATGGCGAATTGCCAAATAAAGCTCAAAACAAGGAATTCACGCAAACGATCACAAATCATACAATGTTGCATGACCAGATCGAGAGCTTTTTTCATGGCTATCGTCGCGATTCACATCCTATGGCGATGCTGTGTGGCACGGTTGGCGCACTCTCAGGGTTCTACCATGACGACGCACACACGACCGAAGATGAAGCCAGAAACATTGCGATTAGTCGCTTGATCGCCAAAATGCCAACCTTGGCTGCACGCGTTTATAAATATTCTATTGGCCAACCACACGTCTATCCAAATAATGACCTGTCCTATGCCGGTAACTTTTTGAATATGTGCTTTAGCGTGCCTGCGGAAAAATATAAAATTAGCCCGACTATTGAGCGCGCAATGAATAAAATATTTATTCTACATGCCGATCACGAACAAAATGCCTCAACCTCAACAGTCAGGCTGGCGGGGTCATCTGGCGCAAACCCATATGCCTGTATCGCGGCGGGAGTGGCCTGTTTATGGGGGCCAAGCCACGGCGGGGCGAATGAGGCTTGCCTGAATATGCTGCGCGAAATCGGTACTGTAGACCGTATTCCGGAATATATTGCCCGAGCTAAAGATAAATCAGATCCGTTCCGTCTTATGGGCTTTGGTCACCGTGTTTATAAAAACTTCGATCCACGCTCACGTGTTATGCAAAAGGTGGCGCATGAGGTTCTTGAAGAACTTGATCTGAAAAACCCTATATTAGATGTCGCTAAAGAGCTGGAAAAAATCGCGCTCGAGGATGAGTATTTTATCTCCAAAAAGCTTTATCCAAATGTTGATTTTTATTCCGGTATTGTCTTAAGCGCGCTTGGTTTCCCAACCTCTATGTTCACTGTTCTATTTGCCTTGGCCCGTACTGTGGGTTGGATTTCTCAGTGGAACGAAATGTTGGAAGACCCAAGCCAGAGAATTGGGCGTCCGCGCCAGCTATATTCAGGCAGCACCCTTCGGGATTTCGTGCCCATTAATAAAAGATAGAACGGCCTTGGCGGCGCGTTTATAACTCGGCCCGCCCTGACCTTTCATCAATTCTGTCTGAGCCCGCAAAGCCTTGCGGGCTTTTTCATGCTCGCCGCTATCATTGAGGTATTTCAATATAGCCCCGGACAGGTTTTCACCATTACAGTCTGATTGCATAAATTCGGGCATAATCGCTCTATTCGCTGCAATATTGACGATAGAGATATGGTTAGGCTTATACAGGCGTTTGGCAATAATATAAGTCAGCGGATTAAGCCGGTAACCCACAACGCTCGGCACCCCCATATAAGCAAGTTGGCTGGTAACAGTCCCCGAACATGACAGGGCTGTATGCGCAGCCGCAAAGACATCCCATTTCCGGTTCTCTGGTAAGAAAATAATATCTTGTAAGCGCGGGTCTTTCCCCGCTGCAGCCTTAACATCCGTAGATATAGTCTCTGACAAAGGACTGATAAAACACATATCAGGATAGGAAGGTTTTATACGCTCAACAGCATCTGCAAATGGCTTTGAGAGGGTTTGAATTTCAGACAGCCGGCTCCCGAAAAGCACTGCAATAATTTTCGTATCCGGTTTTATATTAAACTCTTTTCGCAAGCGCGCCGCGTCTCCTTGCGCATAATCATCCTCGAAAACAGGATTACCAACATAATGTGTCGGTAGTCCGTATTTCTCAAAATAAGGCGCATCAAAACTGTGTAGGCTCAGCAAACAATCGACATGATGTGCAAGAATCTTCGCACGCCCTTCCCGCATAGCCCAGACTTGCGGGGCAACATATTTGATAATTTTGCCTTTATATCCGGCCTTTTTTAAAGCCTTCGCCACCCTGATCATAAAACCCCAACTATCGATCAAGACTACACTATCGGGCTGTGAACTCATTATGAAGTCCCGAACCTGTTTGACACGCTCTAGCACTATTGCGTAAACGCTGAGCGCCTCGACAAAGCCCAATACGGCCAGCTGCGATAAATCTATTGAGCCTGACACCCCGAGACCAGCCATGGCCGCCCCGCCAATACCCGTAATCTCGATTTCAGGGTCTAATTCTCTAAGCCCTTTTATAAGACCCGCGCCTAAATGATCTGCGGAGTTTTCAACTGCGAGAATAAAGACCGACCCCATAAGAGCGTTACGAGGTCTTGGAGGCAGGCAGACCTGCAATAAAAAGACCCGCCTCATTGGCGAGGCTTACCAGTTCAGTTTCATTTAACACCAAAGCTCCGCCGCTTTCCGCGACAATACCCGCCAGCCCTGCCGCTGCTGCGCGCCTCACTGTCTCAACGCCTATTACGGGAAGATCTACCCGTTTTTCCTGATTTGGTTTGACCATTTTTGCCATCACTCCAGCGCGCTCCGTAGGGTCAGCACTATCAAGACCACGTAAATTTTCGGGTAAATCTGCAATGCGCTCAAGCATTTTATCTGTACCTTCTTGCGCCTCCACGGCCAGGACAACCCCCCTGCAAACAATCGCGGCTTGTCCAATATCCATTTTACCGATTTCTTGTGCAATCCGGCAGGCTTTCTTGGCATCGTCCAAATGGGTTTTGGTCATTTTTACATTGCCTAAATGCCCTTCCCGTAACAGCAAATGCGCACATATTTCTTGCGGGGATATAATTTCAAAACCCTCACCTTCAAAAATTTTTAACACGTAAGACAAAAGCGCATTATCCCCGTCTTGCGCCGCCCGTATTGCACCGGGCAAGCGCCTTAAGCCTTTCATATCAGGTTTCAGGCTTAAAAAGTTCGGGCGGTCAATATATCCGGCAAAACAGACATGGGTGCAGTTTTTAGACTTCAAATATTTGGTGATCTTGCCAAACTCTCCCAAGCCAAAAAATTCGGGGGATTGCAAACCTGTAAGGGTTTCAAAATCAACCTCTTTGGCAAAGCCAGTAATAGCAGCAACATCAATGTCAATTTTTGCGGTCTGTGCACCCATAATGACATGTCTTGGAAGTGCGCCTCTGCCTGCAATTAACCCGATTTTCATGTCAGCTTCCATTGAGCGGCATACAGATCGGTCGTTTTTCCTGTGACTCGATAAACTCCACCATTTCCATAACAAGCGGCTGATTTTTATAAACCTCAGACGTATCCCGTAATCTTTCCATAAATGTTCCCTCTTGGGCAAACAGCAGCCTATAGGCAGACCGTAAATCTTGTATGTCTTTGCGTTTAAATCCGCGGCGTTTAAGCCCGATAATATTGATACCCGCCAAACGCGCCGTATTCCCTACAACAGAACCATAAGGAATAACATCGCCCGTCACTGTCGCCATGCCGCCAATAAAGGCGTGCGCCCCTATACGGGTATATTGATGTACCGCGCACAGGCCGCCTAATATCGCATTATCCCCAATCGTGACGCAACCGCCAATCTGGGCACCGTTTGAGACAACAACATGATCTCCGACATGGCCCTCATGCGCCAGATGAGAGCCGACCATAAAATAACAATCATTACCTATAATTGTCTCGGACTTCCCCGCATCAGTCCCGGGGTGGACATTGACTAATTCCCGAAAAACATTGCGCTTGCCAATGCGTATACTGACATCACCGCCCTTATGTTTAAAGTCTTGCGGAGGGTGGCCCATAGACACAAAAGGGTATAATTTACAGCCCTCACCGATATATGTTCGGCCCGCGAGATTAACTTGAGACACAAGCTCAACATTATCACCCAAATTAACATCCGGGCCCACTACACATAAAGGCCCAATTTTTACCCCAGTTCCGAGCTTTGCGCCTGGATCAACAAAGGCCGAGCTATGGATATCTACGCTCATTTTTCGTCTCGTTTAAAATCCATCTCAGCAGCAGAAAATTTAAGACTGGTGACAATATCGTCACCAACCCGCGCCCGTCCTATAAATTTGTAAAATGGGCCGCGTATTTTTTCAATCTCGACCTCAATGACCAAAACTGCCCCGGGAAAGACAGGCTTTTTGAATTTCGCACTCTCTACACCGGAAAAGGCGATGAATTTATCTCCGTCCAATCCCCGAGTGAGCGAGACCAAAAGCGCCCCGGCTTGGGCTATAGTTTCGATAATCAGCACACCCGGCAATATAGGCAAGTCTGGGAAATGCCCCTTAAAGAAAACCGAATCCGCCTTGACCTCCGATTGCGCGCAAATATGGGTCTGACTTAAATCGGTGACTTTATCGATAAAGAGCATTGGGTCTCTATGCGGGAGATAGTCTTTAATTTGCTCTCGGTTTAGAGGCAGATCAAACGCCATTATGTCGTCTGTAATTTGAGTCTGTAATTGAATCTGGGCCATATTATATCTTTTTTGTCTTTGTAGACTTATCGCCTAATTTACGCATGGCACTGACCATACGCATATGATCGCGAATGGGCTGGGCTGGAATTCCCGACCATGTCTCTCCCGCTGGTACATTATGCATAACACCGGCTCTGGCCGCTAATCTGGCACCGTCGCCAATCTCGATATGATCCGCAAGGCCCACATTACCCCCCATCATCACATCAGCACCGACTTTACAGCTCCCGGAAATGCCAACATGTCCCGCAATCCTACATCGCGGACCAATAGTGACATTATGCGCGATCTGGACGAAATTATCTATTTTGCTATCCATAGCTATCTGTGTATCGCCTAATTGACCGCGATCAATACACGTTTGACTACCAATAGATACACGATCCTCAATCAGAACACGCCCGATATGGGGAATATCAAGAACTCCCACCTCATCATTGGCTATCCCGAAGCCGGCCTCGCCAATCACCGCGCCAGATTTTATCTTGCAGTCTTGGCCAATATAACAATGTGAAATAACCGCATGTGCGCCAATATGTGTCCGAGCTCCAATCTTCACCCCTGAGCCGATAACAACGTAAGGGCCGATTTTCACCCCCTCGCCCAGCTCTACATTTTCTCCAATAAGAGCCGTTTCATGGATATTGCCTTTATGCGCATTTAGCACATTATCTGCTGCTCTCATGGGAGAAGTCTTAGAGCTGGACTTGAACAATTTGAGGAGTGATCGAGCGAAATGCGCGCGCGGGTAATCTGTAATAATAGGAACTATACCGCGTTCTCCAATGAGCGCAGAATTTTTCTCGGAGACAAAGCACGCCGTGGCTTTGGCTGTTTCAAGAACGGCTCTATTTTTTCGGTTTTCAAAAAACGTAATGTCACCTGGCTGAGATGTCTTAAGCCGTGCAGCCGAGCTTATTTCCGTGTCACTAAAGGACGGGTCGGGTAATTCTGCTTGAAGTTCGGAAATCAGCTCAATGAGCGAAAAAGGGCCATTTGTGACATAAAAGCGGGAATCTACCTGCGTTGTCACATCAAACCCCTCGCTTTTTTTAAATCATCGCCCTCTCACCTTCATGCGTCACAAAAGCACATGAAGGCTTTAGCCTTACACTTATTTTGGTGCAGCCTTACGTGGCAGACGTTCGCGCACAACTGACACTGTCCGCATTTGCGTATTTAAGCGTGAAATAGCCGTGTCTGTCACGTCTGAAGTTTTACCGCCATAAATCACGAGAGACCTGTCCAAAATAATATCAGCTTTGCGTTCTGATACGATTTTTTCCAGAATTTGCGCGAGACGGTCATTGACCTTTTTAACGGCCTTTTGCTTGGTTATTTGCAGCTCGGCCTGCTTATATTTGGCTTCGACCTGTTGCTTTTGTCCTTTAACGGCCAAATCTTGTACGCGCTTTTGCAGGTCTGGGCGTAATTTTACAGCGTTGGCATCCAGACTTTTTAACTCATTAACCAGACGATCACGCTCTGACGTCAATGGCGATGTAGACGCCTTTAATTCAGATTCCATTGATTTCGCAATAGACTCCATCTGACGTAGAATATGCTTTCCGACCTCTGAATCACGCATCACACGCGCTTGATCAATCGTTAGAATAGTGCTTTGTGCCATCGCAGTCGCCCCGAAAGCCAAACTGGCTATACCTGCAATGAACAAGCCCTTGAAAAACTTAGTTTTAGACATATTGATTATACCTTGGTTTAATTAAATCTGGTCGCTGTCGTAAACTGAAATGACTTTCTATCATCGACATCGAACTCTTGTAAGGGCTTGGTAAAGTCAAACCTGATCGGTCCAAAGGGTGAGTCCCAAAATACACTGGCACCAACCGTTGCCCGGATGAAAAGATCATCAACAACCGATGTTGTAAATAATCCATCACTCGATTCAAATTGAAACTCCTCATCCAATAACCCGACTGTTCCAGCCTCGGCGAACAAACTAGCGGATAAATTCGGGATGCCAACCGGAAAACTCACCTCAGCTACAGCTAGGCCAAAGAGGTTGCCACCCAGTGCATTACCACGCTGAACTTCCCCCGTTGTATCATTGACAACGAGGACGCGCGGTCCAACACCCGCCGTGTCAAATCCGCGGAATTCATTATTTCCTTTAAAGAAGCGATCATTAATTTGCACAGACTCACCGCCCCATCCCTGAATATAACCACCGGAGAGATTAATAGTCCCCACAACAGGACCGATTAAGCCTTTATAGAAATTGGCGCGCACATCCGTCCGTAAATATCTTACATCACCACCAAGCCCGGCGAGGTCCTGACTTAAGCGGAAATCAAATCCGCCTGTCGGTGTAATCGGATCATTTCGTTTATCCCATACGAAAGTATATCCCAGAATAGATGATATACGTCCGCCTTCTTGTAAACACAGGCTGTTAGAAGAGGATTGAATAGGATTAGCCAGAATAGCGGCACAATCCAGCCCAGGAACTTCGATGTCCTCTGTCCGCAGAGAATAGCGCGCAGAAAGAGATGTGTTCTCTGTAAGCGGGAAGCCAAATGAGACTTGGCCACCACGACGAGACTGTCTAAAGCCAGCCTCTTCGATGAAGTCTAGTGTAACATCAAAAATTTCGACACCTGCCGCCAAGTTACGGCCAAGAAAACGAGGCTCCGTGAAGCGTAAATCAACTTCACGCCTGTTAGAGCTGGCTCGAACGACAAAACGTAAGAGTTGACCTCGCCCGCGTAAATTCCTCTGTGTAATGGATAGATCTACCAAAAACGCATCAGCAGAAGAAAAACCAGCAGAGAAGGACAGTTCACCCGTGGGCTGTTCTGTGACTTTAACTTCTACATTTGCTCTGTCAGGTGTTGAGCCTTGTGTTTCTGTGATTTCAACTTCTTCAAAGAAACGCAAACGTCTAATATTGTTGCGTGAGCGGTCTAGCAATATCCGGTTAAAGGCATCACCTTCAACTAATTCAAGCTCGCGCCGGATCACATGATCCAGTGTTTGTGTATTCCCGACAATATCAATGCGCTCAATATAAACTCTAGGGCCCTCGACCAGATTAAAGGTCAGATCGACCGTTTTTGTATCACGGTTTCTGCGAATACTAGGTTGAATATCGACAAAGGCAAAACCAGCCGTACCAGATGCAAATGTCAGACTATCAATCGCCGTTTCAACAATACTGGCCTTATAAATCTCTCCGCTTGTGATAGGCACGAGCTGCAATAATAAATCTTCATCAAGAGTTTCGAGTTCCGTTTTGACGTCAATTTCACCCCAAGTGTATTCTTCGCCCTCATCAACAGTGAAGGTGATGTAGAAATCTTCCTGATCGGGCGTAAGCTCAGCAACGGCTGAAATTACGCGAAAATCTGCAAAACCACGATCAGTATAAAACTCTCTGATTTGTTCGCGGTCAAATTCCAGACGACCTGGGTCATAATTATCATTAGAGGAGAAAAACTTATACCAGATCGACTCTTCGGTTACGATTTCGTTACGTAATTGACGATCAGAAAACTCATTATTGCCAATAAAGTTAATCCGCTTCACGCCTGTCACAGGCCCTTCGGAAATTTCGAAAATCAAATCCACACGGTTTTGCGCGCGCTGCACGACTTTGGGCGTGACATTGGCTGCAAAACGACCTGACTGTCTATAAAGCTCGATAATACGCTGAACATCGGCTTGGATATTCGAACGGGTAAAAATAGCCCGAGGCTCAGCCTCTAATTCATCCGTAATCTTATCAGATTTTAAGGCCTTATTTCCTTCAAGAATAACCCGGTTAATAATTGGGTTCTCAATGACACGAATAAGCACATTGCCATCATTGGGCTCAATCGAGACATCAGCAAATAGCCCTGTGGCATAGAGTGTCTTAACCGAGAGATCTATGCGTTCATCACTATATCTATCCCCACGGGCAAAGAGGAGATATGAAGCAACCGTATTGGCTTCAATACGCTGATTGCCCTGCACTTGAATGGTCTTGATAACTGTCGGCGCTTGCGGAGCTGGCCCCTCTTGAGCAAGAACTGGCGTAGCCAGCATAACAGTCAAACAAAACGCGATAAAGCAAGAAACAGCCACTAAAAAGCGCCGTGAGCTCATATGCAATGATGTTGCCGATGATTTCATAAAATCGTCCATTTAGGAAAGCAGACCCCTGATATACTCAATATCATTCAATGTGAAAATGACAAGCAATGTCAGCAACACGAATAACCCTACTCTAAACCCTTGCTCCTGTTTTTTTTCACTCAGCGGGCGTCCCGCTACTGCTTCATAGCCGTAGTACACCAAATGTCCACCGTCGAGAACTGGAATCGGCATTAAATTTGCGACACCTAAGCCAATTGAAAGGGCTGCAGAGAGCTGTAAGAGCTTCAAGGCCATGGCTTTTAGACGATCAGAGACTGAAATTTCCAATTTTGCGGTATCTACAGCCGTTTTTCCCGTCATAGTTGCAATTCGAACGACCCCGCCTAATGCTTTACCGTCCTCATCACCTGTGAAAATACGCCCTACATATTTTCCTGTCATGGCAATTGACTGACCAACTTCCTTCACACCGTAATTTAGACCCGAAAATAAACCATACGACTCGGTTACAAGCGCCTCTTCGCCGCCAATCCGAATCCCTAATGTTCCGATTCTGCTCTCTCCACCGATAAAGTCCTTACGACTTTTCCTTTGTGGCGTGATTGAAAACTCCAAAATATCATTCCCTCGTTTCACTTGCGCTGTAAGTTTAACATCACTTCGCAGGGCCACATATGAGATTAAATCCTTGGCAAGTGAAACATCTTTACCGTCCAGAGTCAGAAATACATCCCCGGCCTCAACCCCTGCTGTCATCGCCGCACTTTCAGGTAAGACCTCAATGACGAAAGACTTTATATCTTGCGTTCCTAGTGCAATGGCCAGACCCGCAAAAACTATAATTGCGAGCAAGAAATTAGCCAGCGGGCCAGCCAATACGATAAGAGCTCTTTGCCACAAGGGTTTGAAATGAAAACAAGATTCTACATCTATCTCACTTTCCCCGGACTCTAACTTACCCTCTATATCTTGTTTTATTTGCGCTAATCTTTGCGTGTCGGGATTACTGGCGGCGCCTGCATCACCTAAAAATTTTACATAGCCCCCTAAAGGTATGGCCTTGATTGTCCACTCTGTCCCCGAGCGTGCAGTCCAGCTTTTTAGTGTCTTACCAAAGCCAATTGAAAATCTCTCAACCGCGACATTAAAAAACCGCGCCACAGAATAATGTCCCAATTCATGGAAAAAAACCAGTAGTGAGATGACTGTCAGAAAACTGACGATAAATAAGGCCGTATAGAAAATAGATAAAATCATGAATCGCTATAGTTTTAAATCCGAGTGAGAAGTTTTGCCAAATTACAATTGGCTCATAATCTGCAATGCCGTTTTGCGCGCAGACCCGTCCACCGAGATCACCTCAGCTATATCATTCGCGGCTTTGCCAAAACTATTATTGCCGCTTTCTTTGTCCAATACGGCCTCAACTAAGCGCGGTATATCCAGAAAAGAAATTTTATCTGCCAAGAAAGCATCCACCGCGATCTCATTGGCAGCATTGAGGACATTTGGTGCTTTGCCCCCAGTTTCCAGGGCCTGACGCGCAAGTCTAAGGGATGGAAAACGGCTAAGATCCGGTTCGAAAAAAGTAAGACCCGTCAGTTTTGCAAAATCCAATTGTTCAACAGGTGCGGCCATCCGGTCTGGCCACCCCATGGCATAAGCTATCGGCGTGCGCATATCTGGCGAGCCAAGCTGCGCTAAAACAGAGCCGTCAATATATTCGACCATAGAATGGATAATGGATTGCGGGTGAACGATAACATCAATTTCTTTTGAAGGACGCTTAAACAGATAAGCGGCCTCAATGAGTTCCAAGCCCTTATTCATCAAGGTCGCGGAATCGATCGATATTTTTGCACCCATATCCCAAACAGGGTGAGCCAGTGCATCCGCGCGTGTCACACTTTTTAAGTCTGTAAGCGTTTTCTCCCGAAACGGCCCGCCACTCGCTGTGAGTATTAAGCGCTTAACGCCTTCGGGTCTGTCGCGTTCCAAAACCTGAAAAATTGCATTATGCTCACTATCTACGGGCAATAATCTCGTCCCATAGGCTGCGACTTTATCGGTAAAAACGTCCCCCGCACAAACAAGGCATTCTTTATTCGCAAGCGCTACGTGCCGGCCTTGCTCTACGGCGGCCATAGTCGGCTCTAGCCCAGCCGCACCCATTATAGCTGATAAGGTCAAATCTGTTTCGCGTCGCCCCGCCTCTATGAGGGCGGCTTCACCCACGCCGTAGTCTATGGATGTTCCCGCGAGTAATTCGCCTAATTTAGACTTGAGACTTACATCGCCCAAAGCGACAAATTCTGCGTTAAATTCAACTGCAAGGGTTGCTAGTTTTTCGGCATTTCTATTGGCCGTAAGGGCGACGACCTGCCAAGCCCCCTGCTCAGCACGTCTTAGCAGATCAGTGGTACTGTCCCCAATAGATCCGGTGGCACCCAATATAGTAATACGTCGTGTCATAAAGCCCTGATCTAACCACCCTTTATAATACTCACTTAGCCCCCGACCCACATATGCGGATAATATATCAAAATCAATCCCACAACAGAACTTGCCATCATTAAAGCATCTAGGCGATCCAGAAGTCCGCCATGTCCGGGTAATAACGACCCGGCATCTTTCACATCAAGGCGCCTTTTAATTGCACTTTCAAAAAAGTCCCCAATAACAGACAAAACCATTATCACTGCACTCCAGATCAGGCTCTCTGCAATAGGCCATCCTATGATTTTTGCGAAGGCGCATCCGATAATAAGCGCGAATAGAAAGCCCGAAAAAAAGCCAGACCATGTCTTGTTCGGGCTTAATTTAGCGGCAATTTTTGGACCTTTGAAAAAGCTACCCCCAAAATAGGCCGCCGTATCGGCTGCGATCACAACCAATATGATAAAGGTCACATTTTGTAGACCCTGCGACGTAAACCCCGGAACTCCACCGCGCAACCAGACCAACATCAAAGTGGGAACAAAAATATATATAACGCCCAGAACAGTCCAAGATATGCCGCCTCTCCTAAGCCTATGTAGCACCGCACATATAGCCGTCACAAACATAATCGGTAGCAGATAGGCATATTCTGCCACATAGACGCAGTAAACGGCGAGAACCAAACCAAATATCCCGATGATATAGGCCAGCAAATTAGCCTTTGGATCGGTCATCCCAATCCACTCCCACATCAGGCGCGCACCGATGAGAGCAGCAAAAACCGCCCAATACACGCCGCCCATATAAAGCGGTAATAAGCACAAAAGCGCAAAAATGACCGCAGATACGGCCCTCGTGCCCAAATTTTTCCAAATCGGAAGGTGTTTCGCGTTAGCGTTTTGTGATGGGTTGCTCACGCGCTTACGCAACTTCTATTGCGCTCAGATTTCCAAATCGTCGATCTCTGGAACAAAACTCACCTAAAGCAGCTTCAAGGTCTGCTCGTTTAAAGTCTGGCCATAAAACATCTGTAAAGATAAATTCAGCATAAGCCGCCTGCCACAATAAAAAATTACTGATACGTTTTTCACCACTCGTACGGATGACCATATCCACTTCAGGCAAGCCGTAAGTGTCAAAATATTTCTCAAGCTCTATATCAGAGAGGTTTTGCATATCCTCACCCGCAGTAGAGGCTCTTTGTACGGCGCGCAAGATTTCATCACGCCCGCCATAATTAAAAGCAATATTGAGGTTAAAGTCAGTATTATTTCGCGTCCGTTCCTCGACCTTATCCAGTATTTCTAAAATATCGTTTTCTAGGCCGTCCCTTGATCCGATAATCCGAACACGCACGCCCCGACCATCCAAAGTATCAAGATCATCGACAACATATTGCTTAAGCAAATCAAACAAGGCTTTGATTTCCGTTTTTGGACGTGTCCAGTTTTCCGTCGAAAAACTGTAAAGCGTAAGGCATTTTATGCCTAGCTCTGAGGCGTCTTCCACAATGCGGCGCACTGTTTTAACGCCCGCCTGATGCCCAAAGACCCGCGGCCTGTGACGCGCACGCGCCCACCGTCCATTACCATCCATGATGATGGCAACATGCTCAGGAAAAGCGAGTTCATATGCTGATTGTGCGCCCAAATTAGACCTGCATTATTTCTTCTGATTTCTGCTTCAAAGCCGTATCGATACCATTGACAACATCATCTGTCGCTTTTTGTACATCCGCACCGTGGGCCTTTTGCTCATCCTCGCCCATAGATCCGTCTTTTTCGAGCTTTTTGAGCATATCCATGGCATCACGCCGCACATTTCGCACGGCAATCTTAGCATTTTCGGCAAATCCACCTGCGATTTTGACTAAATCCTTACGGCGCTCTTCCGTTAAAGGCGGCATAGGAATACGCAAATTTGTACCATCTACGACCGGGTTAAGCCCAAGAGTGGATTGCCTTAATGCCTTTTCAACCGCCGATATCTGGCTTTTATCCCAAACATTTACAGTGATCATGCGTGGCTCGGGAACAGAGACAGACCCCAGCTGATTAAGCGGAGTTTGCGCACCGTAAGCCTCAACCATAATACCATCAAGCAAGGCGGCATTGGCCCGCCCCGTACGCAAGCCTGCAAATTCAGACTTAAGAGAAGAGACCGCACCGTCCATACGCTTACGAAAGTCTTTCAAATTAAAAACATTATCTGACATATTTTCTCATCCTTTCCCTCTGGCTATAAATATAACCGGGCCAATTTATGACCGAATTATGGTACACACCCCATTTCCTTGCATGACTTTGTGAAATCCGCCTTCAGTATGCAAGGAAAAGACAATAATCGGAATATCATTTTCACGCATCAGCGCGATGGCAGAAGCATCCATGACTTTCAGATCATCTGTTAAAACTTTTTGATATGTCAGGCTTTCATATCGTTTGGCCTTCGGATTGGATTTAGGATCAGAATCGTAAACCCCGTCAACCTGCGTGCCTTTTAATAAGGCTTCGCAATTCATCTCCGCTGCCCGCAAGGCCGCAGCCGTATCCGTCGTGAAATATGGGTTGCCTGAGCCAGCCGCGAAAATGACGACACGTCCCTTTTCCATATGCCGAACGGCACGTCGGCGAATATAAGGCTCACAAACGGTTGTCATCGGGATTGCAGACATAACGCGCGTGGCTATACCTTGGCGTTCTAATGCACTTTGCATGGCCAGCGCATTCATGACAGTAGCGAGCATACCCATATGATCTGCGGTAGATCGCTCAATACCACCGGCTGAGGCCGATAGTCCCCTGAAAATATTCCCACCGCCAATGACTAAACCTATTTCAAGGCCTTGGCCGTGTGCGGCTGCGATTTCCTTGGCAATACGGTCCGTAAAGGCGACATCAATACCGTAATCTTGCTCGCCCATCAAAGCCTCACCGGATAGCTTTAAAAGCACACGGTTATATTGATACGACTTTGACATATAACTCCTCTGTCCGTCACTATAAACGACTCGGTATAAAATTCATAGACGAGGATACATTATAAAAGTGTTTAGCGCGCCAAAATTAGCGCGCTAAGTGCAATTTTTTAGCTGCCAGCCACAGTTTTTGCGACTTCAGCGGCGAAATCTTCTTCTTTTTTCTCAATACCTTCACCGAGTTCCATCCGTGCATAGGCTTTAAGTGTGACATCTGTCCCTAAAGATTTGGCTTCATCGGCTATGACCTGCTCGATTGAGCGTTCGCCGTCCATAACAAAAATCTGCGTCATAAGAACGGATTCTTTGAAGAATTTGGTCATACGCCCTTCGACCATTTTTTCAATAATGACTTCAGGTTTGCCAGATTCGCGGGCTTCGTCTGATAAAGCCTTACGTTCTTTGTCCACAACAGCCGGGTCCAGATCATCCACGCCTAAAGCCAGCGGGCTTGTTGCGGCGACATGCATGGCGATCTTTTTACCAAGATCAGCCAAGGCCGCTTTATCACCAGACGATTCAAGAGCAACAAGAACACCGATTTTACCCATGCCATCAGCCACAGAATTATGAATATAACCCGCTACAACGCCGTCAGAGACAGTGAGTTTTTGCATACGGCGGAAAGACATGTTTTCACCGATTTTCCCGACAAGTTTTGTCAGAAATTCCGTTACGCTATCCCCGCTTGACGTTTTCGTATTTGCGAGAGCTTCTGTGCTATCAACGCTCAATGCCAGTTGAGAAATTTCGGAAACAGCGGCTTGAAAGCCGTCATTACGGGCGACAAAGTCTGTTTCTGAGTTTACTTCAACCAAAGCCCCGGACTTATCGGCCATTGCGACGGCGACAAGGCCTTCGGCGGCGATACGACCCGCTTTCTTATCGGCTTTCGCAATACCTTTTTTACGCAGCCAATCTATGGCCGCTTCGATATCGCCATCCGTTTCAGAGAGGGCTTTTTTACAATCCATCATACCTGCAGATGTCTTATCTCGCAGGTCTTTCACAAGAGCGGCTGTAATCTGAGCCATAATATTCTCCTTCGTGATTAATTTGGTATGACTGACAAGCCCGCACTGGCTTGCCAGAGAGTGAGTTTAAATCGGAGCTTAAAATTCTCCGAGCTTACCTTCGTTCTGGGCGAGCAAGTAATAAAAAGTGACACGGTTTTTCATGCGTGTGGGTTTCATTGTCGTGCAGACCGCTTTGACTTTTTCCATTGCGGCCTCTTTATCATCGACACCCAATTTCTTTTTCATGAAACCTTTTACAATTGTCTCAAGCTCTGTTTCGTCTGAACATGCCACATATTTAGCATCACGGTTTTTCAAGGACGCACCCAGATATTTTTCGATCTTGGTTACGACAGTCTCGTCAGCCTTCGCATCATATTCACGTGTGACACGTAAAAACTCGGAAACGGCCTCATCAGACGCGCTTTCTTTTGCTTTCGCGGCAGGCTTTTCCTTAGCCTTTGGCTCTTCCTTTGGTGCAGGCGCTGCCTCTTTAGCGGGTGCTGGCTCAGCAGCTGGTTCAGCTTTCGCCTCTGGCGCTGGAGCAGGCTCAGCAGCCGGTGCGGGCTCTGCCGCGGGTGCAGGTGCAGCCGCTGGCTCTGGTGCAGCAAGGGCCATTTCAACCGGATTTTCAGCCGCGCCGAGGTCAACCCCCATATTAACTTGAGATTCTGTTAACCCGTCTAGAACCGCATCGGCAATCAACTCGCAATAAAGATTTATCGCGCGAGAGGCATCATCATTGCCTGGAATAGGAAAATCAGCATGCGCCGGATCGCAATTTGTATCCAAAATAGATACAACAGGGATGCCCAAACGACGAGCTTCTTTAATCGCGATCGATTCTTTATTTGTATCAATCACAAACATAAGGTCAGGCTTTCCGCCCATATCTTTAATCCCGCCAAGCGCTTTATCCAGCTTGTCCTTTTCACGGGTCATTTTCAAAAGTTCTTTCTTGGTCAGACCAGATGCCGCCTGTTCGCCGTCTTCTCCCAAGAGAGATTCAAGTTCGCGCAGACGTCCAATTGACTTTGAAATCGTCGACCAATTCGTCAACATGCCACCCAACCAGCGGTGATTGACATAATATTGGGCACAACGCTTTGCAGACGTGGCAATAGGCTCAGAGGCTGCGCGTTTTGTTCCCACAAACAGGATACGTCCGCCCTTTGAAGCCGTTTCACGTACTTTTACGAGGGCTTGGTGTAAGAGAGGTACAGTTTGTGACAAATCCAGAATATGGATATTGGAACGTGCACCAAAAATATAAGGTGCCATTTTCGGGTTCCAGCTATGTGTTTGATGTCCAAAGTGAACGCCAGCCTCAAGTAATTGACGCATTGAAAATTCAGGTAAAGCCACAGATATCTCCTCTTTCCGGTTGGCCTGACGCGGGGTGTAGAAACATAAGTTCCACCGGAATCGATTAAGGCCTATATGGCCAAAACCGGCACCCGCGTGCGATTTAATGAGCGGCGTTTAGCAGAAATAGTATAATATGCAAGCCATAAATCGCTTAATTCGCCAATAGATCAAATGTAGATCAGGCCGCGATTTCTTCTATCGTCTCGACCAGTTTCGTCGCCTTTATCGCCGCTTGCACGCTTTCATCGACACCTAACTTGCCCGCCAACCGCCAATGGCCGTCACGCTGCGCCCTGAGAGGCGCGACTATTTCAATAAAACCCATAGATTTCGAAGGCGCATTTTTAAGCGCTTCCAGACATTTCTCCAGCGCATCAAGCGATTCGATTGACGCTGATCGCAAGCGTATTTTCAACCCTACAACGCGCTCTGTTGTCTGCGTATCAAGCGAGGTAATAGAATTAGAGAAAATTTTAATCTCGCCGTCACGCTCATCGACTTTCGCCGTAATCTCGATAATCGAGCCTGCCTCCATAATGCCGCGTTTGGCATTTAGCAGCTCTTCGCCCACAAAAACCTCAAAATCTCCGCCAGGGTCTGATAATGAAACATAGGCAAAGCGCTTGCCCCGTTTGGACATACGTTCTTGCCGTTTGCGCACGACACCGGCAAATCTCATGGCCCGTGACCCGGTTTTGTATTTTTGGTCAATATCGGATGAGAGTACGATTTTCTTACGCTCAAGCACTTTAGCATAGCTCTCCAGCGGGTGGCCTCCGAGATAAAATCCGATGGCGGAAAGCTCATGATCTAATAGTTCGATTTTTGTCCATGTCTGAGGCGTTGGCAATTCGGGTTCGGCCATGACGTCTTGAGCATCACCAAACAGGCTGACTTGAGAGGAAGCCCGTTCTTGGGCAGCGCGTGAGCCAATAGATTGCAAAGTCGCAGCTGAGGCCAGAGCGCGGGCGCGGTTATCCTCAAGACAATCAAACGCTCCGCCGCGCGCCAGGTTTTCAAAAGCGCGCTTATTTACGATACGCGTATCAACACGGCGGGCAAAATCAAATAAATCCTTGAAAGGCCCGTTTTCTTCGCGCTCCTTGACCACATGGCGCATGGCCTCGACACCGACATTTTTCAGAGCGCCGAGCGCATATAGAACCTGCCCATCCTTAACTTCGAAATCAGCAAATGAGCGGTTAACGCAGGGCGGCGCAATATCCACGCCCATGCGTTTTGCTTCCTGATAAAACTGCGCCAATTTCTCAACATTGGCGATATCAAGGCTCATCGTCGCGGCAACAAATTCAATCGGATAAACAGCTTTTAAATAAGCCGTCCGAAAGGAAATCATGGCATATGCAGCGGCATGTGATTTGTTAAAACCATAACCCGCAAATTCATTGACCAGATCAAAAATACTATTGGCGAGCTTGCTATCGACATCGTTTTTGGCAGCACCCTCGACAAAGCGCGATCTCTGCCTGTCCATTTCCGCCTGATCTTTTTTACCCATAGCCCGGCGCAGCAAATCCGCCTCACCGAGTGAATAGCCTGACAGAACTTGGGCGATTTGCATGACCTGTTCTTGGTAAATGATAATGCCGTAAGTCTCTTTGAGTATATCCTCTAGGAGTGGGTGCGGGTAACTAATATCGGTGCGTCCGAACTTCCGGTCGATATAGGTATCAATATTCTTCATCGGCCCCGGTCGGTACAGGGAAATCAGGGCCGTTAATTCCTCAATCGAGTCAGGTGCCATTTTACGTAAAACATCCCGCATGCCCGAACTTTCAAGCTGAAACACGCCAGCCGACAAACCGTCCTCAAGATATTTATATGCCTCAGGCGTATCGGTGCTGACACTATCCAGATCAATCTCTTTGCCTTGGGCGGCAAGATATTTAAGCGCCCGGTCAATAACTGTCAGGGTTTTAAGGCCCAAAAAGTCAAATTTCACCAAGCCTGCTTTCTCGGCCCATTTCATTGTAAATTGGGTCGCTGGAATATCAGAGCGAGGATCACGGTAAAGCGGGATAAGCTGTGTGAGCGGCCTATCCCCGATCACGACCCCCGCAGCATGGGTCGAGGCATTGCGGTATAGCCCTTCCAATTTTAAGGCCGTATCAAGAAGCTCTTTCACCGCAGGTTCGCTATCACGGGCCTCGCGCAGACCCTTTTCCAGCTTAATCGCCTCGGCCAAGGTCACGGGGTTAGCGGGATTTGACGGGACTAATTTGGCAAGCCGGTCAACTTGGCCCAGCGGCATTTGCAAGACCCGTCCGACATCGCGCACAACCGCGCGCGCTTGTAAGGTCCCGAAGGTGATAATATGAGCGACCTGATCATCACCGTATTTCTCTTGGACATAGCGGATAACTTCCCCGCGCCGTTCCTGACAGAAATCAATATCGAAATCCGGCATGGAAACACGTTCTGGGTTAAGAAAACGCTCAAACAGAAGACCGTAACGTAATGGATCAAGATCGGTGATGGTTAAGGCCCAAGCCACAACAGACCCAGCCCCGGAGCCCCGACCCGGCCCCACTGGAATACCTTCTTGTTTAGCCCATTTAATAAACTCGGAAACGATCAGGAAATAGCCGGGAAAGCCCATTTCTCTAATCACGCCCAATTCAAAATCGAGGCGTTCAAAATAGGCCTCACGCGTATCGGAAAGTTCTATATTGGCCAGCCGCTCTTCTAAGCCCTGTGCGGCCTGCTCGGCCAGAATATCGCCCTCACTTAAGGAGCCATCGCCGAAATTGGGCAAAATAGGTTTGCGCTTATTTGATTTATAGGCGCACCGCATCGCAATATTTAATGTATTATCAATAGCTTCGGGCAAGTCCTTGAACAATTCCGCCATTTGTTCAGGCGATTTGAAATAATGTTGCGGGGAGACTTTTCGCCTATTCTTTTCCAGAACATAAGAGCCTTCAGAAATAGCCAGTAAGGCATCATGGGCTTTGTGCAGATCAGGGTCGAGGAAATAAGGCTCATTTGTCGCCACAAGCGGTAAGGCTTTGGCATAGGCCCATTCAATAAGCGTCTTTTCAGCAAGAATTTCATGGGCGAGATTATGTCTTTGGAGTTCAACGTAAAGACGGTTTGGGAATAAGCCCGCCAAATGATCGAGCCATTTTTCCGCCTCCTCTAAGCGCCCCTCACATATAAGTTTATTAAGCGCCCCGTCTGGCCCGCCTGTTAGCGCAATAACCCCTTGTGTATGCGCCCCTAGTTTTTCGACCTTTATATGTGGGAGGTCAGTTGGTTCCACATCCAGAAAGGCGGAACTAGATAGGACCATAAGGTTTTCATACCCCGTCTCATTTTGCGCGAGTAGGGCCAATGTGCCTTCCGGTTCGCGCCTTATCACACCGGGTTGGTCTGTCAGGTCAAGATCAACCGATAAGGTAACCCCCATTATCGGCTGTATGCCCGATCCTGTCATAATATCTGAGAACTCAAGCGCGCCGCACATATTATTTGTATCTGTGAGCGCTAAGGCCGGCATGCGCCATTCGCGGGCACGCGCAGCTGTTTCTTTTATCTTAAGGGCACCTTCCAACATGGAATAGGGAGAGCGTGAGCGTAAATGCACAAAGTTTTGCATATATAACCTCCCCTATTACCGTCATGACCAGAAAAGGCTGCAATATGGAAAGGCTGTTATCGAAAGGGGCTGCTAACCTCCGCCAATCACCATCATCCAAATCGTCATAACAGATACGAATCCTGCCATGATCATACCGGCGCTAATATCCATAACAAGCTGCTTCATATGATTATCCCCAATAATAACTTATATGTTCACTATTTGTTCTATAACATAATAACCCCCTATCTTGTCAAGAAGTGTTTTGTTTTCTGTGCTTTCACCTATAGTTTACTCATGAGGCCATCCCCGTTTCATCCATGTTTTAAGGGGTATTTAGCCCCCTGACTGGAGAGACGTGACCAAGTTTTATTCCCCCAATACGGCAATTGCTGTCATCGTCGCCAATATGATCGGTACGGGTGTGTTTACCAGTCTGGGTTTTCAGCTCGTCGATATTCAAACCGGCTTTCCGATAATGCTTTTATGGATATGCGGCGGCATTGCCGCCCTTTGCGGGGCTGCGAGCTATGCCGAGCTTGGAGCCGCCCTGCCCCGATCCGGCGGCGAGTATAATTTTTTGGGACGTATATATCATCCCGTGGCTGGTTTCATATCCGGCTGGATATCGGCCACTATCGGATTTGCCGCGCCGATTGCCGCGGTGGCTATAGCCTTTGCCAGCTATGCTTTAGCGGCCCTGCCCGGCCAATACAGGGAAGGCTTGCAAAAACTGCTGGCCTGTATAGTTGTTATTCTCATCACGCTAATACACGGACGTGACCGCGCGGGCGGGGCAAAGTTCCAAACCCTCTTCACGACCCTTAAAGTCGGGCTAATTTTGGCCTTTTGCATTACCGCTTTTATGTTTGTTGATACCCCTCAGACTATCAGCCTAAAACCACAATCCGGGGACGGAGGCCTCATTACGAGCGGGGCATTTGCCATATCGCTCATATATGTGTCTTACGCTTATACAGGCTGGAACGCTGCCACCTATATTAGCGGGGAATTGGAGAACCCGCAACGCGACCTCCCCCGTATATTGATGACGGGTACTGGCTTGGTGATGTGCCTGTATGTTTTGCTTAATTACGCATTTTTATATGCAGCCCCCATCGAAGAAATGGTCAATAAGGTCGAAATCGGCTATATCGCCGCCCAATATATATTCGGCGAGACAGGTGCAAGGCTCGCAGGCGGTATGCTCGCTTTGTTACTCATCTCAACGATTAGTGCCATGACGCTGGCTGGTCCGCGCGCGCTCCAAGCTATTGGCGAGGACTTTTATCTTTTGCGGTTTCTCGGCAAGACCAATGTAAAATCCGTTCCGCGTAATGCTATTTATTTTCAGTCTTTGATCGCCCTGCTTTTCATACTCACCTCCAGCTTTGAAACCATCATCGTTTTTGCAGGCGCCATGCTCGCCTTTAACAGTTTTCTGGCTGTCTTGGGTGTCTTTGTTTTACGCTATAAAGAACCTGACCTGCCCCGTCCCTATAAGACATGGGGCTATCCCGTCGTGCCCTTGATCTATTTATCGTTGACGGCTTTCACATTATTTTATGTGGTGATCAAAGAGCCATTTACCGCTTTATTTGGTTTAGGCCTTATCGCGATTGGCTGTCTGTTTTATCTGACCTCGAACAAGCTCTCAAAGACAGGTCAATCCTAATAGCCAACAGAAGCTGGCGTATAAGGGACAACAAGGCCGTCTCTGACGGTCAGCACCCTGTCCATAAATTGCGTGAGCTGCATATTATGTGTGGCCACAAGTGCGGAAACCCCCTCAAGGCGGGTTAGATCAAACAGGCTCTGAAACACGCTATTTGACGTATTCGGGTCCAGATTACCTGTAGGCTCGTCTGCGAGTAAAATTTGCGGATGGTTAGAAATTGCCCGCGCGATTGCTACGCGCTGCTGTTCACCCCCTGACATTTGCGAGGGCTTGTGGTGTCCGCGTTCTGTTAAACCCATAATGCCTAATAACCTTTTGGCCTCGATCTCTGATTCATCACGCCCTTTACCCGCAATCATTTGCGGAATAACAATATTATCAATGGTAGAAAATTCTTTTTGCAAATGATGGAATTGATAGACCACACCAATCGTTTCGCGCCGAATAGCGGTGCGCTTATCATCAGAGAGCTTCAAACATTCCCGCCCATTAATATAGACATCGCCTGAATTAGGTTTCTCAAGCAGGCCTGCTGCGTGGAGCAATGTGGACTTACCCGAACCGGACGGCCCGATCAGCCCGACCATTTCGCCAGGGTATATGTCAATATCGGCTCCGCGAAGAACGTGAAGCAGTTTAGGGCCGGATTTGTAAGAGCGGTGTAAATTCCGAACCGATAATATGGGGCGTCTACTCATAGCGAAGCGCCTCCACCGGGTCTATGCGCGAGGCATTTAGAGCCGGGAAAAAGGTGGCGACGGCAGAGACTGCGAAGCCGCAAATCGCCACACCTAAGACTTCAGGCCAAACAACTTTTGCCGGAATACCGCCGGAGATCGAATAGACATCTGGCGGAAAGAGAGGCCGTCCAGAAATCGCTTCAATGATTGATTGAACCCCATCAATATTCAGACATAATAATATACCTAAAACCAGCCCTGTGAGCGTACCCAACACGCCGACTGTCGCCCCGGCAATAAAAAAGATACGCATTATAGATGCGCGTGAGGCACCGATCGTGCGCAATATAGCAATATCTTTGGACTTGTTTTTCACGAGCATAATCATTGCCGCCAAAATCGGGAAAGTTGAAATCACGACCACAATGATAAAGATAAAGCGCATGGCGAGTTGCTCGGTTCGCAAAGCCGTAGCCGTTGTGGCATTTTTGTCCTTCCATGTCTGGATAAAGACGGGTTCCTTGGCTGCATTTCTGACGGCCCCATAAAGAGCTTCAATTCTATCTGGATCTTCAAGACGCAATTGGATTGTCCCCGGGGGCTTGCCGTTTTCAAACAAAAGCACAGCCTGATCATAATCCATATAAATTGTCGATAAATCCGTTGTATATAGCCCCGTTTTAAAAATTGAGCCAATCGTATAGTCTTTAATGATGGGGGTTTCTCCCGTTATAGTTTTACGGGTTCGGCCTGTATATATTTTGATCTTATCCCCGAGGCTAAGTCCTAGCTCAGCCGCCATAAAGGCCCCGATAGAAACCTGATGATCAGCCCCACGCCCTTGGCCAAAATTTTGTAATGAGCCTTGTTCGATACTTTGTGTAATGAGTTCAAAATTATCCAAATTATCCGGTCTTATACCTAAGACATGTCCAATTGAAATTTGACCATTGGCATTCACGCCCACAATATTTTCAGTAAACTCAAAGGCTTCGTCAACACCGTCAATACCCGCCAGACGCGCTTCCATTTGTTGAATGCTCTCAGGGGTGGGATTGGGTGTAGAAGAGAGCACATACATATGGCCCTGCGAGCCAATTGTAAGTTCGAGTAATTTTGCCCGAAACCCGTTCATGATCGACATAATTGTAATCATGGCAATTATCGCCAGCGCGATACATATAAAGGAAATCCAGGCGATAGCCGCCACACCGCCCTCTGATTTTTTAGCGCCGAGATAGCGCCGCGCAATCGTGCGCTCTACACTGCCAAAGGGCTTGTTCTGTCCCCCGATAAAATCAGGGCCTATAGGTTTTGGCGCGTTCAACGCAGCACATCCGCATAGGCTTTGACAAGATAGTCTATGGCCGCTTCCGGGCTCATTTCCGTGCGCTCATCACTGGCGCGGTCCTTAAACTCGACAACACCGTTCTTTAACCCGCGCGGGCCAACAACAAGCTGGTATGGCAATCCAATAAGATCCATGCGCGAAAACTTCACCCCGCCCCTATCTGATTTATCATCATAAAGCGGATCAAGGCCTGCATTCGATAATTTCAAATACAAATCCTCGCATGCCGCATCTGCCTGCTCATCTCCTGTTTTAAGATTGATGATACCGACACCAAAGGGGGCGACAGATTTTGGCCAGATAATACCCTTATCGTCATGGCTGGCTTCAATAATAGCCCCGACTAGGCGCGAGACACCAATACCGTATGAACCGCCAAGTGCGATATGATCTTTACCGTCTGGGCCTGTAATTTTGGCTTTCATCGGGGCCGTATATTTATCGCCGAAATAGAAAATATGCCCCACTTCGATACCCCGTGCCGAGAGCTGCTTGTCCTTGGGGATGTTAGCAAAGGCGTCAGCATCGTGCATATCCTCAGTTGCCGCATAAAGACTGGTGCGTTGGTCGAAAATTTTTGCAAGATCGCTACCGCTATCAAAATCAACCTCACCCGGTGCGCCCATTTCGATAAGGTCTTTATGCAAAAACACTTCTGACTCGCCTGTCTCTGCCAAGATAAGGAACTCATGTGATAAGTCCCCGCCTATGGGGCCTGTATCTGCGCGCATAGGCACGGCTGTTACACCGAGGCGCTCAAACGTATTGAGATAGGTTACGAACATTTTATTGTAAGAATGACGGGCACTATCCGCATCAATGTCAAAACTATAGGCATCTTTCATCATAAATTCACGCCCCCGCATAATGCCGAAACGTGGACGTCTTTCGTCGCGAAACTTCCATTGAATATGATAAAGATTTAGCGGTAAGTCCTTGTAAGACCTCACATAAGACCGAAAGACATCGGTGATCATATCTTCATTTGTTGGCCCGTATAACATTTCGCGCCCGCCGCGATCGGTTATCCGCAGCATTTCAGGTCCGTATGCCTCATAGCGCTGTGTTTCTTTCCACAGATCAGCCGGTTGAATGGTCGGCATGAGCAGTTCGATCGCCCCCGCTTTGTCTTGTTCTTCACGTACAATATTCTCAATTCTCTTGAGAACATTGTGGCCCAAAGGCAGCCAAGTATAAATACCGGCACTGTTTTGCTTCATCATTCCTGCGCGCAACATATATCTATGCGAGGCAATGGTCGCTTCCGCGGGTGTCTCTTTTAAGAGAGGTAAAAAATAACGCGATAATCGCATGGGTAAGAATCCCTTTCTTGTTGAGCTAGGCTTAGCCTCTCAACCTAGTTACGACAAGTTCCAAGCTGGAAATAATCGCAAAAGCAGTTTATATTTTTCTGAGGCAGGTAAGGGTTATGACGCACTCTCTTTAATATAAAACTCTCATCATCATTATGAGACTTAGACAGCTTACGCCCGCTAAAACCGGATACAGAATACCTCCAAAGCCAATGAACTTAACTATTGCAAGCAAAATTCAGGAATGATACCTCCTGTTGAAGATAGGATATTTAACCATTCCATTCTCAAGGTCTTTATTCTGATCTTGACGCTCGCGGCTTGCGGTGTACCACCCTCCCAGACGCAAAACCCGCCTCCAACAAATACCAAATTAAGTACAAATGTTACCAAGACCTCTACAGAGCCTGAAATAGAAGTAGAAAAACCTATTAGCGCTCCTATCCTCCCCGAAATTGTTGAAAAAGAAACAAATTTAGAGATTAAAGCCAAAGAGCCGCCACAAAAAAAAGTCTCTCAGAAAAATATACGAAAATTCATTCCAAGCCCGAATGATATAGCTACTGCAAAACGGCTCAATCAAATTACTCTCCCTTTACCAGACGGGCTTTTAGGGTTTTGGGACGGACATGGTGCCAAATTCGAAGACCATAAAATCATTCCAAATGTACTAGCCGATAAATCATTAGTCTTACGCCGTTCCAAAACTGATAAGGGCCGCATTCCGATAAATAATCAAGGGCTCATACAACCTTCTCTCGACCCAGAATTTGATGGCCTTGAGCTTGATTTATCAAATATAGCTATCACCGAATTATCTATGGGTGGGTTTGCAGAAATCACAAAAGACGTAACAGGTGTCAATAAATTCGCTCATCTCATGGGTGTGGCGCCTAATGAAGACAGGACTGTGAATAATCGGAACGGACAAGTCGGAATATATGGAGCCCCTCAAAACTTTAGATTTTATAACAACCCTGACCTCACAAAATCTCGATCACGATCGACCGCAACCTTAGACAATCAAGGGCTGGTACATCTCGCGATAACACTTCAATCAGGGAAGTTAACCGGTTATATTAATGGTATTCCAGCCTTTGAGGGACCTGCGAAAAAATTTACCCCCTTCAATATCGGTAAGATTACACTCCTCGGAGCTTCCTATTCTTTTCGCGTAGCCGCAGATAAAAACCAACACCGCGAATATGCAGATATGTTCTGGTTGTCTGACAAAGCGCTTTCCAATAGTGAAGTTTTACAAATCGATGCACATGCCAGAGAACGCTTCTCAGTAAAGCAGGTTTATAATCTTCCGCGTAAGATTGCAGTTATCGGCTGTTGTGACAGTCTGACGGCTTTCCTACCCTCGCCGTTTTGGCGGTTAAATGAAAGCCCAAGACTCAAGCCAGGTTTTATCGGTGTTCTTGATGCTATAGGGGGGTCAAAATTTGGCTCCAAGGCTGCAAATGCTTATGACAATGAGGACAGACGTCGCTTACGTATTAATATGGCCGTCTCCGCGCTGAGTGCCGGTTACCAGAATGTGGTCATGAGCTGGCAATATGGAACAAATGACTTGTTAGGTGTGATACGCTCTCGGCAAAACCCTATTGGGTGGCGTTCGGGGCGGACTATAATTGATGACATGATACAAGAGGATAAAGCAAGAATTTTATCCCATCCCAATGCCAAGCCTAACTGGGCTGAAAGGCTAAAACTTGTTTTAATCACTGTGCCCCCGCATGGACGATGGGAAACCGCTGCCAACAAGACATTTTCAGCAAATAAAAGAGCGCGACTAGCCTATAATCGGGATTGTCGGGAAAACTATCAAAGTCGCGGATATGATGCATTGATCGACTTAGCCGCGTATAAGCCGAAAGGTTTTGAGAGTTTTGAACACGCCGCTATTGATGCTGTGAGTAATGGCGAAAATTCAGTTTATTTAAAAGATGGTATTCACTACTCTAAGTCAGGAGGACAAGAAATTTCTGACAATATCTTCCTCCCATTCTATTTATCTCTGAAACAGTCCTTACCATAAAATCGAACGCTTAGACGATTTTGTTTTAGGGCTTTACCATAAGCCAAGTCGTTTATATTTTTATAACGCCGGAAATTATAATTCCGCAAACCAGCACCCAGATAAGTGTCGAAATAATTGTCGTCAGGATGATTTTGCGCTTCATTTGACTATCTACAGGAGCCCCCGGTTCTGTCCCCCGCACAACTTCACCTTCTTCTGTCTGCCCCCGCACTCCCACAGGCAAGACCGCAAATAAGGTGACCCACCAGATAAGAAGATAGACAACGAAAG